>JACPRC010000150.1 GCA_016190175.1 Planctomycetota bacterium
GGGGGTGGGGCACGGACTGCGGCGCGGGGCGCGGGGCGACGAAGATCCAGATGGCGGCCATCAGGAGGAGGAAGACCCCGGCGAGAAGAAAACCCGGACGGTTCTTGAGGAAGCCCATCGGTACCGAGGGCTATTCTATCACGCCCGATTGAGGAGGGGCGCCAGCACCTGGTCGATCGCCGGCCGGCCCAGAGGCCGGTAGCGCTCGCGGATCTGGATCATGCCGTCCACGTTGGGCGGCGGAGCGACTTCCTCGGAATCGAACTGGGGTTCGCGCCCGGTCGCGGCGAAGTGGAGGGTCGAGCCGAGGCCGAAGGCGTCGTCGCCGTCGCGGCCGTCGTGGAGGCGGTGAGAGAGCCGGTAGACGGCGCCGATCGGGACGGCCGGGCAGGGGGGCGCGAGGCGCCAGCCCTCCGGTCCGCGGAACACGAAGCGGGGGGCGATGTTCCCGTGCCGGAGCCCGCGCTTTTCCAGGGCGGCCGCTGCGCCGCCGATCTCGCGGTGCAGTTGCAGGCACTCGCCCTCGGAGAGCGCGCCCTCCTTGAGCACGATGTCCTCGAGGGACTTGCCCGGCACGGCGTAGGCCGTGTATCCGACGCCGTTCGCGATCCCGGCGCGCTGCGCCGGGAGGATCGCCTCATGCGCGCTCTCGTACGCCGACTCGCGCGTCCGCTCGTACGCATCGAGGAGCGGGACGAGGGCGAGCGCCTCGTCGAACGACTTCGGGACGAAGAAGAAGCGGAGATGGCGGTCCGGCCCGATGGAGTACGTGATCTCCCGTTCCGTCCTCCGGAGGATCGCGACGTCTTTGTACCGGAGCTCGGCGGCCATCTCCTCGAAGGACGGGAAGTCGGCGAGGTCGAACGTCTCCTTGACTCGGCGGAGCGCGCCGCCGAGTTCGAGGAACTGCACGACGCGGTAGGTGCACGCCGGGTCCTTGGGCAGCACGATCTTCCCATCGCCGTCGAGTCGCAGCTCGAAGACCGCGATGACGCCCTTGGCGTCCGCCTCGACGAACGCGACCCGCGCACCGCCGGCGTCCTTGACCTGTGCCCGCATCGCGCCCGGCTTCTTCCGCATCTCGAAGGTCGAGACGGAGGAGTCGTCCGGGGGAAGGGGGCCCCACGTGCGCACGAATTCGGCGTGCGCCACGAAGAACCCGAGGCCGAGCTCGATGCGGTCGTAGGTGCGATACTCGAAACGGCCGTCCGCGTCGGTCGGGGGAAGGTAGGCGCGGATCCGGCCGGCCCCGTCGATGAGAGCGACCTGCGCTCCGGTCACGGGTTTGCCGTCGACGGTGATCGCGCGTCCGGCGCGCACGTGGCCGATCCAAGCCATGGCGGGATGCTACGACCGTGCGGAGGGGGTGTCAAGGATGGAGACGGTCGGGAACCGAGCCTGCCCCTCTTACCGTCAGACCCGTCAGTTGCCGTTCCCGCGGTCGTAGGATACAATCGCGCGGTGATGGAACCGGGCGATCCAAGCCCCCCTCTCCACGACGACGAGACGGTGCGCCAGTCCTCGACGCCCAGCACCCCCTTCGACACCCCGCGCACGCGACCGCTGCCGGACGCGGCCCGCGAAGGGGAACCGCCCGAGGTCGCGCGTGCGCGCAGCGAATCCGGCCACGTCTTCAGTCATTACGTGCTGGTCGAACAGGTCGGGAAGGGCGGGATGGGCGCCGTCTGGAAGGCCTGGGACGCCGATCTCGCCCGGTGGGTGGCGGTCAAGTTCCTTCACATTCCCGACGACATCACCGTCCGCCGGTTCCGGCGGGAGGCGCAGCTCGCCGCGCGGATGCGGCATCCGAACATCTGCGGCGTGTACGAGGTCGGCGAAGTCAAGGGGATGCACTTCCTCGTCATGGAGTTCGTCGACGGCGTCTCGCTGAGCAAGGCCGATCTTCCGCTGCCGCAGTTGTTGCGCGCGATGGTGAAGGTCTGCCGCGCGATCGGCTACGCGCACCGGAACCAGGTCGTCCACCGCGACATCAAGCCCGCGAACATCATGTTCTCGCGGGACGGCGAACCTTTCGTGACGGACTTCGGGTTGGCCAAGCAGATGTCCACCCAGTCCTCCCTCTCGGTGTCCGGGGCGTTCATCGGCACTCCGGCCTACATGTCGCCCGAGCAGGCGAGCGGATCGGTCCGGGAGATCGACGAGAAGAGCGACATCTACTCCCTGGGAGCCACGCTCTACGCGCTCTGCACGGGGAAGCAGCCCTTCGAAGGGGAGAGCTTCACCGCCGTCATGTTCAACATCTGCTATTCGGAACCCACGCCGCCCCGGGAATTGAGGCCGGAACTGCCGGAGGGCGTCGAAGCGGTGATTCTCCGCGCGCTCCGGAAGAAGAAGGAGGAGCGATTCCCGGGCGCGGAGGAGATGGCGGCGGCGCTGGAGAGTGCGATCGAGGAGCCGAGTCCGGCCGCCGCGGAGGCCGCGGTTGCCGCGCCGCCTTCCGTCGCCCCGCGCGGGCCGGTCCGGCGGACCGCCGCGGTCCTCGGCGTGCTGCTCCTGTGTGCGGCCGGGGCGGCGGCTTTCTTCGTGTTCCGACCTTCGCGGGAGACGACGAAGCCCTCTTCGACGGCGCCCGATCCGAAACCGGATCCGAACCGCGAATGGCGGGAGCGCTTCGACGGTCTTCTCGCGAAGATGAAGCCGGAGTCGATCGAGCCGCCCGCCGCGGACCTGGTGCGGTCCGGTCGCGAGATCCTGGCTTCGATGCCCGCCTCCGAGAACGAACGCGCGCGACAGTGGTTCGGGGATCAGGCCAGGCGCCTGAGCGCGCTCGCTTGGCCGAAAGTCGAGTGGATTTCGAGGAAGCCCGAGGCGGGACGGGAGGCGAACCTGGCGGCCGTGCTGCTCGAAGTGATGGAGGACCGGTATCCCGAGGAGTCGGGCACGATCGGGAAAGCCCAGGCGTTCCTGAGGGCGGTGCTGGCCTTCCGGGGCCGGTTCACCCTGGTTCTCTTCACGTCTCCTGCGGGGAATCTCGTGGACCTCCGCGCGGGGGATGCGTGGGTCGTGCAGGGCGGCCGGCAGGTCGCGGCGGACATCGTGGTCGTGGACGGGAACTTCACGAGTCCCGTCGTGATCCGGGATCTCGACATCGCGGACTACGCCCTGCGGCTCGCGGGTGCCGGAGGCGGTCCGGAAATGGAGGCGTCGGTCCCCGCGGACGGTCTCCGCGACGGCGGCAAGTACATGCTCTCGGGACCGCTGGACCCGCGCGGGTCCCTCAAGCTCCGTTCCCTACCGTAGCCGTTCGAGCACTCGCCCGACACGCGCGCCGAACGCCTGCTCTCCCGCGGCCCCGCCCGCCTGCCGCAGCAGCGTCCCCAGAGCGCCGAACTCCCGGACCACCTCCTCGATCGTGGCGCCGGCCAGGAAGAGGCGGAGCGCCCCGGCCGCGATCCTCCCCGTGAGGAGTTTCCGGCGGGCATCCGGAGCAAGGACCTCGGCCATCCCCCAGAGTTCCGCGAGGCGGGTCTCGATATCCGCGATCGCCCGAAGCGGATCCTCCGACTCCGCGGAGCGCGCGAGGCCGAGCAGGAGCGTCTCCACGGACGTTTCGTCGGCGAAGAAGCCCGCGAGGAGCCCTCCGGTTTCGCGGCGGGGAGCGAGCCGTGCCAGCGCCGGATCGGCCTTGGCCGCGTCCGCGATCTTGCTCTCGAACTCGCGCCAGAGGACGACGAGCGCCTCCGCCTCGGAGCGGAGTTCCTTCGCCTTGCGCGGCTCCGCCTTCTTCGCCTGCTCCGCCTTGCGGGCGACGGCATCGCGGAGCAGCTCGAACGCGAGCCGTTCCGCGCAGGGGAACCACGGGTTCTTCTCCGCCGCCGAGAAACGGAGCGCCTGGAAGGCCAGGTCGAGCCAGCTCCGGAAGGTCTCCCCGCCTTCCCGCGTCCGGATCAGCGCGTCCCGCGCCGACCGGCACCACTCGACCTCCGGCACCTCGACGATCTGGCGCGACGGGTCGGGCAGATCGAATTCGCGAAGGAGATCCGCGGTCGAACGGGAGGCGAGATCGCGAGGGGATGCGATCTTCTCCAGCCGGGCGGCGAACCCCAGAGAGGCTTGGACCAGGGAGTCCCGGCATGCGCGCTCGGTCGACTGGACGTACTCCCTTCGCTTCTCCTCGGAGAGGAAAGCGCCCTTCGATCGCACGTGCTCGCGCGCGTCGGAGTAACGGCCTGCCTTGACGAGGTCCTCCCACGACCGGCGGAAGGCGACTTCGGGGTCTTCCCCTCCCGACGTCACGTCACGGAGTTTCGCGCGCGCCGTCTCCAGGTAGGTCTTGCTCGACTTGAGCCCGCGGGAGACCGAGGCCTCGAGATCGCGGATCGCCTCGCCGTACAGTTCGGCGGCCCTCTGGCGTTCTCGCGCGTCCCCTCGCGCGGCGGCATCGGCGAGGGTCATCCGGGCGCGTCCCCGGAACTGGTAGGGGAAGAAATCGTACCACTCCGTGAAGCTGCGCTCGCGCAGCTCGATGCGGAGACGGCATTCCCGGTAGACGACCTTGGGATCCTCCAGGATGATCGTGAGCGTCGCGATCGCGGAGGGGGCGTTGCCGGAGATGAGCGCCTCGGCCTTCTTGCATTCCTCGGCGCGGCCGTAGTAGTGGTCCTTGTGGGACTTGGGGACTGATCGCTCGTCCTGCACGAGGAGCAGCGCCAGCAACGCGAGCATGAACCGCATCATAGCCCGGACCGGGGCCCCGCGCCAGTCCGCCGCCCCGGCCTCCTATTGCATGAGATTGACGAGGGGCAATTGGTTCGCGTATGCCTGCGTCATGCCGGCCGTCCGGCAGTTGGAGAGCTGCGTCGCCGTGGCGAACGTGACGGTCGCGTCGTTCGGATCGACGGCGATCGCGACGTTGCTGACGGGATCCGCGGGAGGCGAACCCAGGCTGTTCTGCGACGCGATGACGACCTTGCCCGACGGCGCCAGGACGTAGGCGAGAGGGATGGCGCCTCCCGCGGTGGGCCCCAAGTTCGTCGCCCGGGACAGGAAGGCGACGAACGTGTCGCCCGCGGCCGTCCGCGCGATCGACGGCTCGAAGCAGTCTCCATTCGCCGGCAGACCGCCGATGCCGCTCGACAGGAGCGTCACCTCTCCCGTACCCTTGTTCCATATGTAGATCTGCCGGATGCCGGGCGGAGTTCCCGGCACGGCGACGTCGGTGGCGGAGGAATCGAAGACGATCCTCTCCGCGTCCCCGGATATGGCGGGATTGCCGCTCGGCCCGTTGGCATCGCCGCCCGAGCTGGACATGCTGATGCGGCTGAACGCGGCGGTCCGCATGTAAATGTCCGTCGCCCCGTTGCCGTCCGCCGCGACGAGGTTCGTCGCGTCGGAGGAGAAGACCACGGTCCCGTCGTCGGCCACGTCCGCTTTGAAGCTGTCGCCGTTCGCTTCCGGGACCGGGACGGTGGCTCCCGTCATCAGCTCGGTGGGCCCCAGGACGAGCGGGTCCGCGCTCAGGATCATGCGCCGGTAGACGTGGCGGCGTCCCGGAGTCGTGGGCGGGACGACGAGGTCGGTGGCCAGCGAGGTCCAGACGATCCAGAGCCCGTTGGGAGAGAGATGCGGCTCCGAACTGTCGCCGTCCCCGCCCGCGATGGCTCCGCTGGTCGTCAACGAAACCAGCGCGACGGTTCCAAGGGAGCTCTTGACGTAGATCTGGGAGGAGGGCACGAACGACTCGAGAAGGGTGAGGTTCGTCGCCGTCGAGACGAAGGCGGTCAGCGTGACGTTGCCCGGCGCGGCGGGCACGGCCACGCAGGGGGCGGTCGAGGGGCCGTTTCCCGGAGATCCGGTCGCGCTGACGCTCGCCTGCTGGATTTCAGGCGCTCCCCCGGAGGACCTCGCCGTGTAGACCTGCGCCACTCCGAGCGGGTTTGCGAAGCCGAGGTTCGTGGACGCGGAGGAGAGCGACCGCACGGTGCCCGCCGCGGTCGCCACGATGCATCCCGGAGTCGACGGCGCGTCGGGAGGTTGCTGCGTGCACGGCAGCACGGTGCAGGTGTTCGCGACCAGCGCGAGAGTGCCGTCGTTCACGTCGCTTCCGCAGCCGGCTGCGACGCCGAGGAGGATCGCGACGACCATTCCGCCGACGGCGGCGAGCGACCACGGGAGGGAGTGCATCGTCCGCATGTCCGCCTCGCTTCTAGAACTCATGGTTGTACCCCAGCGCAAAATTGGGGGAGTCGCCGCCGAACGCGGCGGCCACGTCGACGGTTCCCAACTTCCCGGAGCTCCGGGTCCAGGAGATTCCCGCCCCGAACGTGAAGATGTCGAAGATCTCGTCCCCGGCCTCCATGACGAGCTTGAATGTCCCGCTGGACGGGAGGTCGTTCTTGTCCTCCCACGGGGGCTGGAACCGTCGGTAGCCGGCCCGGAGGTGGAGGAGGAGCTTCTCGGACAGGTCGATCCGGTACTCCGCCCCCACCGAGATGTTGACGGCGTCCTCGAATCGGGGTTGTCCGGGAAAGACGGGGTCCTGGGCGGTCGCCTCCCACCCCACGAACTGGACGTCGAAGGTGAAACGCAGCGGCGTGCCCTTGAGGAGGTACACCGCGACGCCGGCATTGAACTGCTGGGGCATGTCGAAGTATGGGATCAGGTTGCGGTCCGTGCCGAGATCGAAATAGAGCCCGGTCTGGTAGGCCGCTCCGATGTTCACCCGGAAGCTCTCTCCGTCGTCATAGACTCCGAGGAGGATGCCGACGCCCGCGCCCGGCGCGAACCCGGTCTCGCCCGTCTCGCTGTCCGTCGTCCTGTCGGTGAGAGTGTAGTCCGTCCAGCCCACGTCCACGCCGGCGCCGACCGCCAGTTCCGGGAACCAGCCGGGTTTGTCCTCGGGCCTGAATCGGAAGTTCTTGGCGAAGCCGAGACGCAGCCGCGCGAACGTCTGCAGGAACTCGTGAGAGGGGGTGAGCACGCTCGGGCACGCGGAAATGAGCTGCGTCATTCCGTACTCGAGGTGATAGGGGCGGATGAGGCCGACGGCCAAGGCCATCTGGTCGTCCGGATCCCCGATCTGGAACAGCACGGCAAGGAACGTCGGAAGGAAGGGCGGTTCGGGGAGCGAGGTCTTGGGGTCGGCGGAGAAGTCGATCCCGCCGCCGGAGGCGGACTTGCGCTCGATGGGGTAGCCCGTGAACGTCTGGAATGAAGTGGAGAGCTGGTCGGTCTGGGTCGCGATGCCGGCCGGGTTCAGCCAGAGCGAGACCGGTTCGTCCTGGAACGAGGTGCCGCCTCCCCCCATCGACATGTCGCGCGGCCCGATCTGCTGGTCCTGGGCCGAGGCGGTGGCCGCGAGGGCGAACCAAGCCGCGGCGACGACGATTCCGCGCATGCCCGTCTCCTCCGGAAAGTCGGCATCCTATTCAGCGGGCGGGCGCAGGGCAACAAAAAAGGGGCGGCGAGCGTTCAGATGCGCGAGGAGGAATCTCCCGCCGAGCGACGCGCGGGGGAGTCCGCCTCCGCGCCTGCGGATCAAGGAGCGATCCCGCCGAAGTCCGGTAGGGCTCGGCCCGCCTTCGCGCCTTCGGCGAACCAGGAAGTGGCAATCACGCCGAAGCGCGCCGTGACTTGCCCGCCTTCGTTGCGCCTCCGCCACGCTCCGGCGCGCGAAGGCGGATGGGCCGTACAGGATTCGAACCTGTGACCCCCTGCGTGTAAGGCAGATGCTCTTCCGCTGAGCTAACGGCCCGAAGGAATTCTAGGCCGCGCTCACGCCGGCGTCAACCGCGGGTTCGGGGGCGCGGAGCTGCGCGAGCCCGGGCCCGAACTCGCAGCGTCCCGTGACCTGCGCGCCCGCCTCGACGGAAAGGACGGGCGTACGGATGTCGCCGTACACCCGTCCGGTCTTCGCGACGACGACGGATTCGCGGGCCTGCACCGTCCCCTTCACCTCGCCCTGCACGACGAGGCGCACGACGCGCACCTCCGCGATCAGCACGCCCTTCTTCCCGACGGTCACCTCGCCCTCGGTGAAGAACTCGCGCCTCGCGCAGTAGGTGTCGACCGCATCGTCCTCGGTGCGGACGTTCTGGTGGCAGCCGGGACAGAGCGTCGACTTCGCGTTGCGGCTGACCTCCAGCGGGGTCTCGCACCGCGGACAGCGGACGAGCCGCTTGTCCGGGAGCTTCCCCACGGTCGCCTACTTCTTGATCGGGGTCGCCGCCATCGGCACCACGAACTCGGACTTCTCGGCCCCCTTGAGCGCATCGGGTCCGACGTGGACGTTGCCGACGAAGGTGGCCCCCTCCGCGACGACGAGCTTCGGGGCGCGCAGGTCGGCGGCCACGACGGCGCTCGAGGTCAACTCGACGCGCTCGGCGGCGACGATGTTGCCCTTGAGGTTGCCGTCGATGTTCGCCTGGCCCACGGTGACGTCCGCGGTGAGGTGGGCGCCCTTCCCGACGGCGAGGCGGCCCTTCGATCCGATCTTCCCCTCGAACCTCCCGTCGATCCGCATGGAGCCTTCGAAGGACATCTCGCCCTTGAAGGAGCAGTCGCTCGCCAGGATGGTGGTGGAATCCGGCTTGGGTGCTTCCGCCATGGCCCCTCTCTCGAAAATCTTCCCTCTCCTCGACCCCCGGGCCGGGACCGCGGGGTCCGACCCACATCATGATTTATATTTCATCATTTACATTTTGTCAAGGGGAATCCGGTTGACGGATGCGCGCGAGGGCGGGTAGAATCCGCCCGATGCCCGGCGCCGCGAGACACCGCACATGTCCGAAATGCGGGGAGAAGTACGACCCTCGGGTCTCTTCCTGCCCGGAATGCACTGCCACGAATACGGTCGGGACCGGCGCCGTCGCGCGCGTCTCGGCGGCCGTGAAGGACCGCATCCGCTCCGGCGCCGCCGGCGACGGTCCTCTCTGCCCCTTCTGCCGCGCCGAGATCACCTGGGACAACGTCGCCTCCATCGAGACGGAGACGACGATCTACGTGCGGGAGAAGATCTTCTTCTGTCCGAAGTGCCGCGCGTTCCTCGGCGTGTCGAGCTGGCACTCCGAAGGCTAACCCTTGACACGGCGCTGCGGCCCGTAGGGCCGCCGCCGCTCGGCGGCGGGTCCCGCAAAGCGGGACCGCACCGAAAGGGCTATCGCTTTCGCTGGAATCCCACGACGACGTACGTCCCGCTTCTCGGATCGGTGTTGAGCTTCACGATGCCGAGCCGCTCCGCGTCCTCCAGAACGTCGCTGAACGTGCGGTAGCCGTGGTAGGCCTCGTCGAACTGCGGTTTCTTCCGCTTGATCGTGTCCTTGATCATCGACGAGTAGAGGATCTCCTTGTTCTCCCGCTTGAGGCCGACGACCGCCTCGACGACGAGCTGCAGGGCCTCCTTCTTCTTGTCCGGGACCGAGTCGGGCAGGTCCGGCGGCTCCACGGGCGCGCGCTCGATGTCCTCGACGTAGATGAACTCGTCGCAGTTGTCGCGCAGGAGTTCCGACGTCGAGTCCTTCATCCCGAGCCCGATCACCGTCTTGCCGTTCTCCTTGAGCTTCGAGACGAGCGGGGAGAAGTCGCTGTCCCCGGACACGACGACGAACGTGTTCAGGTTCCCCTTCGAGTAGCACAGGTCGATCGCGTCCACGACGAGCCGGATGTCCGCCGAGTTCTTGCCGGCGGAAGAGCGCTTCGGGATCTCGATGAGCTCGATGGCGCACTCGTGGAAGGCATGCTTGTAGTCGGCGAAGCGCGTCCAGTCGGCATACGCCTTCTTCACCGTGATCTTGCCCTTCTCCAGGAGCCGCTCCAGGACCTTCTGGATGTCGAACTTCCGGCGCGTGTGCTGGATGCCGAGGGCGATGTTCTCGAAGTCGATGAACACCGCGAGCTGATGGCCGTCTTCCATGGGCCCCAATCTCCCTCGGGAGCGGGGATTGGTCAATCAAAAACGCTCTGGGCCCGTCACGATTATGGTAAAGGATAGGCCATGCGCCGGATGCTCCTGGCGGCCGGGATCGCCTTCGCCCTCCTCGGAACGGGGCTCGGCGCCGCGCTGTTCGCGGGCACGTTCCGGAGGGAGACGGCCCGCGCCGGCGGACGCGTCGTGCAGACCGGGGCGACGAGCCGCTACAACTTCCTCCACCGGCATCAGGTGTTCGTCGGGACGGTCGAAGGGACGCTCCCCGTCGGGACCGACGTCCACGTCTTCTACGATCCCGACGATCCCTCGCGTCACCACGCCACGGCGGACGGAAGTCCTCCCGACGTCCGGCTCGATGCGGGGACGCGCGCGCCGGCCGTCATCGCGGTCTTCGCGCTGGCGATCGGCCTCGGGTTTCTCGTTGCGGCCTTCCGGCTCAACGCAACGGTGGCGCTGCTCCTCCTCGCCGGCGCATGCCGTCGCGCGTCGCCTCCGGCGCCCGCCCCGGTGCTGGAGATCGTGGAGCCCGCCGGGCCGGTCGAGGTGGAGAAGGGATCTTCCGTGCGCGTCGTCGCCCGGCAGAAGGGCGGAGCGCCCCTGAGCGAGGCATGGCTGGAAGTCCGCGGCGCGGAGCGCAGCCGGATGGCCCGGCTTCCGTCGGGCGATTTCGCGGTCGAGGTCGCGATCGGCGGAGACACGGCCGTGCGGATCGCCGCCGCGACCCCGGCGCCCTGGCTCGAGATCCGGACGCGCCGGAATGCCGGGCCGGTGCTGCTGAGCGCGCGCATCTCCTATCCCGAGTACATCGGCTGGCCTGCGGCCGTCAAACCGGCCGGCGACCTCGCGCAGGGAGTGCCCATCGGATCCAGGATCCGCATCGTGGCGGACGGCGGACCCCTCGAAGAGGTGCGCGCGGACGGTGCGGCCGTCGCGGGCGAGTTCGAAGTGACGCGCGAATCCCATCGCGTCGAGGTGCGCGCGGGCGGGACGACATCCTCCTTCACCGTGTGCGGACGGCCCGACCGGCCGCCGGTGGTGACGCCGATGCGTCCCGCGCGCGATCTGATCGTCACGCCCGACGCGCTCATCCCGGTCGAGGCGCGCGCCGACGACGATTACGGGGTCGTCGAGGTGCGCATCCGGATCGTCCGCGGAAACGACGTCCTGATCGATCGGGTCCTGAGCGGTCCCGCGACCGTGACGCCGACGGGCGCGAAGGCGCGGGACAAGCTCGCGCTGCGCTTCACGGCGCGGGATGCGAAGCAGGAGACCTCGAGCCGCGAGTTCCGGCTGCGCGTCGTCAACCGGGAGGAGGCCGCGAGCGGCCACGACACGGCGCGGCGCGTGCTGCGCGACTCGCTCCTCCGGCAGGCGAAGGCGCCCGCGGAGATCCACGTCCTCGAACTCGCCGAGCAGCTCCGGCTGCTGCGGGAGGAGGCGGAGATGAACCGGCTCCTCGACGACGCGATGCGGGAGCGGCTGGACCGCGCGGGGCGGGCGATCGACGCGGCGATGAAGACGGCGGACGCCGCCGGTGCGGCGTCGCTGCTCGAGGAGGCCGCGGGGGCGCTCGAATGACCCCCATGACGCGCCGGGAATGGGGACATCTGGCTCTCGTCCTGGTCCTCGCCGTGTACGCCCTCGGATGGGGCATCGCCTCGCGGCCGCTCTACCATTCGGACGAGTCGCGCTACGCGCAGCTCGGGTGGGCGATGTGGGAGAACGGCGACTGGATCACGCCGCGCCTGGAAGGGACCCCCTACATCGACAAACCCCCGCTCTTCGTGTGGCTCATCGCGGGGTCGGTGGGGATCTTCGGACCGACGAACTTCGCTCCGCGGCTCATCCCGTTCTTCGCGGCCCTCGCCGTCGTCGGGATGGTCTACTTCGCCGGCCGTCGCGTCTGGGGGCACGCGGCGGGGATCTGGGCGTCGCTCGCGTGGACGAGCGCCGGCCTTACCATCGGGCTCGGGCGCGGCGTGGCCCCGGACATGCTCCTCGCGGCGCTCACGACGGGAGCGGTGCTTTCCTTCTGGCGCGCCCTCGACACGGGGCGCGGGGCGCTCGTCGGCTGGGTCCTGGCGGCCCTGGCGTTCATGACGAAGGGCCCGATCGCGTTCTTCGTCTGCGCGATGGCGGGCCTCGGCTACGGGATCTTCCATCGCCGGTTTCCCTGGCGGAGGCTGGAGATCCTCGTCGGCGTTCCGGTCTGCCTCGCCGTCATGGCGCCGTGGCTCTTCGCCACGTACAAGGTGTGCCCGCAGTTCTTCCCGCGCTTCTTCGTGAGCCAGAACCTCGGCGGCTTCATGGGGGAGGTGCACCACCCCCAGCCGTTTTGGGCGACGACCGTGTACGCGGTGGCCGGACTTTCGCCCTGGAGCTTCCTTCTGATCCCGACCGCCGAGCACGACCGCGCGATGTGGAGAGAGCCCGCCGTCCGCTTCCTCCTCTTCTGGGCGCTGTCGATCATCGTCTTCTTCTCCCTCTCGGTCGCGAAGCTCGCGACCTATGTGATCCCGGCGATGCCGCCGCTCTGTCTCGTGTGCGGGGTGCTGCTGGCGCGGGCCGCGGGCCGGGTGAGGGACTCGATCGCCTACTGGGGGTTCGCGGCCGCGGCCGTGGGAGGAGCCGTTTTCGTCGCAGTCCACCCGGTGGTGCGGATCGGCGGCGCGGACATCCGCATCGCGTCCTCCGCGATCGTCGCGAGCGCGATCACGGCGGCCGGAATGGGGATCGCGGGCGCGGCGGCGCTCCGGCGCCGCCCGCGGGCGGCGGCGGGGATCGCGGTCGCGACCGTCATGGTCGTCCTGGTGCCGGGGATGGCGGCGGTGCGCGACTACTGCGACGTCTCCCGCTCGTCGCAGCCGATCGTCGATCGCAACCGGGAGTTGCTCTCGCGCTGCCGCGTCGTCCTGTACAAGAAACGCGACTACACGCCGACGTACTACCTGCGGAAACAGGTGTACCACGTGGGAATGCCGAGCGAGCTGGAGTACGGCCTGAAGCACGTGGATCGGACGAACCTGCATTTGATTCCGGACCACGGGCTGCCGGAGTTTCTGGCCCGGAACCCGCTCGTCGCCGTGATCACCTCTCCTTCCGGCGAGGCGCGACTGCGCGAAGAACTCCCGCATCTCGTCGCCGTGGACCGCGTCGGGACGTACGTCCTGCTCGTCACGCCCGCCGCGCGCGAAGCGCCAGCCACGCCCACGCCGCAACGGTGATCACGATCCACGGGATGCGGTTGGGCGGCGGCAGGCCCGTGAAGTAGCGCCACACGCCCACAGGCGGCTCCAGGAACGCCGGCACGCGCGGGTCGTAGTAGAGCGCCACGACGGGGCGGACCCGCCGCTCGCGGAAGAGGCGATGGAGGAACTCGTAGGGATCCCGCTCCGCCGCCGTCCCGCCCTCGACGAGGTTCCAGGAGTACATCGACTTCTGCCAGCCGTGGAAGTCGCTCGCGGCGAAGAGCGGGAGGCCGGTCTTCCGCCATTCCTCGATCAGCTCGCGCGGCGCGAGCTCGGGGCCGTTCGTGACCTCGAATCCGTCGACCCCGTACTCGACGAGGAGCCGCCAGTCCACGCGCCGCCACTGACGGTGCGACCACCAGTGGGCGACGATCACGTAGCCGCCCTCGCGGTGGACCTCGGCGATCAGGCGGCGGTAGTCGTAGCCGTGGTGCGGCGGATCCTCCTTCGGCGTGGGCAGGCGGTACGGTCCCGCCGGATAGGTGCGCCGCACGCCCAGGAGCACGAGGTGCAGCGCGTGCGTGGTGAACTCCTCGCCCGGCAGGAGGAGCATCTCCATCCCCTCCGCCCGCGCCGTCGCCTGCATCGTCGCGTACGTCGCCGTCTCGTGCGGCCCGGGGTCGTCGAAACAACTGTGCTCGGTCACGGCGCTGAAGTCGATGCGGTGGCGGCGGA
>JACPRC010000034.1 GCA_016190175.1 Planctomycetota bacterium
CCACAGGGCCTGTTCGGCGAGCGCATCATCGAGCGCGTTTAGGAGGGCAGGTCCGACATGCTTTACCGCGAGGCCGGCCAGTTCAAGACCAGCTACGACGCCGATCAGCAGATCTTCCCGATCGTGCAGGACCGGGTCTTCGTGATTGCCGTCGTGCTGGCGGCTTTCCTGGTCGTGCCGCTGTTTGCGAGCCAGTACCTCTACACCGAGATCCTGATCCCGTTCCTGATCCTGTCGCTGGCAGCGGTCGGCCTGAACATCCTGGTCGGCTATTGCGGGCAGGTGTCCCTGGGGACGGGCGGCTTCATGGCCGTCGGCGCCTATGCCGCCTACAACCTCTGGCTCCGCGTGCCGGAGGCCAACAATCTCGTCGTCGTTTTCCTGTTCGGCGGCCTGATGGCGGCGGCGGTCGGCATCCTGTTCGGCATCCCGTCGCTTCGCATCAAGGGCTTCTATCTCGCGGTAGCCACTCTCGCCTCCCAGTTCTTTCTCGACTGGCTGTTCGCGCGCGTGAAGTGGCTGACCAACTACACGCCATCCGGCTCCGCGGGCCCCGGCGTGGCGGCGGCCGGAGCGACCTCCTCCACCTTGTGCTCCGTGACGGCGGCGACCGTGAGCTCCGGGTCCTGGAGGATCTTGACGCCCGCCGGCGCCTTGACGTCCTTCACGTGGAGCTGCTCGTCCTTCTTCAGGTGCGTGACCTCCACTTCGATCTTCTCCGGGATCGCGTCCGGAAGGCACTGGATCTTGAGGATCTTGACGTACTGGTCGAGGACGCCCCCCTCCTCGGAGACGCCGACGGGCTTGCCCTTCAGCTCGAGCGGCACTTCGAGGGTGAGCACCTCGTCCCGGGCGACCTTCGTGAAATCGACATGGACCAGCCGCTCGCCGAGGTGGTCCCACTGGACCTCCTTGATGAAGACCTTATCCTTCCCCGCGGGATGGGCGAGGTCGATGATCCTCGCGCGCTTCTCGATGATCTTCAGCAGCTCGCGGGCGCCGACGAGGAGGTTGACGGGTTTCTCCGTCTTGTGGGAGAGGACGGCGGGGACCTTCCCGGCGACGCGGAAGCGGCGGGAGGGCCGCGTCCCGAACTCCTTGCGTTCCTCGGCCTTCAGGCTGAACGTTTCGGCCATGACTTCCTCCAATGAGAGGGGCGCGAGCGAGCGCCCCTATCTCCGAATCTCCGTCATCTCCTCATCCTCTAGACGAAGAGCGAGCTGACGGACTCGCTCTTGTGAATGCGCCGGATCGCCTCTCCGAGGAGGTTGGCGATCGACAGGACCTTGAGGTTCGGCATCTCCTTCCCCTGCAGGGGGATGGTGTCCGTGACGATGAGCTCCTTGATCGGGCACTTCTTCATCTTCTCGACGGCGTTGCCCGCCAGGACCGCGTGCGTGGCGCAGATGTAGACGTTCTTCGCGCCGCGGTTCTTGACGGCGCGCGCGGCCTCGGCGATCGAGGTCCCCGTCGCGATCATGTCGTCCACGATGAGGACGTTGCGGCCCTCGACGGAGCCGATGAGGTGCATCACCTCGGTCTCCGTCGGTCCGCTGCGCCGCTTGTCGCAGATGGCGAGGTCGGCGCGCAAGCGCTTGGCGTACGCGCGGGCCATCTTGATCCCGCCCACATCGGCGGTAACGACGGTCAGGTCGGTGAGCTCGAGTTTCCGAAGGTAGTCGATCATCACCGGGGCCGCGTAGAGGTGGTCCATCGGGATGTCGAAGAAGCCCTGGATCTGCGCCGAGTGGAGGTCGACGGAGAGGGCCCGGTGCGCGCCGCTTCGGGCGACGAGGTTTGCGACGAGCTTGGAACTGATGGGGACCCGCCCTTCGGCCTTGCGGTCCTGTCGCGCGTACCCGAAGTAGGGCACGACCGCGGTAATCCGCTCCGCGCTGGCCCGCATCAGGCAGTCGTTGAGGAGGAGCATCTCCATCAGGTTGTCGTTCACCGGCGGACACGTCGGCTGCACGACGAAGACGTCCGACCCCCGCACGTCGTCGAGGACCTTCGCGTCGATCTCCCCGTCCGGGAACCGCTTCACCTCGCAGTGCGCCAGCGGAATGGTCAGGTAGTCGCACACCTTCTGTGCCAGCGCCGGGTTCGCGCTGCCGGTGACGACCACGAGCGCGTTTTTCATGTCTTTCCTCTCCCAGCTCTTGCCGGGGCGGATTTCCTCGCGAGGGGCCGCGCGGGGACACCCACCACCAGCGTCCCTGCCTTCACCTCTCCCCTGGGGACGACCGCGCCCGCGCCGGTCTTCGCCCCTTTCCCCAGCCTGACCGGCGCGACGAGGACCGTGTTCGAGCCCGTGGAGGCCCCGTCTTCGATGACCGTCGGATGCTTCTTCGCCCCGTCATAGTTCGCCGTGATCGTCCCGGCGCCGATGTTCACGTCCGCCCCGAGGGTCGCATCGCCCAGGTAGGCCAGGTGCTTCGCCTTCGAGCGCGCCCCCACGCGGGATTTCTTGACCTCGACGAAGTTGCCGATCTCGGCGCGCTCCTCCAGGACGGTCTCGCCCCGCAAATGCGAGAAGGGCCCCACGTGGCATCCCGGACCGATCCTCACGCCGCGGCGGATCACCGTGAACGGGTGGATCACCGCGTCCGGGGCGATCTCTACGCCGTCCTCGATGTAGGTCGTTCCGGGATCGACGATGGACACCCCCGCGTCCATGTGGCGGTCCAGGATCCTCCGCCGCAGCGCCGCCGCCGTCGCCGCGAGTTCGCGGCGGGTATTGACGCCGAGCGCCTCGGCAGGATCGTCCGTCCGCACGACCTCGATCGTCTTCATCGCTTTCAGCACGTCGGGGAGATAGTACTCCCGCTGCGCGTTCTCCGGACGCACCTCCCTCAACGCCCCCAGCACCCGCGGCGTCCGGAAGACGTACGCTCCGGAGTTGATCTCACGGATCGATCTCTCCTGCGGAGCGGCGTCCGCGTCCTCGACGATGCGGAGGAACCTTCCCTCCGCGTCGCGGACGACGCGTCCGTACCCGGCGGGCGATTCGACCACGGCGGAAAGGATGGTCGCGTCCGCGCCCGCGCGGCGGTGCGACTCCAGCATCGCCCGGAGGGTCTCCGGCCGCACGAGCGGCGCGTCCCCCGCGAGGACGAGAAGGTCTCCCGCGAATCCCGCCAGCACCTTCCCGCAGCAGAGAAGCGCGTGGCCCGTGCCCTTCTGCTCCTCCTGCTCGACGAACGCCGCCTCTGGACCGGCGACGGCCCGGACCTCGCCCGCCTGGCAGCCGACGACCACGAGGACGTCCGCGACGCCCGCATCGCGGACCGCCTTGAGGACATGCGCGACCAGGGGCGCGCCCAGGATCTCGTGGAGCACCTTGGCGCGCTCCGACTTCATCCGGACGCCCTTCCCGGCGGCCAGGATCACCGCTTTCGCGTTCTGCGCAGACACTCTGTCCCTGTGGGTGAAATGCGCCTTGCGCGGCCGCGCCGCTACCACACGGCTGCCGGCCCCATCAACCGCCGGAGGAGAGGCGGACTATAGTGGAAGGCCGGCGGGAAGTCAAGCGCGGGCTGGCGTCGGCCACGAGAGAACACGGAGCGAGGCAGCTACGGAGGCACGGAGGGGATACTCCTGCATCGCCACAGAGACACGGAGCCACGGAGAGCGACGCGGGGGCCGGAACGAAACGACGGCCGCTCGTGCGGCCGTCGTCTCCCGTAGCTCCGAGATGCCGTTCTGCCGAATCTGCTTGGAGCATAGCCCCGTTCTCGACGAACGGCCAGCCAAGAATGAAACGGGGCCACGAAGTCCCCCCGGCGGGACTCGAACCCGCATCTCCCGTTTCGGCAGAACGGCGCTCTGTCCGGTTGAGCTACGGGGGCACCGGTGGGACCGGGGAGGATCCCACCGTCCGCCCGCAACGCCGGGAGACGCGCCCGCCGACCGGACGCGCAGTTCTCGCTCCTCCATAGCCTGACTTATTCATCCGGGCCCCGCCGCCCGGATGAACAAGTCACCCTCCGGGCCTTCGCCCCGCCGAAGCGGCGGGCTTCGGCCGCGCAGGCGGGCAGCTTCATCGGCCCTCCCGGCCGATTCCGCTGGACAGCCCCGGCGGCAAGAGCGGCGACATCCTGCCGC
>JACPRC010000154.1 GCA_016190175.1 Planctomycetota bacterium
CGGCATGCCGCAGATCGAAGTCACGTTCGACATCGACGCGAACGGCATCCTGAACGTGAACGCGAAGGACACGGCGACGAACAAGGAGCAGTCGATCCGGATCACCGCCTCGACCGGCCTGAACGAGGGCGAGATCAAGAAGATGGTGAAGGACGCGGAGTCCTTCGCGGAAAAGGACAAGACGCGCAAGGAGCTGGCGGAGACGCGCAACCACGCGGACGGCCTGTGCTACCAGATGGAGAAGCTCCTGAAGGACTACGCGGAGAAGGTCTCGTCGACCGACAAGGAGAAGATCGAGAAGGGGATCGAGAAGCTGCGCAAGGCGAAGGAGGGGGAGGACGTCGCCGAGATCAAGCGCGCGATGGAGGAGTTGAACCGCGTGTCGCACGAGTTCTCGAAGGCGCTGTACGAGGAGGCGGCGAAGAAGCGCGGCGGCGCCTCGGCGGCGCCCCCGCCTCCGCAGGAGGAGAAGGGGAAGGGCGGCGACGGCGGCGACGAGAAGGTGATCGACGCGGAGTTCAGGACGAAGTAGGGCGGATTCAGTCCGACTTGTTGTGCTCGTATGGTGGAGATGTTATGGGGGACGACTCGAAGCCGAGCTCGTCTTTGGACGCGGTCAAGGGCATTGTTCAGGCCATCCCGGTGTACCAGGACGCCATTCAGCCCGCCGCCAAGGAACTGGGGAAATCACTCGAAACCGTAGCGAAGGCCATTGGTGTCGCGCTTCTGCCCGTCTCGGCGTTGGTATGGGGCTACGAGAAGATCCGTGATTACCTTCTGCCGGCCCTGGCCCAACGATTAGCCAAGACACCGGAGGAGCACCTTCAGACGCCGAGTCCCCTTGTGGCTGGACCGGCGTTGGAGGGTCTCAGATTCGCGGGTCACGAGCCTTCCTTGCGCGAACTCTACGCAAATCTGCTCGCCACTAGCATTGACGCGACCACAGCCCGGGATGCTCATCCGGCCTTTGTCCAGATCCTCAGAGAACTCAGTCCGGACGAGGCGAAGGTCATTGCGCTGTTCGCGGCTCGCGAGTCGTTCCCCTTGATCAACTTGCGCATACAGGTGAAGGACCCGGAAGGGCAAATCGAAAGATACAGGCACTTCTCCCTTCTCGGGAAGGACGCAGCGTGTGCACGTCCGGGTCTCGTCCCGACCTACATCGAGAACCTCTGTCGGCTGGGACTTCTGGAGATTCCTCCCCTACGCTATCTTGTCGATTCCACTCTCTACGAACCGCTGGAATCTGACCCAGACTACAAGTCACTTGTCGCGGCAGTGCAGCAGAAGGACGGCCAACACCTGACCGAAAGGGAGCTTCTGCGCATCACTTCCATGGGGCGCCAGTTCCTCCGTGCCTGTGTGCTGCTACACGAGTCTGCGAGGCCGAGCTAGCAGCATCGCCGTCAGCGAGCCGCACTACGAGAGCGGCATGGCGGGGCTTGCTTGGAGTGCTTTCCGAATTCGTGAGCGAAGCACCTTTGGCCTCCTTGCCGGGGGCGCCTCGAGTTCCTATGATGACGGCGGATGCGACCCGAGGCGCGTCACTTCTGGGATCAAGGCCTCCAGGAAGTGGAGGACGCCGTGGCGCTTTTCCGGATGCGCCGATGGGCCAAGGGCTGTTTCAGTTGCGAACAGGCGGCCCAGATGGCGTCGAAGGCGCTGTTCATCGAACGGGAGGTCCGGTCGCATCCGAGGGAGCACGACCTGCGCAGGCTTGGGAACCTCGTCCATGCGCCGGCCGCACTCGTCCCGGCTCTGGATGCGCTGAATCCGCTCTACATGAGGAACCGCTACCCCGACGTCACCTCGACCATCCCGGGCCTGACCTACTCGGAAACGGATTGCAGAGAGGCGTTCGATCGTTCCTTGGAAATCCTCCGCTGGGTCTCCGGAGAACTCGGAGTCGATGAACCCCGATCCCGCCTCGCTTGAGATCGCGCGCTCGTTCGTCCGCCGTGCGGCGTCGGATGTCCGCGTCGTCGAAGGCTACCTCTTCGGTTCCCGCGCCCGGGGCGCCGCGACGGAGGAATCGGACTTCGACATCCTCCTCGTCTCGCCGGACTTCGAGGGCGTGAAGCCGCACAAACGGCCGGTTCCGCTCTTCCGCCACTGGGACTATTCCGTCTCCGGCCTGGATCTCCTGTGCTTCACGCCGGAGGAGTTCTCGCGCTCCCGCGGGATGCTTTCGATCGTGGCGGACGTGCTTCCGACCGCGGTCCCTCTGCATCCGTAGACCTTCCCGGCATTGAAGGTCCAAATCGAAAAGGCTATTATGGCCATATGAAGACCGCCTCCATATCCCAGACGAAGAACCGTCTCAGCGCGCTCCTGGACGAGGTGAGACGGGGGGAGACCGTGCTCATCCTCGACCGGGGAAGGCCGGTCGCGCGCCTGGTGTCCGCCGTCGCCGGTGCCGCGGAGGGGGCGGCCGGGCGCGTGGAACGCCTGGAGCGGGCCGGCGTCCTGCGCCGCCCGGAGCGCGCCCGCACCGCCGAGATGGGGCCCGCCCCGAAGCTTCCTCGCGGGTCGAGCGCTCTTCGCGCTCTTCTCGCGGAGCGGGAGGAGGGGCGGTGAGGTTCTGGGACTGCTCGGCCCTCCTTCCGCTCCTCGTGGCCGAGCGCGCGACCTCATGGGCGCGTTCCCTGCTTCGGAGGGACCCCGAGATCGTCGCCTGGTGGGGGACGGAAGTGGAGTGCGTCTCCGCATTGTCCCGGGTCGAGCGCGAAGACCCGAGGTCGGCGCCGGCGGTCCGGGAGGCACTGACCAGGCTGGATCGCATGCGGGATACGTGGTACGAAGTGCAGCCGCTGGCGGCCGTCCGCGAAATCGCGCGCCGCCTTCTCCGGGTGCATCCGCTGCGGGGCGGGGACGCGACGCAGCTCGCGGCGGCGATCGTCGCGGCGGAAGATCGGCCCGCGACCCTCGAACTCGTGACCCTGGACCTGCGGATGCGGGAGGCCGCCGCGCGCGAGGGCTTCCCGCTCGCGCCGCGATGACCGGCGGCGGGTTCTTCATCTCCCCGCGGCGAGGGCCTCGCGCACGCGGGCGCGAAGCGCCTCCGTCAGCGGTGCAGCCTCCAGGCCCGGCCACTGCGTGACCGAGTCGTTGCCGAGGTCGCGCAGCGTCAGCTCCCCGCACGGGCAGATCCACAGGCAGGCCCACGTGACCAGGACCAGGACGGGCGGCCTGGGCGCGTGCCGGCACTCCGCCCGTCGCCATCCGCGAACGCACCGGTTCGAGTAGGAGGACCGGCGGGAGAACGCGGCCGACATCCTCGGTCCGGCCGTCATCGAACGGACCAGCCCTTTCGCACGGAGGCGCATCCGCTCGGGAACGGGCGCCCGGTCGATCCGTCCCGCCCAGACTTGCCGTTCCATGTCGGCGTCGACGACCCCCGCCGTGCCGTCCCAGCAGCACCAGAGGATCCGCGGGCCGAGGGCCAGGACCGCGAACTCCAGGAACGGCCGCGCCTGCATGGGGGTCCGGAACAGCGGGACGGAGCGGCCGTTCACGCGCAGTTCCGCCCGCCACGTGCGGCCCTCTTCGAACCGCTCCGCCCACTCGATCCTCGTCCGCGGAAGGGGCGTCACGGCCCACTCGCCCGGCCGGATCGGCGGCGACGGCGCGGCGTGCGGGATCGCCGCTCCGTCGAGTTCCGCCGTTTCGCGGAGCAGGAGGATCCTGTACTCCGCGAGCGTCCTCTTCCGGGATCCGACGAGGACCGAACCCTCCGCCGGCCATGCCCGTTCCAGGAACTCCCGCTCGCCCGCCTTCGCGGCGGCCAGAAGCGCCCGGCCCCACAGGACCGGGCGGGGGATCGCGGGGTCGGGGAATCGCTCCGCGAGCAGCCTCCAGATCTCCAGCGCCCGGAAGGGCCGGCCCGCATCCAACCACCGTTGAGCGAGCCGGTCGCCCTTCGCGTCCATGCCGGTGCAGAAGAAGAGGTCCTTCCACTCCTGCGTCCCCATCCGATCCGCCGGAAGGGCCGCGGCCTCGGCGTCGAACCTCCGGCGGTAGCGATCGAGGAGCTCCGGAGAGTCGGCCATCGCCCGGATCAGGAACTCGGACCGTTCCACGAGTTCGCCGTTCTCCAGCACCGGCAACGGTGCGGAGCGGACGCGGGCCGCCGTGGAGAGCGCCTCGTCCCACCGCCGGGCCTCCATCGCGCGCCGGAATCGGGCGATCCGTTCCGGGGTCTGGGTCGCGAACTCGGGCTCGAAGAGGACGACATACCGCGAGGGCTCGAGGTCCCGGTCCATGCGATGCCGGGACCCCCGGCATGCCGCGGGGGCGAAGGCGAGGAGGGACGACAGCGCGGCCAGGACCGCGCGGATGTTGCGTGGGCGAGCCATCATGCGTCCTCCGAACCAGCTATGCCTTCCGCGACCGCTTTCCTGACAACACGACGGGTTGGGGCGGCAGATTCCGCCGCGCCTCCCCCCGGTCGAGGAACCCCGACGTTGACATCCCCTTGGCCGACGGCGATACTCGGGACGCCTTTTCCGTCTGGTTGTCGGGATCTCATGATCGAAGCCAAGGACCTGGTCAGGACCTACCCCGGCATCGTCGCCCTCCAGGGGATCTCCTTCGAGGTCGGCAAGAGCGAGATCGTCGGCTTCCTCGGCCCCAACGGTGCCGGGAAGACGACGGCGATGCGCATCCTCACCTGTTTCCTCCCGCCCACGAGCGGCTCCGCGCGCGTCGCGGGCTTCGACTGCGTGCGCCAGTCCATGGAGGTCCGGCGCCGCATCGGCTATCTCCCGGAGTCCAACCCGCTCCACTGGGAGATGCGCGTCTCGGAGTACCTCGACTTCCGTGCCGCCATCAAGGGCGTGCCGGCGCGCGACCGGAAGAGGCGGATCGAGGAGTCGTGCGACCGCTGCGGCCTCAAGGAGCGCCGCCACTCGATCATCGGGACCCTCTCCAAGGGCTTCCGCCAGCGCGTCGGCCTCGCCGACGCGATCCTCCACGACCCCGAGGTGCTCATCCTCGACGAGCCGACCATCGGGCTCGACCCGAACCAGATGCGCGAGGTGCGGATCCTCATCCGCGAGCTCGGGAAGGACCGCACCGTGCTCCTCTCCACGCACATCCTCTCGGAAGTCGAGAAGGTCTGCAAACGGATCCTCATCATCAGCCGGGGGCAGATCGTCGCCGAGGGGACGCCGCAGCAGATCTCGGAGCAGCTCATGAAGACGGGCCGGATCCACCTCGAGATCCGCGGCGACGGGGCCGCCGTCAAGAAGGCGCTCGACGCGGTCCCCGGCGTCGCCCACGTCCTCTGGACGCAGCAGGGCGACCTCAACACGTACATCATCGATCCAAAGGGGGAGGATCCGGGCCCCGCGCTGCTGCGCTTCGCGGTCGAGGCGGGTTGGGACGTCGTGGAGTTCGGCCCCGAGCGGCTCTCCCTCGACGACGTCTTCACGATCGTGACGGACGGGACGAGGCTCGTGCGGCGCGAGCGGGAGGCGGCGCGTGGGTAGGATGTGGAACACCAAAAGCTCCCTGTCAACTTTTGGTGTGCGGCGCGAATGGGAGGCGGCGCATGGGTAGGATGTGGGCCCTCGTGCGCCGCGAGCTCGCCGTCTACTTCGTCTCGCCGATGGCGTACGTCATCCTCACGGGGATGCTCTTCGTCCTGGGGGGGATGTTCTACTCCAACGTACAGCTCTACAACAGCAACCGAGTCCCGTTCACCTTCACCCCGACGCTCACGCTCCTCGTCTGGATCATCGTCTTCATCTGCCCGTGGGTGACCGCCCGGCTCATCGCGGAGGAGAAGAACCGCGGGACGATCGAGACCCTCATGACCGCGCCTGTCCGCGACGTCGAGGTCGTCCTTTCCAAATACGTCGCCGCGATGGGCTTCATCGCGTACCTCCTCGTCCCGACGCTGTTCCTGGTCCTGCTGATGACGAACTACGCGGACGTGGACTGGGGCGCGGTCCTCACCGGCTACGCGGGCGTCCTGTGCGCGGCGGCGTGGATCGTCGCGATCGGGACGTTCGTCTCCTCGCTCTGCAACAGCCAGGTGACCGCGGGGATCCTGACGCTCCTGGTCGCCTTCGGGCTCATGCTCGTCAACGTGATTCCGCAGTTCCTTCCCGAGGGGAACTGGCTCCGCGCGACCCTCCTGGCGATCAACCTCGTGGACTACATGGGCGACTTCCTGAAGGGCGTCGTGGACACGCGCCAGGTGGCCCTCGCCGCGTCCATGGTGGTCTTCTTCCTTTTCCAGACCGTCATCGTCGTCGGCTCGAGGCGCTGGAGATAGCATGACCGAGACGCAGACCGATCCGTGGGGGACGCGCGGCCGCGCGGCGCTCTGGGTCCAGGCGCTCGCCGCCGCGGCGCTCCTCGCGTTCGTCCTGATCGGCCTCAACCTGCTCGCCCGGCGTTTCTACGTGAGGAAGGACCTCACGACGGAGCGGACGTTCGAGCTGGACGACGCGACGGTCCAGCGGCTCCGCGCGCTCCCGTGCGACGTGACGATCTACCTCGTGGTGCCCGGACCGGAGGCGGCCGGCGACCGGTGCGTCGTGAGCGTCTGGCAGAAGCTCCAGATCCTCTGCGACGAGTTCCAGCGGCGGTCGCCGCGCGTGAAACACGTCCTCGTCTCGGAGGCGAACCCTACGGGACTCGAGGATCTGCGGCGGCACTTCGAGGCCCCCGTCACGAACTCGATCTACTTCGTGGGCGAGACCGCCCCGGGGCGCTTCGCGAAGAAGGCGATGACGGTCGCGCCGGGCTCCTTCTACGACGGCGATCCGACGACGGGGAAGCTGGACAACTTCTTCGGCGAACGCTGGATGCTGGCCGGTCTCGTCGCCGTGACGACCGATCGCCGGCAGGTCGTCTACTCCGTGATCGGTCACGAGGAGGCGACGATCTCCTCCGGCCTGGCGATGCTGGCCCGCTTCCTCGACGAGCGGGAGGGGATCGAACTGCGCCCGCTGCCGCTCAAGGAGGCCGCGGACGTGCCGGCCGACGCGGACGCCGTCCTCCTCGCCGCTCCCCAGGTCCCGCTCGATGCGCGGGAGATCGACGTCCTGAAGGCCTACCTCGCGCGGGGCGGGAGCCTCTTCATCGCGACGGTGCCGGATTCGCGCGCCGACCTCAATCCCTTCCTGAAGGAGTACGGCGTCGAGGTCCGCCGCGGCGTGGTCCTCGATCCCGCGGAGAACTACCGGGGCGACCGGCGCTGGCTCCGGATCCAGCGGTTCGGCGAGCACGAGGTGAACCGCGGGATGCAGAACGTGAACATGAGCTTCATCCTGCCGTTCGCCTCGGTCGTCGGGCCGCTCGCCAAGCCGCCGGCCGGCTGCACCGTGACGCCGATCCTCTTCGCCGGACCCAACGCCTGGGAGGAGACGGGGCCGCTCACGCAGGCGTGGCCGAAGCCGGACGCCAACGAGCTGCGCTCCACCCTCTCGGATCCGCTTCCCCTCGGTGTGGCGGTCAGCGCCGCCCTCCGCGGCCCGGCCCGCGAAGGCCGCCGCGACGCGCGGCTCGTCGTCTGGGGATCCGCCGCCGCGCTCTTCGACTACAACTTCGTCCTCCTCGGCCGTACCAACTTCACGAACCTGGAGTACATCCTGAACCAGTTCCGCTGGCTCATGGGACGCGAGGAACTGATCGCGATCCCCCCGAAACGTCCGGGCCAGCGGCCGATGGACCTCTCCCCGTCGGCGCTCGACAAGATCAAGTGGGTGACGATCCTGGGGTTCCCGGTCCTGGGCGTGATCGTCGGCGCCCTGGCGTGGTTCGTGAGGAGGAAGTGATTGGCCGTTAGCCATTAGCCGTTAGCCCGAGACGCGTCTTCTGGCTAATGGCTAATAGCTAACAGCTAGGGGCTGGTATCATGGGCTGGAAGACGGTCATCGCGCTGGGCGTTCTCGCCGCCGCCGTCCTGGCGGCGCTGCTCCTCCTTCAGCCGCGCGATGCGGCACGGGACGCGGGCCGGCACGACCTGCTCCAGGGCTGGACTCCGGAGTACGTCGAGACGATCTCGATCCGCAAGTCGGGCGACGTCGAGATCGTCCTGCGGCGCTCGCCGTCGGGATGGAGTCTCGCCAAACCGCGCCAGTGGCCCGCGAGCGAGTACCTCGTCGGAAGCATGCTCCAGGTCCTCTTCGGGAACCGCTTCTCCCCGGCGATCCGGCCCGGGGACCGGGACTACAACCTGGACCACGCGGGCCTCCGCGAGCCGGGCCTCGTCGTGACCCTGGAGGGCGGCGGGCGGAAGACGACCCTCCGCTACGGCCACGAGGCGAAGCTCTACAAGGGCGAGGTCTGGGTCCAGGTCGAGGGGGACCCGAACGTCTACCTCGCGGGTCTCGAGGTCGTGGAGGCGTTCCGCAAGGACGTGCACCAGCTCCGGGACAAGCACCTCGCGACGTACGAGCCGCACCGCGTGACGCGGGTCGTCCTGACCGAGCGGTTCGACGGTCCCGCGGAGAAGCGCGACGACGGCGGAAACGTGATCCGGCCGGCGGAGTACAAGTACGAGGTCTCGGAACTGGAGCTGCGGCAGACGGCGCCGAAGGGGTGGTTCCTCGTGAAACCCGAGGAGCGGCTGGAGGACGTCCAGATCGGCGCGCTCATCGCCGGCGTCCGGAACGTCCTCGTCACCGACTTCGTGCCGAAGACGAACCTCAAGGAGATGGGGCTGGACGAACCGCGCGTGAAGATCGCGATCGAGGGAACCGAAGGGCTTCGCCTGGTCGTGCGCTTCGGCGGAGAGGTCCGGGACCGGAAGGGGCAGCTCTACGTCTGGATCGAGGGGAGCGACGAGGTCGCGGTCGTCGAGCGGGAGAAGTATCTCCAGCCGATCCCCACGACGCGCAACGCCCTGCGGTCGCGGCGCGTGGTGACCTGGGACGAGGCGCAGACCCGCCGCATCGAGATCGAGGGACCGGGTCTCGGGCGCATCGTGATGGTGCCGTACAAGAAACGGATCACGTCCGGGACGATGACGCAGGAGGTGCCCGGCTGGAGGCCCGACGGCGCCCGCGAAGGGGAGTACGAGGAGGAGGGCGCGACTGCCTTCGGGAGGTTCCTCTTCTCCGTCGCCCTCCGCGACGAGAAGTCGTGGCTCGGCCGGCCGACGCTCGATCTCAAGCAGTTCCATCTCGATCCGCCGGACCTCTCGGTCAAGTTCGTGCTCGAGGAGGGGGAGCGGACGCTCCATTTCGGCATCAAAGCGGAAGGGGACGCGGACGACTTCATCATGAAGAAGGCCTGGCACGACGAGTTCTACTGGGCGCCCGCCGAGTACGTGAACGTCGTGCGCCGGATGGAGCTGAACTACCGCAAACCGGTCGTGTTCAGCGTGCCCCGCGACAGGATCGTCGGGTTCACCTTCTACGACCGCGAGCTGAATCGCCTCTGGCGGGTGGAGCGGGAGGAGAAGGGGAAACCCTGGCTGTATGCGGACACGGAGAGCGTGCGCCTGAACCGCAAGGTGGATCCCGAGCGGATCGACAAGCTCCTGACGCGCTCGAACTACATCCAGGCGAAGCAGTTCCTGGGGAAGGACGAGGAGACGCGCCGGTACTACGAGCTGGACAAGGAACCGGCGTACAAGTTCTACATCGTCTCGGGTCGGGCGGAGGCGGACCAGAAGGTCCTCTGGGTCACGGGGAACCTCGCGAGGGAGGGGGGGAGGACCCACTACGCCCGGTTCGAGGACGAACCGGTCGTCTTCCTCCTCGACGACACCCTGATCGGCCTCCTCCTGGCGGGAGTCCACGAGCGTCCGAAGCCCGAGAAGAGGCCGCACGACGGGCACGACCATTGACCGCGCGGGTTCCTTGACGTGCCCCCGCCCCCGTCCTATGCTGACGACCTCATGGACCTCGACGAAATCCGCCGGATCCTCGAGTTGATGGAGGCGAACAAGGTCGTCGAGCTGGAGTACGAGCAGGGAGACAAGCGGATCAAACTGCGGCGGTCGGACGAGCACGCCCCCGCCGCCGTGGCGTTTCCCCCCGTCGTCGCCTCCGCGCCCCCGCTGACCGTCGTCGCGCCGCCCCCGACGGCGGAGACCGCGCCGCCTGCGCGCGCGTCCAACATCGTCGAGTTCAAGTCGCCCCTCGTGGGCACCTTCTACCGGGCGCCGCGGCCGGACGCCGACCCCTACGTAAACGTCGGCGACGAGGTCGGCCCCGACAAGGTGCTCTGCGTCGTCGAGGCCATGAAGATGATGAACGAGATCAAGGCGGAGATGCACGGCATCGTCCGCGAGATCCTCGTCAAGAACGGCCAGGCCGTCGAGTACGGCGAGACGCTGTTCGTCATCGAGAAGAAGTAGTACGCCGGGCGGATGGAGACCTCCCCTTTGGCCAAGCCCGTCCTCGTCATCGACGGTTCGCGGTTCGACGACCTCGAGGGCTTCTACGACGAGGTCGCGCGTCAGCTCGTTCCGGACGCGACTTGGGGCCGGAACCTCGATGCGTTCAACGACATCCTGCGCGGAGGCTTCGGTACGCCCGAGGGGGGCTTCGTCCTCCACTGGAAGAACGCCGCTCGTTCGCGCCGCGTGCTCGGCCATGCGGAGACCGCGGCGTGGCTCCGCCAGGGGATGTCGCGCATCCATCCGAGCAACGTCCCCGAGTGGGAGGCGCGCCTTGCCCGCGCTCTTGTGGGGAAGGGCGAGACGCTCTTCGACATCCTCGTCGCCATCGTGCGCGTCCATTGCGCCGGCGGCTCCGAGGAAGACGACGGGATCGAACTTCGGCTCGAAGAGAAGGCGTAGATCCCTGCCGGCACCCCGGAGATTGAGACATGAGGGGCCGTATCGTCGTCTCCATGGTTCCGCCGGGCTACCGCACGCAATCTCCCGACACCTCATTCGAGGCGGAGCAGATCCTGTTCGAAGGATACCGCCGTATGACTCCGGCCGAGCGGATTCACCGGGCCTGCGAACTGGAGGAGATGGGCCGGCGGATTTCACTGGCGGCGCTGCGCAAGCGATACCCCGGCGAGAGCGACCGCGACCTGGCTCTTCGGCTCGCGTCGTTCGCGATCTGTCCCGCGGACCTGAGGGCCGCGTTCGGGTGGGAATGGAAGGACGCTCCCGATGCGGCGGCGCCGGAAGGTCATTGTGGATCCCGCCCCTGAGCTACTGCTTTCGAGAATCGTCGTGCCGCGCCAGGAAAAACCAACCGCCAAGTCGGCAAGGGCGCCAAAATCGATTCCGACTCTGTTTCTTCCTTGGCGTTCTCCTGGCGGTTCATCTTCTTGCTTGGGTTGCGGCTCAGCCGCGCCATGACACTCCGGCTTCTCGGCGGTCTCCGCGGACTCGGCGTTGAACTTTCCCCGGCGGACACCCGCCTTTCCCCGGCGTCCCATGTGAGGATGCTCGCGCTGCTTCTCTGCCTCCAGGCCGCCGACGAGTTCCGCGTCGACGGGCCGCCGTTCCTCCCGTTCGGCGAGTCGGCCGAATTCGCGGCCTTCGCCATCCCGGAAGGTGCGACCCTGACCTGGCGTCTCGCCGATGCTCCGGGCGGGATCGCGTCGGCGGTCCGAACCTCCCCGGCCTTCTCGGAACAGGACTTCTGTATCCGCGGTGCGCGGACGATCCGCGTCACGTCGCTCGGGACGACCGAGGGCGACCTCCGCGTATCCGTCGCTCTCGAACGGCGCGGGGCCCGTATCGGCGCGCGGAACCTGACCGTCCGGATCGGCCCCGTCCTCAGGTTGGAGGGACGGTTCCGGACCGTCGAGCATCCGCGCGGCGGGGCGCGAGGAGCGGCGGAGGCCTGGACGGAACTCGTGCCGGAGGTGAACCGGATCTGGAAGGCGTGCGGGATCGAGTTCGCCTTCTCCGCCGGCGAAGCGGTGAAGGGACGAGACTCGTGGTTCGACGGCCGGGGGCGTTTCCATCCCGTCATCTTCCGCCGGGGCGTCCGCGAACGTTCCCCCGCCGTCAACGAACTCCTGGCGCTCCATGGCCCGGGCCGGATCGACGTCTTCCTCGTGCGCGAGTGCTTCATGGTGCGGGAGAGCCGCGGGCTGGGCGATCCGGTCGTCGAATACAATCTCGCCGGGTGGGGCATTCAGGAGGAAGGGGCGGCCGTGGACGAGGACGCTCTCGCCGTGGACCTGGCCCACGAGCTGGGGCACGTGCTGGGTCTGGACGACCTCGGCTTGAACGCGTGGACTCCGCAGGACATGATCCCCGCGGAGCGCCGCCGCCTGATGTGCCACATCCGCAAGTTCCGCGAGGCCCCGGGCTTCGCGGTCGACGAGATGAAGGAGACGCGCGAGGTCGCGCGGCGGATCCTGAAAGTCCGCTCCTCCAATCGGAAGTAGTTCCGGCCCCGGGTGGTATAATCCCGGCACCATGCCGGAACGGCCCGCCCGGCTCGCCGCCGGACGTGGCGGCGTACATCGTCCGCGCCGCGAAGCGGGGGAGGAGGGGATCAGATGGCAAGAAAAGACATCTACGACGTCCTCGTGAAGGTTGCACGGAAGAAGGACCGAATCAGCTACGGAGACCTGTCCGCGGCCCTTCACGATCACCCAGATCCCCACAGAGGTCTTTCCCAACATCTCGACGATCTGAACATGGTCTGCAACTCCGCTGACTTGCCCCCGATTTCGGCGCTCGTCGTGCAAAAGGGGTCCGACGGAGAATTGGGTCAGCCAGGGCCAGGATTCTGCAAATGTCCCGCAGTCCAGCCGCGGCCAAAGGGCGACATGGAGAGGCTCGTCCGATGGACCGAATACTTGAAGGCCATCCACGAGACCGATTGGCCGCCCACCCTGCCCGAGCTTGCGTAGGGTTGTCTTGTTTGGCCGCCTTCCCAGAGAAGTGATAGAGTCCCGCTGAACACCATGCCCATCAAGAAATCCGAGCTGTACGGCTCCCTGTGGAGAAGCTGCGACGAGCTGCGCGGCGGGATGGATGCCTCGCAGTACAAGGATTACGTCCTCGTCCTGCTCTTCATGAAGTACGTCTCCGACAAGGCCTCCTCTCAGAAGGACTACGATCTCACGGTCCCGAAGGGCGGGAGCTTCGCCGACATGCTGGCCCTGAAGGGCGACAAGGAGATCGGCGACAAGATCAACAAGATCATCGCCAAGCTCGCGGAGGCCAACGACCTCAAGGGCGTGATCGACGTCGCCGATTTCAACGACGCGGACAAGCTCGGCAAGGGGAAGGAGATGGTGGACCGCCTCTCCAACCTGGTTTCCATCTTCGCCGCTCCGGCGCTCGACTTCCGGAGCAACCGCGCCGAAGGCGACGACCTCCTGGGCGACGCCTACGAGTATCTCATGCGCCACTTCGCCACCGAGTCGGGCAAGAGCAAGGGACAGTTCTACACGCCCGCGGAAGTCTCGCGCATCATGGCCAAGGTCATCGGCGTGGGCGAGGCGAAGTC
>JACPRC010000151.1 GCA_016190175.1 Planctomycetota bacterium
GAGCCGTCCTCGATCGTGCCTTCGAGTCTCAGGTCGAGCGTCGTCTCGATGCCCGAATCGTAGAGACGCGCGCGGTCGTGGCGGAGGACGACGGGGAGCGCGGACTCGCCCTTGACACGGGGCCGTCCGCCTTCGGCGGACGCGCCCGCCTCCGGCGGGCGGCGGTCCGCAGGGCCGCCGCCCCGAGTCAAGGGCAAGCCGCACTCGCCGCAGAAGGCGTGGTCGGCGGCGACGGCCGCGCCGCACTTCGGACAGGGGCCCATGTCACGCCCGCGCGGTCCCGCAGTAGGGGCAGAAGGCGGTCGTAAATCCGCGACCGCACTTCGGGCACGCCGCCCCCGCGCGCCCGACGAGCGCATCGCCCATGCGGTCGGCCATGCGCCCCGCGGACTCCGCCTTCTGCTCCGCGAGGAGCTTCTCGACCTGCGCCTGCTTGAGCGCGCCCTCGGCGACGTACTTCTGCGCGAGCGCCTTCGCGACGTCGGGCGACTTGCCCGCGACGAAGATGAGCATCTGCTCCGGCGACATCTTCTCCTGCGAGCGCAGTTCCTCGAGCCTCATCACGCGCCCGAACTCGTCGCCGTCGAGGATCGCCGCGAGCGCCGCCGGCGGGGCCGCGGCGTAGAGCGCGAGCTTCGCCTTCTTCATCTCGAGGTCGGCCTCCTGCTTCTTGCGCCACGCATCGACGTCGCCCTCGCGCTGGCGCTTGAGGAGGTCCTGCTGCGCCTCCATGTCCCTGCGGTCCTTGTCGCGCTTGTAGTCGTCCCCGACCGCCTGCTTCGCGACGCCGTGTCTTTCGTCCGCGACGTCGCGCTCCCGGCGGCGTTGGTCGTCCTTCTGCGTGGCCTCCCATGCCGCCTCCTTGGCGACCTCGACGCCGCGGATGCGGTTCGCCTCGGCCTGCGCCTCGAACACCTCCCGCGCGCGTCCGACGACCGCCTCCAGTTCCTTGGATTCGAGCGAGATCGCGGCGATGTGGCGCAAGGTGAAGCCGTACCGCTCGAGGGTCGGCCGGGCCATGCGATCGACGGCGCCCATGATCGCGTCGCGGAGCTTGACGTTCCCCGGCAGGCTCCGCAGCGGCTCGCATCGGACGACGGCCTGGAGGGCGCCCTCGACGTCCGTCTCGATCAGGCCCTCGAAGTCCTCCACGCCGATGCTCACCTGCCCGCGCATCAGGTTCTGGTAGAAGGGGAGCGGGTCCGAGAGCGCGACGAAGACTTCCGCCGACACCTGGACGGGCAGGGACTCGGAGGTCAGGCATTCCGCATCGAGGCGGAGCCGGACCTCGCCGACATCGACCAGGACGAAGACGGCCGGGACGTCGAGGTTGAACCACGTCGCGATGCGCTGGCCCAAGCTCGTGTGGTCGTAGCGGCCGGGGCCGACGGAGCCCGCGTACTTGCCGTCCTGGAAGACGAGCGCCGCGGTCCCCTCCTCGACGACGACCCATTTGACGAAGAGGCCCTTCACGTCCTGCACGTGGAGCCGGGCGGCGAAGTCGCCCGTTCCGCGCGCCCACGTCCGATCGACCATGAGAGCGCGCTGCACGAAGCGGCCGGCCGGGTCGAACATCTCGGCGCCGCAGTGGGCGCAGTGGTTCTGGCCGCCGCGGTTGCGGCCGTTGCATTTCCAGCACGCGAACTCGGACTTGGTGCCGGGCGATCCGCAGCTCGGGCAGAACTGCTGCTTCTTCCGCATGCGCGTCTGGCAGCGCCGGCACGGTTCGCCCAGGAGAGCGTTGATGAGACCCATGGCTCCTCCCGCAGATGCGTTCAGGAGAAGTGTACCCGGCGAAGGGCGCGGCGCAATCGGAATCCGTCGGGTCGCCTCAGCGATCGAGGAATTCGGCGGCGATCGCGGCGTGGAGTGCCCCAGCCACCTTCCTGCAGTCCCGCGCCGAGAGCTTGCCGACCCGCCTCTCCATCAGTCCGACGTCGAGAGTCGCCACGAGCGGCTTGATCCACGTCGGCTTGACAAGCCCGGCGATCTTCCAGTCGTCGAGCGCCGATTCGTCATCGACCTGATCGACGCTCGTCAGAGCAGCCACTATCGCATCTCCGTGGCGTGCGGCGAACGCCAAGCAACTCACAACCACGGCCGGGCGCTTCTTCCTGGCTCGCAGGCTTGTGAATGGAAAGTAGACCAGGTCAACGTCACCCGGCCTACAGGGAGTCATATACGGCGTCCTCGTCATTGTCCCAGACCTTACCGAAAGCCTTCTCCTGGGCCTTCCACTCCTCGGCCTTGACGTGCGCCTCCGCGCGGCGCATCGCTTCCTCGTATCGCCACTCCACTTCCGCCTGACGGACCTTCCGCTTCTTCTCCTCCGCCCCCGCATCCCCAGGCTTCACCTTCAGCGCCTCGTCGCAGGCCGCGAGCGCAAGGGCCCATCGCTGGCCGTCGAGATGGTCCTGGGCGCGTTTCATCGCCTCCGTGTACCACTCCTCGATCCTCCGTGCGCACGACTCCCGCAGCTTCTCCAGCCCCTCGATACCCTCCGTCTTCCCGCGGCGGACGAAATCGTCCCACGCGGCCAGCGCTTTCGCCCATTCGCCCCGGCGCTCCAACTCCGTCGCCTCGTCGCCCTTGCCCGCAAGATCGGCCAGTCGATTTGCCCGTCCCTGGTCCGAGAAAAACCATCCCACGGCACCGAGCTTCTCCTTCGCCTCCCCGAACTTCCCCTCGCGCAGCAGCGCCTCGCCGCGCGACAGCTCCACCCGGTTGTCGATCGCGGCCCACGTCGCCAGAACCACCACCGCGACGATGACGGCGGCTACCGCGACCGCCGCGCGCACGAATTGCCGCCGTTTCACGATCGCCCGCGCCGTTCCCGCCTTCCTCTGCACCTCGCGGTCCGGCCTCAACGCCGCCGCCGCCTCGAAGTGCGTCGCCGCCTCCTCGTGCCGCCCCGCCTCCAGCGCCTTCTGCCCCTGCGCGAGGCGGCGACGCAGATCCTCGAGCTGCCCCTCCGCCTCGCGCTTCACCTTCTCCGCCGCGGGGTACGGCCATTCGGCCAAGACGCGATCGGCGATCGTAACGGCATCCTCGTACCGCCGCGCCTTGAGGTGCTCCTCCGCCTCCGCGACTGCCTCGTCGCAGCGCGCCTTGCGCTCTGTGAGATCCGCCTGCACCGCCTGCGCGTTCGCGTTGCCGGAATCCAACTCGCACGCCCGGTCCGCGCGCTCCAGCGCCGCTTCAAGATCGCGCCGGTCGAGCGCCGCGCGGGCCTCCTCGAGCGTCTTCGCCGCGTCCTTCTTGCGCCGCAGCACCGGCGCCTCGATCGCCGCCTGCTTCGCCTTCTCGTCGTTCGGGTTGAGATCGAGGATCTTGCGCGCCGTCCCCTCCGCCCCCTCGTAGTCCTTCGCCTTCAGGCACTCATCGAGCCGTAGCCGCAACGTGTCGAGCGCCGACATCTTGCGGCGCACGTCGGCCAGGAGCTCGACCGCCTCGGCGCTTTCCTGAATCGCCTCCAGCTCCTTCGCCGCCCGCGAGAACTGGCACGCCTCCGCGAGCTTCTGCGCCTGCGCCCAGTGGTCCCGGTACTTCCGCTCCTTCGCCGCGTCGCAGCCGCATTTGTCGCAGAAGCGGATCGGCGCGCGGCCTTCCGTGCCGCACTTCGGGCACTTCTCGAAGAGACCGCCCCCGCACTCCCTGCAGAATCGCGCCTCGGGCGCATTCGCCGCCCCGCACTGCGGGCACCCGCCGTCCGCCTTCGGCCCCGCCCGCGGCAAGGGCTCCTCCAGCCCTGCGAGCGCCTCCTCCATCGAGAAGTACCGCTCCTCCAGTTCCTTCAGGCACTTCCGGATCACCCCGCTTACCGCCGCCGGGATCGCCTCCGGGTCCCATGTCATCGGATCCTTGCCCGTGACCAACTGATAGAACGTGGCCCCCCAACTGTAGATGTCCGTCCGATGGTCCACACCCTTCGCATCGCGCCGCTGCTCGGGGCTCATGAACCCCAACGTCCCCATCCCGTACCCCGTCCGCGACATCTCGCTGTCGGTGAGCCCCTTCGCCAGCCCGAAGTCGCACAGCTTCGGCACGCCCTCTTTCGTGAGCAGGACGTTGGCGGGTTTGAGGTCGCGGTGCACGACTCCCTTCCGGTGCGCGTGCGACAGCGCCTGCCCCACCTGCTTCATCAGCGCCGACGCCTCCTCGACCGGCAGTTTCCCCCGCTTCTTCACCAGATCCCGCAGCGTCCCTCCTTCCGCCAGCTCCATCGCGATGAACCGATGTCCCTGCCACTCCCCCACCTCATGGACCTGGATGATGTTGAGATGGTTCAGCGACGCGATCACCTCCGCTTCGTGGAGGAATCGCACCACCGCCGACTCGTCCGCGCGGTCGCGCACGACGAGGAACTTCAGCGCCACGGGGCGCGACGGCCGCGAGTCCTGCGCGCGATACACCGCCCCCATGCCGCCCGCGCCGACGAGGGCGCCGATGCGATATCGCTCCGTGACGAGGGTGCCCTCGGGGATCGATAGCGCCGATTCCGCCGATGCGAGCGAGGCGCCGGTCGGCCGGTCGCCGACCGAGAGGCAAGTTCCGCCGGGATGGTCGCCGCCGCAGCGGGGGCAGGGCATGGAGTCACCCGCAAAGAAGGTTCGGAGGGAGTATACCCATGAGCGCCGCAGAGAACGGGCGCCCGTATGCCGGATCCGGATGTCCGTATTCGCCGTACGAACGTCCGTGAGCCGGATTCGGGCGCCCTTTTTCCGGATCGGGCAGGTCCTCGGGTCGGCGTACCCGCATCCGCCGGGGAAGGCTCAACGCCGAGCCCTCCTGCGCCCTTCGGGCTCCGGCGGGCAAGTCCGCAGAACCCGCCGAGAACCCAAACGTGAATCGGAGCACGGGTGTTTGAGCTACGTCGATTGGGTCGAAACCGGGTCCGGGAAGGGCCGTCGCGCGGCGCCCGAGGAGTCGCGGAGGAGGCCGCCGGCGCTGCGGCTCATTTCCGCCGCGGCGCTGCCCCTCCCCGCGGACGTCGCGCTGCGGAGGATCCGGTGAGCGCCTTGCGGACGGCGGTTCGCAGATCCTCGGGCTTGACCGGCTTCTGGACGTAGCCCACCGCGCCCGTGAACTGCGCGCTCAACCGTTCGTCCCGGTACGGATGGCCGCTCACGAAGAGGATGGGGATGCCGTCTCCGCTGAGCATCTCGCACACGTCGTAGCCGTCCAGTCCCGGCAGACCGATGTCGAGCAGGATGAGGCTCGGGCGTTCGCACCGCGCCGCGGCCAGCGCCTCCTCCGCGGAGGCGACCGTCGTCACGCGCGCGTGCGTCCGTTCGAGCGCGAGCCGCGCGAAGTCGAGGAAGTTCTCGTCGTCGTCCACGATCAGGATGTGATGATCCATGGCATCCTCCGCTGGTAGTATACCCCCTCGGCCGCGGCCGCGCGGGGCGATCTTGTTGACAGGACCCCGTCGCGGGCCTATAAGGAGCCGTCGGCCATCCGCCGTCAGCCTTCAGCCGGCCGCCCGAGCTGAGGGCCGAGGGCCGCTTGTATCTCTGGGGGTCGCATGATCCGTTTCCTCCCCTGCCTCTGCCTCCTCGCCGCCTGCTCGGGCCCCTCCGTCCGCGACATCCGCGTGGCCGAGGACCGGCGTGAGGCGGGGGCCTCCACGCTTGCCCACGCGCTCGTCTCTTCCGGGGACCCCGAGACCCGGGCCCGGGCCGCGCTCGCGCTGGGGCGCATCCAGGACCCGAACGATATCGCCCTCCTCGTCGGAGCCGCCGCCGACCCCGACCCCATGGCGCTTCGCGCGGTCGTCTTCGCCCTGGGCCAGATGGCGCTGGGAGAGGATTTCGACGGCAATCCGCGCGGGGCGGACGATGCCGTCGCCCCCCATCGCTCGGATCCGGACCCCGCGATGCGGCGCACGGCGGTCGAAGCCCTCGGGAAGCTGGGCGGCCCGCGGGCCGCGGAACGCCTCGCCGAGGCGCTGCGCGACCCTGCCGCGGAGGTGCGGGGCGAGGCGGCGCTCGGCCTCTTCAGGCTCCGCTTCATGCCCGTCTGGACGAAACGAGCGAAGGAGCCGCCTCCGCTCCCCCCGATCGCCCTCAACGCGCTGGTGGATGCCGCGGGCGATCCCGACGCGGGAGTGCGCTGGCGCGTGGCGTACGCGCTGGCGCGGTACGGCGAACCGGCCGCCGTCGAGGCCCTCAAGAAGCTCGCGGCGGACGAGGACGCCTGGGCCCGCCTCTTCGCCGTCCGCGCGCTCGGGCGGAGCAAGGCGTCGGCCGCGGCCGATTCGATCCGTCTCGCGCTGCGCGATCCGGGCCCGCTCGTGCGAACCGAGGCCGTCGGTGCCGCCGAGCGGCTCAAGCTCTGGGACCTCCTGGCCGCCGACCTCCTCGCCGATCCCTCCTTCCACGTCCGCGCCGCCCTCGCCCGCGCGCTCGCCTCGAAGGAGGCGGGCCGCGACGAACTCCTGGAGAAGCTGTCCGGCGATCCGTCCCTCACGGTTCGCTGCGACGCGCTCGTCTCGCGCGTGCGGCGCGGGGATGCGGCGGCCGGACTCAGGGCGATGGAGGATCCGCACTGGCGGATGAGGAAGGCCGCGGCATCCGCGGGCGGGATCGAGGTCGCGGAGCGCGCGGTCCGCGACCCGGACCGGCGCGTCCGGGCCGCGGCGATCGAGTCGTTCGGCGGTCTCTCGGACGGGAAGTCCGCGGCGATGATCCGCGCGGCGCTGGAGGACCCCGACCTCGGCATCCGCGTCGCCGCCGTCGGCGCGCTCGCGGAGCGGAAGGACCTCCCGAGGTTCGAGCTCCTGCGGGCCTGCGCCGCGCGGTCCGGGAAGCGCGAGGAGGTGGAGCTGCGCGAGGAGATCGCCGAGGCGGCGGCCAAGCTGCCGGAGGCGACGCCGTTCCTCCGCGAACTCCTGAAGGACGCCGCGCCGAGCGTCCGGTCGAAGGCACGAAGGGAACTCGTGCGTCGAGGCGAGAAGGTCCCGCCGCGGGAGGCGCCCGCGATCGAGCCGAACCCTCTCCTCGACCGGTCGTTCCGGCGTCCCCCCGTGGTGGTCCTGGAGACGGAGCGGGGCACGATCGAAATCGAGTGTCTCTCCGCCGAAGCGCCGGTCCACACGGCGAGTTTCGTCGAGCTGGTGCGACGCGGCATCTACGACGGTCTCCTCTTCCATCGCGTCGTGTCGAACTTCGTCATCCAGGGGGGAGACCCGCGCGGGGACGGCACGGGCGACGCGGGCTACAACCTGCGCGACGAGATCAACCGCGTCCCGTTCGAGCGGGGCACCGTGGGGATGCCGAAGGCGGGGAAGGACACGGGGGGCTGCCAGATCTTCATCACGCACACGCCGGCGCCCCACCTCGACGGGAGCTACACGGTCTTCGGGCGGGTCGCGGCGGGCATGGACGTCGTGGACCGGATCGAGGAGGGCGACCTCATCCTCCGGGCGCGCGTCAGGGAGTAGGAGGAGGCGGAACGGGATCGCGCCGAAGCCCGCCCATGGGTGGGATGACCCGCCTCCGCCCGCCTGTGGCGGGCTACGGCGTGGTATCCGCCTTGCTCCCGCCTTCGGCGGGCGAAGGCGGATACACCTTCGCGCGGTCCAGGAGAACGCCGAGCCCGACCAGGATCAGAAGCGCCGCGGCGGTCATGGGCCAGTAGACCCGCGGGCCGACTTCCTCGCGCGAGATGATCATGCCCACGGCGCCGCCGACGATGCCGAAGAGGTACATCATGAGCACCGCCTCGCGCTTCGACAGCCCCAGCGCGCACAGCCGGTGCGAGAGATGGTCGCGGCCGTTGTAGACGATGGCGCCGATCACCCCCTTCACGACGCCGCTCTTAATCCGGAGGATCGTCGCCAGCGTGATGTCGTAGAGCGGGACGCACAGGATCGCGCACGGGACGATCACGGACTTCGCCTTGTCGCCGCGCGACCAGCCCGCGAGGACCATCAGGGTCGCCATGAGGAATCCCATGAGGAGCGCGCCGTTGTTCCCCAGGAAGATCCTCGCGGGCGAGAAGAAGTTGTACCGGAGGAACCCGAGGCACGCCCCGAACAGGGTGATGGCGACGTAGCTCACCCCCTCCTGTCCCACGGGCGGGAAGTAGAAGGAGACGTAGAAGGTCCAGAACGCGGCGATCGCCGAGATCCCAGCGGCCGCGCCGTCCATGTTGTCGATGCTGTTCGTCGCGCTCGTCACGCCGACGATCCAGAGGAGCGTCAGCGCCAGGTCGAGCCAGTAGAACCCGAACAGCGTGATGTTCACGCGGTACAGGGACAGGAGCCACGTCACGCCGAAGAGGATGACGAGCTTGATCACCGCGGAGATGGGTTTGAAGTCGTCGATCGTCCCGAGGATCGCGACGAGGAAGCCCCCGAGGATGACGGCGAAGATCGGACGATTTTCCTCGAAACTCGAGAAGCGGAGGATCGAGAAGAGGGCGATCGAGAAGGCGAGGAAGATGGAGATGCCCCCGAGGAACGGGACGGGTTCCTGATGGATCTTGTACGTGTGCGGCCGGTCGACCGCCCCGATGCGGTGGGCCAGCCGGATCACGATCGGGGTCAGAAGGTCGCCGATGAACCACGCGAAGATGAACAGGCCGATCTGGGGATAGTTGAGCTTGGAGATCACCCCGTTAGACTCCCCGTGAGGCGGTCACGCAGATATCTCATTCCCACAGGGTCCTTCTTGCTCTGAAAGGCATCGGTGCGATCCCAAGGGAGTCTAACGGGGATCATCGTCCCGCCGTCACGACCTCGAGGCTCCGGGGCCCGCAGTTGAAGATCAGATCGACCACGGATAGATTCGGCACGAAGGGGCCGGAGAAGCACTGCGGATACTCGGCGGCGCGGTACTCCTGGAATTCCAGACGGATGCCGGCGCGCTCGAAGGAAGGGAGGTCCAGGTAGTCCCGGCCGTGGACCCCCGAGAGGTACGCGTCCGCCCCCGTCTTCCGGCACAGGTCGACCACGAGGTCCCCGGCCTTGCCTTCGGCGCCGATCTCGGACGAGAGGCACAGGGGTTTGTCGAGGCGAAGCCACCGGAGGATCACGCGGACCAGTTCGACGTTCAGCTCGCAGAGCCACTCCCACTTCTTCTCGTAGACCGCGCGCAGCTCCGGCGCGTAGTCCGCGAAGTGGGGCGCCGCGCGGTAGTTCCATTCGATCGTCTTCCAGTGCTTGCGCGGCCACGGGAGCGAGTTGTCGATCGCGGTCTCGCGGATGGTCTGCGTGAACTTCCCCTTGGTGAGGACCGGGACCGTGAGCCAGTCCCAGCCGTCGGCGCCGCTCGCGCGAATGCGGTTCCGGTGGATCCACCCGAACGGCCCGCGCTTCACGAACTGGACGTTGTCGACGATGACGAGCTTGTCCGCGCGCGCGACCTTGTCGAAGAAGCCCGCGTAGGGAAGGTAGTTCGGCTGGTGGCCGGTGAGGAGCATCTGCCCGCCTTCTATACCACAAAGACGCCAGGACACAAAGAGACACGAGGCGGGAGACCAGGACACCGGGAGACCGGGAGACCAAGGGTAGCCGCAATACCGGTCGGACAAGATTGGCTATTAGCTATTAGCTATTAGCCGTTAGCCGGATGCGAATGGCCTCTGGCCAATGGCTAACGGCTAACAGCGGATTGCATGCCCCAGATTTCCTTGACCGACTAGTATTCAGGGTAGCCGCCCTTTCTTCCCATCCCGCCGCCTCGCCCCGTCTCCCGATCTCCCCCCCTCCTTGTCCCCCGTCCTCCCGTCGCGGCGCGTTGTTCCTTGGTGTCTTCGTCTCTTTGTGATTAGATGGCCCCATGCGCACCCTGGTGACCGGCGGCGCGGGTTGTCTCGGCTCCCATCTCTGCGAGGCGCTCCTCGGGCGCGGTCACGAAGTCGTCTGCATCGACAACCTCCTCACCGGCCACCCCCGGAACATGGAGGGCTTCCGCTCCAACCCGCGCTTCGCCTTCCTCGAGCACGACGTCACGAAGCCGATCGCCCTGGAGGGCCCGCTCGACCGGATCCTCCACTTCGCCTCGCCCGCATCGCCCGCGGACTACCTCGAGCATCCGATCCACACGCTCAAGGTGGGCTCGCTCGGGACGCACAACGCGCTCGGCCTGGCGAAGGCGAAGCAGGCGCGCTTCCTCCTCGCCTCGACGAGCGAGGTGTACGGCGACCCGCTCGTGCATCCGCAGCGCGAGGACTACTGGGGCAACGTCAACCTGATCGGCCCGCGCGGCGTCTACGACGAGGCGAAGCGCTTCGCCGAGGCGATGACGATGGCGTACCACCGGACGCACGGGCTCGAGACGCGCATCGTGCGGATCTTCAACACCTACGGGCCGCGGATGCGCCCGAACGACGGCCGCGCCGTCTGCACCTTCATCGCGCAGGCGCTCCGGGGCGAGGAGATCACCGTCTTCGGCGAGGGCTCGCAGACGCGGAGCTTCTGCTACGTGGACGACCTCGTCGCCGGGATCCTCGCGCTCATGGAGTCGGGCGAGCACCTCCCCGTCAATATCGGGAACCCGGAAGAGATCACGGTGCTTCAGCTCGCGAAGGAGATCGTGGATCTCACGGGCTCGAGGTCGCGCATCGTCCACAAGCCGCTGCCCGTGGACGACCCGAAGCAGCGCCGCCCCGACATCGCGAAGGCGCGGAAGCTCCTGGGCTGGGAGCCGAAGGTGGCACGGCGCGAGGGGCTGCTCAAGACGATCGAGTACTTCCGCGAGGTGGTGGTCAGGGCGTGACGCGGCGGCCTCGCGCTCGCGGAGGCGCAGGCGGCCGTCACGGAGGAGACCGTCATCGAGCTCACGAATCAGGGCGACGATCCCGAGGGCTGCGACTTCTCCGTCTATCGCGTCTACGCCGTCTTCGACCCGGTTCACCCCGGATCGGGCAACACCTTCACCGGCGCATACAAGATCGACACGGCCGAGCTGGTGAAGATCTACCTGTTCGGGTAGCGCCGCGAAATCGGTGTAACGATCCTCCGTGCTCTCGTCCTTGATCGCGAGATCACACGGAGGGCAGCGATGCGCATCGTCGGGATTCTCGCGGCGTCCCTCGTTCTCGCGTTCGCGGGAGCCTGCGGGGGCTCCGATCACATGTCCGATTCCCGCACCATGAACGGGACGGTCATGATGTCGCCGGTCTCGGGCGGCACGGTCGCCTGCTACGCACTCAACCCGGACGGCACGATGGGCGCCATGATGGCGAGCGCCATGACCGACGCTTCGGGCGGCTTCTCGATGTCCATGCCGGAGGGATTCAGCGGGCCGGCGATGCTCGTCTGTTCCGGCGGGCAGTATGCCGAGGAGTACGGCGGGACGGTGGTCGGCTCGCCGCAGATCCTGTGCGGCATCCCGAACTACTCCGGCGGGATGATGACGGTGGCGATGACGCCGTTCACGACGATGGCATGCCAGCTCGCCCTGAATGCCGGAGGCTACACGCCGCAGAATCTCGTGAACGCCATGGCCGCGATGAGCGCCTACTGCGGGCTGGACGTCATGTCCACGATGCCGATGGACGCGATGCAGCCGATGGGCATGATGGGGATGGGGTCGCAAACGCAGGTCGACTACGGCCTGCTGATGGGCGCGATGTCCGCGATGGCCTCCTCGATGGGGATCAGCTCCAGCCAACTGATGATGATGGCCATGGAGGATCTTACCGACGGCGACTTCGACGGAATGGGGATGTCCGGGCAGGTCATGAATCCGATATCGGGCGGCCCGATGGACCCGGCGACGATGACGACGATGATGTCGAGCATGGTCGGGACCTTCGCCGGTTCCGCATGGAACGTCGGCGGCGGGAGCCCGTCGACGATGATGATGAACTCGCTGATGAACGGCGTCATGCCGTAGCGCGACTTCGCCCCCGCGTCGCATCAGTAGCGGACCATCGGGATCAAGAGGATCGGACCCGCGAAGACGGCGGCAGAGACCGCGGCGTAGAGGGGAATCCAGACCTCCTGACATATCCCCATCGCGCGCATCTCGCTGAGGGGGTTCTCTAGGCCATTTGGACCGCCTGAGCGCGGTTTTCGCCCCATTCCGTCCGGTCACCGGGGTGCGGACCCAAACCTGTCCGCTTTTTCGGCGC
>JACPRC010000152.1 GCA_016190175.1 Planctomycetota bacterium
ACCTCGACAAGGAGCAGATCCGGATCGCCGCGGGCGGGAAGCTGAAGATCTCGCAGAAGGACGAGAACCTCCAGGGCGCGGCGATCGAGTGCCGCATCAACGCGGAGGACCCGAAGCAGGGGTTCAAGCCCTCGCCCGGGAAGATCACGGACCTCAGCGTCCCGGGCGGCCCGGGCGTCCGCTTCGACGGCCACATCTACCCCGGGTACGAGATCCCGCCGTTCTACGACTCCATGATCGGGAAGCTCATCGTGCACCGGAAGACGCGGGAGGAGGCGATCGTCGCCATGAAGCACGCGCTCACCGAGTTCGTCGTCGAGGGCGTGCCGACGACGATCCCGTTCCATCTCGCCGTCATGGACCACACGCAGTTCATCCGCGGGCAGATCGACACGACGTTCGTGGAAAGCTATTTCGGAAAGTAGATCATGCTGCTTCTCTGGCTCTCCCTGATCCAGGACCCCGATCCGTCGTTCGAGACCCGCAAGCTCGCGACGATCCCGGACGGGGGAGAAGCGGTTCGTCGCGGTCGGCGACCACCGGAGCGAAGGGTTCCAGGTCCTGGAGGGGCCCGTCGTCGGCGCGGATGCCGGGCTCTGGGCGTACCGCGGCTATCGCGACCGCGTCTGGAGCGTGTGGGTCAACGGAAAGAAGACCGGAGACTACGATGAGGTCCGGAGCCTCTTCCTGACGGCGGACGGGACGAAGGTGGTGCATCCCGCGAGCCGGGGCGGCGTGCAGTTCATGGTCGTGGGCGACGCGAAGGGAAAAGACTGGGTGCATGTCGGCGATCCCGTCTTCCCGCGGGAGGGGGCGTCCGTCGCGTACGCGGCCCGGGCCGGGGAGAAGAAGGTCTGCATCGTCGCCGGCGATCGCGAGAGCGAGATGTTCGAGGAGGTCGGGATGCCGGTCTTCTCGCCGGACGGCAAGACCGTGGCGTTCCGGGCTCGATCCGGTTCCTCGTGGCACGTCGTCGTCGGCGGGAAGAAGAGCGAGCCCTTCCACGAGGTCTGGTCGCCCGTCTTCAACCGGGACGGAAAGAAGGTCGCCTTCGGGGCGCGCAGGGACAAGGAACTGTGGTGGATTGCGGCAGACGTGCCCTGATCCGCCGTCACCGCCTGCGTCGCTTGCGCCGCAACGGCAGGAAGGTCGGTTACGGCGCGCGCAAGGGAAACGAGTTCTGGTGGGCGGCGGCGGGAGTGCCGCAGCTACGGCCGTGGCCTCGCCCGACGCCATTCCTCCGGTTCGCGCCGCAGAGGAGCCCAGTGTCGCCGATCCGCCTCCCGTCACCGGATCCACTTCCCGAACCGCATCCGCACCTCCGCCTCCGAGATGCCGAGCCCGCTTCTCGTCGTCCCGAGCGCGAAGAAGAACTCGCCGAGCCTCTCGCGGAGCTTCCGCATCATCGGTTTCCTTCCCGCAACGACGCACCGGCGCTCGGTCTCCGCCAGGAACGCGTCGTCCCGGAACAGGTCCGCCGCAAGCTCGTACTTGTAGAAGGCGTGCAGGGGGCGCCAGAAGACCAGGCCGTCGAAGACGTCGGAGTATCTGTTCGCGGCCAGCACGGAGAGATAATCGAAGGGGGCGTCTCCGAAGGCCGTCCCGGCCAGGTCGAATCCCGCCGGTCGGTTCCCGTCGAGATGGAAGGCGGCGTCCCATTTCCCGTCCTCGATCAAGGCCGGCCCATCCTGCCGTTCGGCGTCGCTCACGCGCATCCGGGGTTGATGGTAGAGAACGCACCACACCTGATCCGCCCCGAAATCCTCCTTGAGGAACCGGCCCACGCTTCGGTCGGGCGAGCCGTCGGAGGCGCGGCGGGCCGTTCCCGTCGCGTGGCGCGTGTTCATGATGACGAGGTACCGGTCCCGGGCGCCCGACTCCGGGGCGCGCTCGGTCTTCCGAACCGTGTCCCGGATGAGATCCGCCATGGCCCGGTCGCGGTCGGCGACGTCCGGTTGCGCCATCCTGCGCCGGTAATCGTCCGGAGAGCGAAGGGCGGACCAGTCCCAGGCGATGTCGCTCAGACAGGCCCGGATTCGCATCTCGGGCGACAGGCGCGAGTTCACGCGCCAGAGCTCCTCCCAGAAGAGGAGGATGTTCTCGTTGGGCCATCCCTCGGGGTGGATCACGTTGTTCCGGTTGATCGTCAGCAGAGGATCGCGCCGCATCTCGCGGGCCGACAGGAACGCATCCATCGGGTCTTGCTGGGAGCGCGACCCGATCTCGGTGAAGACCGCCCGCACCCGGGCCTGGAACCTGGGATGGCGCAGGACCTGCATCAGGAACTCGTACTGCGTCATCTCGGGATGGAACGTCTCCGCGAAGACGACGATCTTGTGTCGCTCGAAGAGGTCGACGAAGTACTCGACCGGGTCCGTCCCGCGCGTGCGGACGTCGTTCACATGCCGGGAGATCCCTTCGGTTCGAGGCGGCCCGGGGTGGGCGCACGAAACGCAGAGGAGGAAGCCGCCCGCGACCCAGGATCGCCTCATGCGGATCAGCGCCCCGCGCCCGCTCCGATCGCCACGAGCGCGATCACTCCGACCGCCGTGAGCAGCACGATCGCCGGCATCGCGATCGCGAGGATCGCGCGCCGTCCCGAGAGACCGTGGACCTCGCGGAAGCCGTGGTAGAGCAGCAACGTCCCGAAGATCAGTTCCAGGAGCCGGCCGATCCCCGGCACGAGTCCCCACGCGCACACGCCGGAGGAGTAGGCGACCATGCGGAACGTCTCGCGGAACTTCGCCTTGCCGCCCGCGAGCCGCCCCATGACGTGCCAGAAGAGCGAGGCGACGAACGTCCCCGCCGCCGAGAGGACGTAGCCGACGGGAATGAGCACGAGGACGAGCGCGAGCGCCTTCGCCGTATCGTCCGGACGGAGCCGGTGACCCCCGAGCACGGCGCCCAGACCCACGAACGACGCCACGATCACGCCCACCAGCAGCGCCTGTACAAAGAAGCCGTACACGTACGCGATCGGCTTCGCGCAGCCGCCCTCGCGCGGGAGGTTTTTCATGAACCGCGCGGGGTGGAACGACGACTCCCACATCGTGCGCCACCAGCGCGAGATCACACCGCCCCTGGATTCCCACGGAATCGTCGCGGCGCGCTCTTCGATGAATTCGATCTCGGGCTGCGGCGCCGGCGCCGCCTCCCGCTCGTCGCCGCAATACTTGCAGATCGCGGCGCGGACGCTGATCTCCTCGCCGCACGTGGCGCAGTTCTTGAGCATCGGCTGCGAGCAGGCGGGACAGGTTCGCTGCGTCGGTTCGACCGGCGTCTTGCAGAACGGGCATCGGAAGATCATCGTCGTTCCCTCCGTTCACTAGAGCCTATCTCGGCAGACCTCCCGTCGCCGGAGCGGGCGGCGGGGCCGCATCTGCGGCGTCGCTCCTCCTCCGCGTATCTCTCCGTTGATACGCGTCGTCGTCGCTCCTGGCATCTGCGGCCCCGGCGCTCCGCCCGGCTCGGTCCGGTCTGTCGAGACAGGCTCTTGGACGGATACCTCCGCCGTCGGTAACGGGATTCATCAAATGGCGTGCCGCACATGGCCTTCGCAACCCGCTGGCGCTCAACATCCCCCGCGAGGCCGCTTCCGCTTCGCAAGAAACCTTCATTTCGCGGTGAAAGGGACTTACAATCGTCCCCGGCGCATGTCGATTCTCAACCTCGATGCCTACGTCGTCGGCCAGGTCGACTACTCCGCACGCTGTCGGAAGATCACCCTCGCCGTTCCGCTCCGCGAGCCGGTCCGGGCCGGGCAGTTCTGCCACCTCCGTTGCGCCGACGGGACCGATCCGCTCCTGCGCCGGCCGCTCAGCTTCTGGGACGTGCGCACGTTCGACGACGCCTGGGCGAACGTCGATCTGCTCTACACGGTCGTCGGTCGGGGCACGGCCGCGCTCGCCGGGAAAGGACCCCTGGATACCGTCGGGTTCCTGGGGCCTCTGGGGACCGGCTTTACTCCGAGCGACGCCGGAACCTGCCTCTTCGTCGCGGGCGGCGTCGGGATCGTGCCCTTTTACCTCTTCGCGAAGCAGCTCCTCGCGGGCGGCCGGAAGCCGCGGATCGAGCTCCTCTTCGGCGGTCGCACGGAGGAAATGCTCTACGGCATCGACGACTTCGCCGGGATCGGGGTCGAGACGCACGCGGCGACGGAGGACGGCTCGCGGGGGACGAAGGGGCTCGTCACGGACCTCCTGGAGAGGCGTCTCCGGAAGCTCGACAGGAAGGGCACGATGCTGTACACCTGTGGGCCCGACCGGATGATCGACGCGGTCGTGCGGATCGCGCGGCGCGAGAAGCTGCCGTGCGAGGTCTCGATGGAGCGGCGGATGGGCTGCGCCCTGGGGGCGTGCGGCGCGTGCGTCGCGAAGGTGTCGGACGGCGACGACTGGAGATACTCCCGGATCTGCATCGAGGGGCCGACCTACGACGCGGCGCGGCTGGTGCTGGAATGAGGCGGTTCCGCGACGTCATCCTCGAGGAGATCGCGCGGGTCCTGCCGAGGATCGGCGAGGAGGAGTCCCACGCGTTCTGCCGCGAGCTTACGCGGGCGAAGCGGATCTACATCACCGGCGTGGGCCGGAGCGGCCTCGTCGTCAAGGCGTTCGGCCAGCGCCTGATGCATCTCGGTTTCGAGGTGCATCTCGCGGACGAGATCACGGCGCCCGGCGCGGCGCGCGGCGACCTCCTCGTCGGCTGCTCCGGGACGGGCTCGACGCTCCTGCCGCTCTACATGGCGCGCAAGGCGACGCGGATCGGTTCGCGCATCGTGGCGCTCACGGCGACGCCCCGCTCCGCCCTGGCGAAGCTCGCGAACCTCGTGATCGTGGTCCCGGCGCCGCTGGAGCGGGACGGCCGGACGCGCCAGCCCGCGCGCTCGCTCTTCGAGCAGGTCCTCTTCCTCTACCTCGATTCGATCATCCTGACGCTGATGCAGGAGCTGGGGATCCCGAGCAAGAGGATCGAGCGGCGGCATGCGAACCTGGAGTGACGGGGCCTTCGCGCTGGCCGCGGACATCGCCCGCCGCGCGGGGACGATGCTCCTGCGGAACCGGCGGGGTCGCCGCAGCATCTCGTACAAGTCCGGGTTCGGCAACCTTGTTACCGAAATGGACCGCGCCTCCGAGGCGATGATCCTCCGCGCCATCCGGCGCGCGTTCCCCGATCACGCGATCGTCGCCGAGGAGAGCGGCCGCCATGCGGGCGCGGACGTCCGCTGGTTCGTGGATCCGCTCGACGGCACGACGAACTACGCGCACGGCCTCCCGATCTACGCGGTCTCGATCGGCTTCGAACGCGGAGGCGTGATGGAGGGCGGGGTCGTCTACCATCCGCCGCTCGACGATCTCTGGTGGGCGCGGCGCGGGCGCGGCGCGTTCCGCAACCGCGAGCGTCTCCGCGTCTCGGCGACTCGCGACCTCGCGAAGGCGCTCCTCTGCACCGGATTCCCCTACGCGATGAAGCCGAAAGTCCGGAACCTGCGCCACTGGGACGCCTTCCTCCGGCGCGCCCGGGCCGTGCGGCGCCTCGGCTCGGCGTCGCTCGACCTCTGCTTCACGGCCGCGGGCATCTACGACGGCTTCTGGGAGGGGCACCTCGGGCCGTGGGACATCGCGGCCGGGCTGCTCCTCTGCTCGGAGGCGGGCGCGACGCTCACGGACTATTCGGGGGGGCCCGTGGACCTCTTCACGGGCGAAGTGGTCGCGGCGAACCGGGCCATCCACAGGCAGATGCTTGCGGTTCTCCGCCGCCGTCGCATATACTGACCCCCCTTGTGAGCCCCGTTAGACTCTGCAAGACCGAGGCGAAGCGTGCATGGGGTTCGGTGCAGGGAGTAGATTCGTGTGCGGCGATTGTGATAGGAGTCTGACGGGGTGAATCCCGAGTTGGAAAAAATCTGCGCGCTCCTCGCGTCGGGATCGGCCGAGCTGCAGTGCGCGGCGGCGATGGTCCTGGGCGAGCTCCGACCGAGGGACGCGGCCGCCCGCAAGGCGCTCGCGCGGGCGCTCCAGTCCGCCAACGACACCGTGCGCACCTACGCCGTCGAGGCGCTTGCCAAGATCGGCGCGACGGAGGCGGTGCCGCACCTGATCCCGCTCCTCGGGGCCGCGCCCGCCCTGAAGGCCCGGGCCATGAAGGTGATCGCGGAGGCCGGAGGCGAGGTCGTCGACGCCCTTCGCGAGAGGCTGAAGGACGCCGACCCCGAGGTCCGCAAGGGGATCGTCGAGGCGCTGGGGCGGCTCGGCGGGGATTCCTTGGAGCTGCTGGTCCGGGCCCTCAAGGACAAGGATCCGGCCGTGCCCGCGCAGGCGGCGGCGTCGTTCGAGGCGCAGGTCGGACGGATGGCGCCCGCGCAGCGGAAGTCGGCTGCGCGGCAGGTCGTGGAGGTCCTGAAGAGGGGGGCTGCGCCGGGCGCGGCCCTGCAGATCCTCGGGGCGCTCGGCGACCCGTCGGCCCTTCCGGCGCTTCTCTCGTTCGCGGGACCGAAGCAGGCGGCCGACGTCCGCGTGGCGGCGCTGCGGGCCGTGGCGCGGGTCGGGGCGGACGCGAAGAAGACGCTCGCGAGGCTCCTTCCGGTCTTCGACGAGCCCGGCGACGTGGCGAAGGCGGCGGCCGAGGTCCTCGAGCGCCTCCGCATCGCGAAGGCGGACCTGCCGAAGGTGCTTCGATTCATGGACCACGCGGTCCCGGCGGTGCGCGTCGCCGCGATCCGGGCGCTCGGGGCGCTCGGCACTCCGGAAGCGGCCGGGGCGCTGGCGAAGGCGCTCGGGAGCGGGGACCGCGAGGTCTCGGATGCGGCCGCGGGGTCGCTCCGCTCGAACGCCGCGTTCGTCCCGGCGCTCCTCAAGGCGCTCGCGTCGGAGGCCGACCTCGCGCGCGCGTGGAAGATCGCGGACGTGGTGCGCTCGGTCCCCGGCGCCCTCGCGGCGAGGGGACGGAAGGCCCTGACCGCGCAGTGCCTCTCGCTCCTCGAGAAGCGGGACGAGCGGTACCGTCTCTTCTTCGAGATCCTCCGGACCCTGTGCCTGGACGATCTCCGCGCGGCGCTCCTCCGCCACGGGCGCGACCGGATGAGGCGGAAGAAGTTCGAGGAGGCGGAGGCGTTCCTGCGACTCCTCGAGCCGGACGACCTGGCGACGCCGGAGGCGCTCACCTCGCTCGCCGTGACCCGGCTCAAACAGCGGAAGAGCGACTCGGCCATGGCGCTTCTGGCGAAGGTCCTCCATGCCTCCGACTTCGCGCTCGTGGAGGCGCTGGATGCCGACCGGGCGCTCCTCGGCGCGGCCGACCTCCTCCACGTCGGGTTCCGGTTCATCGAGCGGCAGGGCGCGGAGCGCGAGTTCGGCGCCGGGGTCATGAAGCTCATCGTCCGCCGGTGCGGGTCGTCGCGGGAGGCGCAGGTGGCGAAACAGAAGCTCAAGACGCAAGGGATCGGGTGACCCGTGGGCCTCGTGACGCCGGGCTTTCATCTCGTGGACGTGCGCAACGACGAGGCGCTCTCGTACAACTCGACCGGCGTCGCAAAGCTCTACGGCACTCCGGACGCGGTCCTCTGGTACGCCCGCCTCCTGCCGGGGATGGAGATCCCGGCGCACACTCACGGCGACGTGGAGGACGACGCCCTCATTCTCTCCGGCTCGCTGAGCTATCCCGTGTCGCCGGGCCAGGAGTACACGGTGGGCGCGGGGCGCTGGCTCGTGGCGCGTCCGGGCGAATTCCACGGCTACCTGAACCGGACCTCGCGGGCGACGACGATGCTCCTCTTCACGCCGGTCGTGACCCCGGTGCCGCCGGGACGGTCGACCTCGCGGATCTACACGCGGGTGCACCAGCCGATGGGAGAGCCCAGGCCGAGGCTGACGCTGTACGAGACGGACACGTCGCGGGGCGAGCTCATCGGGCTCCGGCCCGGGGAGCGCGTCCCGGCGAACGGCGTCCGGTTCGCGGCGGCGTTCTGCCTCGACGGCCGGATCATGTGCCTGATGAAGAACGACAAGCTCGCGATCGAGGCGAGCGAGGGGGTCTGCCTCGTCCACACGCCGTGCGAGCTCGTGGGCGCGAGCGGGATGTCCACGGTGGCCCTCTTCTCCACGCTCTTCTGATGTCCCTCCCCTCGTCGGCCGTCCTCCTCGCGGACTCGGACCGGCCGACGGGCCGCCACTACGCGATCCTGCTCCTCTCCTGGTCGGTCTGGTTCTTCGGCTTCTTCTCGCTCCTGCAGCTCACGTTCATGACGGGTCCGGTGGAAACGGCCCTGCGCCCGAACGAATCCCAGCTCGCGTGGCTCCTGGGGATCGGGATCGGGATGACCGGCGTCGGCGGGTTCCTGTTCGGCTGGCTTTCCGACCGGGTGGGACGGCGCTGGTCGATGGCCCTGTCGTTGCTGACCTACGTCGCCGGGAACGCGGCGTGCGCGGCGGCGCCGACCCTGGGGCTCTTCGCGGCGGCGCGGGCGCTCGCGGGGCTCGGGATCGGCGGGAGCTGGGGCGCGGGACAGGCGCTCGTGGGGGAGACCTTCCCGCCCGCGATGCGCGGGCGCTTCGGCGCGATCGCGCAGACGGGCGCGCCGGTCGGGCTGGGACTGGCGGCGGTCATGGGATCGTTCGTCGCGCCGGAGATCGGATGGCGCGCGACCTTCGCGCTCTCCACGGTCCCGATCCTCGTCCTGGCGCTCGTGCCGTTCGTCCCGGAGTCGGACCTCTGGATGGCGCGGCGCCGCAACCCGGCGCTCCCGCGCGAGCTGGTCGGGCCGTTCGTGAAGTGCTTCCTCCTGACGGCGCTCAACATGTCCAACTACTGGCTCGCCGTCGTCTGGCTGCCGGGATACCTTCAGAAGGAGCGGGGACTCACGGAGTCCCGCTCGGGATGGGCGACGCTCACGTTCGTCGCGGGGTCGCTCGCGGGCTACCTCGGGTTCGGGTTCCTCTCGGACCGGATCGGGCGCCGGCCCGCCTTCACGCTGTGCAGCGCGCTCATGGCGACGGGACTGGCGATGTTCACCCTCTACTGGCACCACATCGAGGGGATGCCGAAGCTCATCCTCGCGTTCCTGTTCCTCGCGGGGCTGGGGACGGGGACGTGGTCGGGCTACGGGCCGATGTACAGCGAGCTCTTCCCGACGGCGGTGCGCGGGACGGTGATGGCGATCATCATGAACGTGACGCGCGGGACGCAGTTCCTCGCGCCGCTGCTGATCGCGGCGGTGGCGCCGCGATACGGGATGGGCGGCGGCATCGCGCTGGCCGCGGGGTTCGCGGTCCTCATGGGCGCGTGGGTGTGGACGCTGCCGGAGACGAGGGGGAAGCGGATCGAGTGATCCGCCGCGGAACCGTTCTTCCTACTCCTTGCGTCCGTGCATCAGCGCCTGGAAGTGGATCACCCGCAACCACCACTGCCAAAACGGGTAGGTCTTCGGCTCCTGCGCGATCCACGGGTCGAAGACCACCCCGTTGCCGGATGACGCGGCCCCGTCGGCGGGTTTGGCGATCACGGCATGATGCTCGAATCCGATTCCCACGACGACTCTCTCCACCTTCCAGTACTACTTGCTTTGCGTGTCCAGATACTCGTTCAACGCGGCCATGGTCTCCCGCTGGCAGGAGACGCAGCCCCGTTCCAGGCCGGTCGTGCCGAAGGTCAGCATCCAGCTCGGGCCGACCTCCAGGTTGGTGAGCGTGCCCCCGGCCCCGATCTTGTCCGACCAGAACACCGGGTGCGACCGGAAGTAACTCGAGAGACGGCGCTCGTACGCGGTCTTCATCTCCGCAAGCGGGCGACCCGCTTCGGCATAGGCCATCCGACCTCCCTAGGAAAGCGATGACGGAAGGATGCCATTCTCGGGGCGCCGGCGTCTACGCCTTCACGATCTTCCCGCGCCACTTCGCGTCCACGCCCGCGAACGCGTTGCGCGTGTCCACGATGCGCCGGGCCCGCTCGGCGATCCGGGCGGTGTCGAACGACGAGTGGTCCGTCGCCAGCACGACCACGTCCGCGTCCGAGAGCGTCTCGTCGGTCAGCGGGACCGATTCCACCTTCAGGTGCCGGTAGTGGCGCATCGCGGGAAACGACGGGAAATACGGGTCGTGGTACGTCACGACGGCGCCCGCCTCCTTGAGGAGTTCGATGATCTTGAACGAGGGCGACTCGCGCGGGTCGTCGATGTCCTTCTTGTACGAGAGGCCGAGCACGAGCACGCGGGCCCCGCGGAGTTTCTTTCTCCCCAGCGCCTCATGGACCCGGTGCACGACATAGTGCGGCATCCGGGTGTTGAGCCGCCCGGCGAGGTTGATGAACTGCGTGCTGAATCCGGCCTTGCGCGCCTTCCACGTGAGGTAGAAGGGATCGACCGGGATGCAGTGTCCGCCCATCCC
>JACPRC010000160.1 GCA_016190175.1 Planctomycetota bacterium
CTCTGTCGATCCGCACGGACTGGGCGGCGGCGTTCCAGGCGCTCGGCGGCCACCCGAACCTGGTTACGGACGGGGAGGTCGACGTGTGGCCCGCCGGGACGAGCACGTTCTACACCACCCAGCACCCGCGCGCGGCGATCGGCGTCACGAAGGACGGCCACCTGCTTCTCGTGACCGTGGACGGCCGCACCTCGGCGGGCGCGGGGATGACGATCGCGGCGCTGGCGCAGTACATGAAGGACCTCGGCGCGTGGAACGCGTTCAACCTCGACGGCGGCGGCTCCACGACCCTGTTCGTCTCGGACATGTCGATCAACGGCATCGTCAACTTCCCCTCGGACAACCAGAAGGCCGACCATTGGGGGGAGCGGGCGGTGTCGGACGGGCTGTTCGTCTACTCCCAGAACTGAGCCGCAGTAGAACCAGCCTGTCTGCTTTTACTGCGCGACCTGAAGCGGCTCGAAGGGGACGTTTTCCGCCGCGTCATCCGGGCGATCCTGTCTCTCCGGCACGACCCTCGCCCGCCGGGGAGCCGGAAGCTCCGCGGTTGGGAAGGCGTCTGGAGGATCCGGGTCGGGGACTACCGTATTCTCGGCACGGTTCGAGCTGGGGCCCAGTCTCGAAACACGCCGCAGGCACCCTGCGTCGACTTGATCCAGGATTCCCTACCAAGTCCTCGACCGCGAGAACGTCGTCCACATCGTGCGTGTGCGGCACCGGAGCGAGGCCTGCCGACAGCCTTCCTCGTGCATACGCCACGGCGTCGCGGCGGCTCTTCGGTCCCCAACCCCGCGTCAGGGGTCAGCGCAGCGCCGGCCGGAACCCGTGGTCGCTGCCGACGCTCGCGGGTTGGTCCTTGCTGCGGCCCGCCGACCGCGTGCGGTTGCCCCAGCACCCGCCGCGCAGGCACCGGAATTCACCCTTCTCCGGTCCTGTCGGGTCCGTAGCCGCCTCGGAAGGATACTTCTCCCCGTACCAGTCCTCGCACCACTCCCACACGTTTCCGTGCATGTCGTACAAGCCCCACGCGTTCGCCCTCTTTTTCCCGACCGGATACGTCCTGGGGTCCGCGTTGTCCCCACACCACGCGTAGTCGCCCAGCCTCTTCTCGTCGTCTCCGAAGCACCACCTCCCCTTCTCCCCGGCCCGACAGGCGTACTCCCATTGTGCTTCCGTCGGCAACCCCGCGGCCTTCCCGTTGAGCTGCTCCTCCGCCTTTTCATTCAGCTTCTTCATGAACTCCCGGCAATCGTCCCAGCTCACCTGCTCCACCGGCAGGTCTGCGCCCTTGAACTTCGACGGATTCTTCCCCATCACCGCTTCCCACTGCGCCTGCGTCGTCTCCGTCGTCTGCATCCAATAGTCCTTCGTGAGCGTCACTTCGTGCGGCGGCTTCTCGTCGTCGTACTCATTGCTCCCCATCGTGAACTTCCCCGCCTTGATCCGCACGAACTCCATCTTCACCCCGCCGCCGAGGTCGAGGACGATCTTCTCCTGCGAATCCCGTCCGACGGGTTTCATCGCCGACGAACACGAACCTGTCCACACCAACCCGAGCATGCCCATGGCCAAGAAGCGAATCACCTTCGTTCCTCCTTCAAGGGTTCCACGGGAAGTATACGGACGGCGCCACCGATCGCAACGGAATTCCGGACCTTCTCCCCGGCGCCGGCGAAGTCCGGAACCGATTCCCGCCGGAACTCCCGCACCCTCGTCTCCGTGAGGCATTTCGCCCCAGCGGACCAGGGCGGCATGCCTTCGGCCGCCCCCGGAAACGCGCGTCCCGACATCCATCCGCATGGCACGGCCGTTGCGGTATGCTGCGACATGAGCGACGAAAGAGCCAGGCGGATCCTGATCGCCCACCCCGAACCGCATATCCGCTCCCGGTTGGCGGCGCTGGCGAACCAGGCCGGATACGCCGCGACGGAAGTCGCCGGCGCCGCCTCCGCCTCCCGCGAGATCCCGCGCGGCGACTGGACTGCCTTCATCTTCGCCCTCGATCTCGGAGACGGCTCGGCGGCCGATCTGCTGACCGTCATGTGCCAGTGCCGCTACCGCATCGCCACCATCGTCGTCTCGGACGAATGGGAGGAGCGGCCGGACGCGGAGGCGGTCCGGAATCTCGCGGACGCGTGCCTTCCGCCGTCCGCTCCTCCCGAGGAGTTCGTGCGGGCGCTGCTCGACGCGATCCTGCGCGCGGCCCCGTCCAGGACCTGGAGGGCGGCATGAGGCGCGTCCGGATCGTGGAGCGGGACTCCTCCGTCCGGCAGATGATCTCCCGCTACGCGACATCGAAGGGCTACGAAGTGTCGGAGGCCGAGGAAGCCCCCGAGGGCTTCTCCCTGCTGTTCGTCGAGGTCGACAAGATCCGGCGCTCTGTCTCCCTGCGGAAGCCGTTCGGGGTGGAGGAACTGCGGTCGGCGCTGCGGGCCGGGTGATTACCTCTCGTCCATTCTCTGCGCCCCCTCCAGGAGCAGACTCGCGGTCGTCGCGCGCACCTCGTCCCTTTCATGCACATCGCCGCCGCGGAACTCGAACGCACCCTCGCTCCATGTCAGCATCTCGTAGACGGCCTCGGCGCCGGCGAGGCCCCGCGCGCGCGCCACGACGAGGATGCGGCTCACCCCGCTAGATCCCTTTCTGCGATTCGCGCGCGCAACATTCGCGGCCTGTCGCGCTCCGGAGGACGCGCGCTCAACACCGCGACAAGTCCAACGGGGCTCATTTCCGCCTCCCCACGACGATCGACCACTGGCCGTTCGCGCCGGCGGCCGCCCCCACGCACGTCCACTTCGCGTCGAGCACGGCACGGTCCGCGGCCTCGACCGCGGCGACCGCGTCGCGCGCGCGGGAGGTCGTTTCCTTCGTCGCTCCGTCGAAGTCCCTCGCGCGATCCGCGAAGGGCTTCTTCGGCTCGCGGATTCCGGCTTCCGCCGCCGCGCAGAGCGCGCCGTCCACGACCAACGCCGCGCGGCCGAACATCGCGCGGAACGCGTTCAACTCGCGCGCGAGCGTGCGCGCCGGCTCCTTCGCCGACTCGTTCGCCTGCCCGACCAGGCGGCTCCGAACGAGCGCCGCCCGCTCGGCTTCGTTCAGCGCCAGGTTCTCGAGGGTCAGCGACTCCTCGTCCAGGTTGCAGGCGAGCGGCACGTCGGCGCGCCATTTCGGATCGAGCTTGTCGAGGTCGCGCAGCGCCGGATCAACCTTCACCGGGGACTGCTTCCGCGCCGCCCACAGCGCGCGGAGCTTCTTCTCGTCCTTCGCCCGCGCCTCGTCGAGCGTCGCGCGCTTCTCGAGGAGCGGCTTGAGCGACGCGATCCACTTGTCCACGCGGGCCCGGAGGTCCCTTTTCCGGAGCGCAACGGCCTCGGCGAGGATCTCGCGGCCCGCGCGGCGCACCCACTTCGGACCGTCGAGCGGCTTCGCCGCGGCCAGATCGGAGACCGTCGCCATCGCGAGCTTCGCGTCGAACTCGAGGAGCTTCTCCGTCCATTCCCGCTCCCCCGGCGGGACCCACAGGCGCAGCTTCGGCTCGTACGTCGCGCCGGGCACAGAGCCGCCCCCGCGGAAGAGCGCCTCGGAGCCGTCGCGCTCGAAGCCGTGCGCGAAGCCGAACTCGGCGAGGGCCTTGAGGTCGTCGGGCGAGGAGGCCGCCTTCTTCAGTTCGGCCAGCACGTCCGCGGGCGGGCGGTCCTCCCAGTCCTTGAGCCCGAGCCTGTCGACGAGCGCGTTGCGCGGCGACGCGCGGTCGAGGCCGCCGCAGAATTCGGCCGGGTCCCAGCGGGCGACGTTCCTGTTCTTCGGATAGCGGTCCGAGCCCGCGAGATCGAGAAAGACGGCCCAATGCTCCTTCTCGCGCGCCGACACCTGCTTGTCGTCGTTGTAGTCCTCGCGCTCGTAGAAGCGGCCGAAGCCGAGCTTGCCGTCTCGGGGCGCGTAGTCGTCGTCGCCTCCCGAATCCTGGAAGATCGCGATGCCGAGTCCGATCGAGCTGCCGAAGCCGTTGCTCCCCGACGCGTAGCGGTCGTGGCCCGCGCCTTCGAGGAAGATCCCGCACCCGAAGTCCACCGCCATGCCGGGTCCGTTCCAGCCGCCGGCGTCGTAAGCGTCGTCGCCTTTCGCGTCGGCGAGGAGGCCGAAGCCGCCGTGCGCGCCGGTGCCGAGGACGTAGACCCAGCACCGGTACGTGTCGTCGCCCTCGAGGTCGATGAGCGCGCCGATCCCCATGAAGTAGCCGACGCCCTGGCTCCAGCAGCCGGAGCGATACGTGTCGTCGCCGCGCGCGTCGAAGAGGATGCCCACGCCGCCGGCCTTGTGCGGGCTCGCGTTGTAGCCCTGCCCGGCGCCCTGGACCATGTTCGCGTTGTGCTTCGCGTCCTGCGGCGCGGGCGCGGTGACCTCGTGGCCGTAGAGCGGATCGCGGCCGAGATAGGAGTCGTTCCCGTCGAGGTCGGCGAGGATCGCGAAGCCGCCCCACTGGCCGTAGCCCTGGCCGCCCCACGTGATCTCGTACGTATCGTTGCCCGCGACGTCCACCAGCGCGGCGACGCCCTCGCGCGCGAAGGCCTGGCCGCACGAGTCCATGACGTAGCGGTCGTCGCCCGCCGCGTCGTAGAGGAGCGCGGTCCCCTTCACCGCCGCCGCCTGCGCCACGTCCTTCGACTCGTAGACGTCGTTGCCCGCGAAGTCGAAGACGAGATCGATCCCGCCGTTCGCCGCCGCGACGGCTCCCTCGTACCGGTCGTTCCCCCGCATGTCGATGAAGACGCGCACTCCGGTCGCGGGTTTGTCGAAGGAGTGCGCGTCGTCGCCGTCGAAGTCGATGGTCAGCTCGGGCGACTCGTAGCGCCCGGTGTGGACGAGGTCCGCTCTCCCTTCGAGCACCGCGCGGCCGATGGTCGCGGGGTCCTTCGTCGCGATGGCGGCGCGGATCTTCCCGATCGCGAGGCCGACCTTATCGGGATAGCCCGCGACCGCCTCGACGGGACCCATCTCGACGCGGGCCGGCGCGCGGCCGACGACCTCGTCGGCGGCGGCGAAGAGGTCAGGGAGGCTCTTCGCGCAACGCGCCGCGATTGCCTGCGTCCGCGCCGGAAACGAGAGCGGATCTTTCTGGACGTCGAGGAAGAGCTGGAGCTTCCCGTTCTGCCTCGCCGGGTGCGAGTGGCTCGCGACCATCGCGGGCGGGAGCGTCGCGAGGTAGTCGAGGTCGAAGCGGAGGCGTTCGACCGCGAGGCTCTTCTTCTCGAGGAACTCGCGGAGCGCGTCGCGGTCCACCTCCTGAAGCGCAAAAAGGGCGAGCAGGATCGTCATGGGATGGTAGTCTAGCTCCATGGTCATCGTCCGTCACGAGCAAGCGAAGGACCGCGCCGCCATCCGGAGGATCCACCGGAGCGCGTTCGGGAGGCCGGCGGAGGCGCGGCTGGTGGACGAACTGCGCAAGGCGGGGCGGACGATCTCCTTCGTCGCGGAGCAGGACGGCGCGGTGGTCGGGCACATCCTCTTCAGTCCCATCCAAGTCGAGTCGGTGCCCGTGCTGGCGCTGGCGCCGATGGCGGTGATGCCGAAGTTCCAGCGGCGCGGGATCGGGTCGCAGCTCGTACGCGCCGGGATCGAGGAGTGCCGGAAAGGGAAGCACCGCGCCATCGTCGTCGTCGGCCATCCGGAGTACTACCCGAGGTTCGGCTTCCGGCCGGCGCGGTCGCGCGGGATACTGTCTCCCTTTCCGGTGAAGGACGGAGCCTTCATGGTGCTGGAGCTGGCGCCGGGTCCGCCGCTGCGGGGGCTGGTCGCGTACCCGCCGGCGTTCCGGGGAATCTAGCCCCGCCGCGGCCGGAGCCAGACCAGACCGACGATCGCGGACGCGGCAATCCATGTGATCCAGCGATGGAAGGGCAGCGCGGAGAGGTTCACCCGGCTGAGGGAGTCGGTCAGGGGCGAGATCAGGAGCACGAAGATCACCCAGTAGAAGGCCGAAAGCAGGAATCCGGGTCGGGCCGCTTTCGTATTCTGGATCATGGTCTTCTCCTTTCCTTGCCTTCCCAAGAACCGGACGCCGGAAGTCGTTTGAGCCCGCGCGCGCGCCGACCTATGATGACCGCATGGCCAAGCCCGAGCTCCTCGCCCCCGCGGGCGACATCGACTGCGTCCGCGCCGCCGTCGAGAACGGCGCCGACGCCGTCTACTTCGGGACCCGCGCGCACAACGCCCGCGCCCGCGCGACCAACTTCGCCGTCGAGGAACTCCCCGACCTCCTCGCGTTCCTCCACCTGCGCGGCGTCAGGGGCTACGTCGCCTTCAACACCCTGATCTTCCCGGACGAGATGGACGCCGCCGCCCGCGCGGTCGAGAAGATCGTCTCCGCCGGCGCCGATGCGCTCCTCCTCCAGGACCTCGGCTTCGCCCGGCTCGTGCGCGAGATCTCCCCCGACGTCCCGCTCCACGCGAGCACGCAGACGACGACCACGTGCGCGGAGCAGATGCCGCACCTGCGCGAGCTCGGCTTCTCGCGGGTCATCCTCGCGCGCGAATTGTCGATCGCGGAGATCCGGAAGATCCGCGAGGCGACGGAGATGGAGCTGGAGGTCTTCGTCCACGGCGCGCTCTGAGTGAGCTACTCGGGCCAGTGCCTCACGAGCGAGGCGCTGGGGGGCCGGTCGGCCAACCGCGGGGCGTGCGCGCAGGCGTGCCGGCTGCCGTACGACCTCATCGTGGACGGCAGGCGCGCCGACCTCGGGGCGCGCAAGTATCTCCTCTCGCCGCAGGACCTCTCGACGGTCGATCTCGTGCCGCAGCTCGCCGGGCTCGTCCACGCGCTCAAGATCGAGGGGCGGCTCAAGACGCCGGAGTACGTCGCGGCGACGACCCGGGCGTATCGGAAGGCCCTCGACACCGCGGTCCCGCCGGCGCGCGAGGAGTCGCTCGCGCTGGAGCAGGTCTTCTCGCGCGGATTCACGCACGGCTTCCTCGACGGGACCGACCACCAGACGCTGGTGAAGGGGCTCTCGCCGAAGAAGCGCGGGATCTTCCTCGGCGAGGTCGCCTCGGTCGCGGGGGCGCGCGTCCGCGTCGCGCTCCGGGCGCCGCTCAAGCCGGGCGACGGCGTCGTCTTCGACTACGGGCGCCCGGAGGATGACGAGCCCGGCGGGCGCGTCCTGCGCGTCTGGCCCGGAGGCGAGTTCGAGGTCCGCGGCTGCCCCGCCCCGAAGCCGGGCTGGCGCGTCTGGAAAACGGACGATCCCGCGATCCGCCGCGAGCTGCGCGCGACGTTCGAGCGCACGGCGCGCCGCGTCCCGGTCGATGCGACCGTCGAAACCGACGGCGTCCTGCGGATCGCCCTCACGGACGGACGCCACCGGGTGACGGGCGACGCGGGCCCCGTGCAGGAGGCGCGCACGCGACCGCTGACGGCGGAGTACCTGCGGGAGCACCTCGGTCGTCTCGGCGACACGCCGTTCGAGCTGAGGAACCTCGACGCGCGGATCGGGAACGTCATGGTCCCGGTGAGCCGGATCAACGAGGCGCGGCGCAAGCTCGCGGGGGAACTGATCGCGCTGCGCCGCTCGACGCCGGGCTGGACCCTCCGCCCCTTCGTCGGGCGGAGCGCCTCTCCGGCCCGCACGGAGGGCGAGCCGCGACTCGTCGCACTCTGCCGTTCGATGGAGCAGCTCCGCGCCGCGCTCGCCGAGAAGGTGGCGCACGTCGAGTGCGACTTCGAGGACATCCGCCGGTACCGGGAGGCGGCCGTCGTCGCGCGGGCCGCGGGCGTGGAGATCCTCCTGGCGCCGCCGCGGATCCACAAGCCGGGCGAGGCCGGGATCCTGAATTTCATCGCGGGATGCGGGGCCGACGGCATCCTCGCGCGTTCGACGGCGCACCTGAGCCCGCTCGCGCGCGTCGGCGATTTCTCCCTCAACGCCGCGAACGAGCGGACCGCGGAGTGGCTGCTCGCCAAAGGGCTCGCGCGGATCGTCCCGAGCTACGACCTTGACTGGGCGCAGTTGCAGTCGTTTCTCGCGCGCGTCGATCCCGGCCGCTGCGAGGTCGTCGTCCACCAGCACATGCCGATGTTCCACGACGAGCACTGCCTGTTCGCGGCGTTCCTGTCGGAGGGTAGGAACGCGACGGAGTGCGGCCGTCCGTGCGACCGCCACCGGGTCGCGATCGAGGACCGCGTGGGGGCGCGCCATCCGGTGAAGGCCGACGTCGGCTGCCGCAACACCGTTTACGGCGGCGTCGCACAGAGCGCGTCCCCGTACATGCGCGGCATGCTGGAGCTGGGAGTGCGCTGGTTCCGCGTGGAGCTGCTCCTCCAGGACGGCGCGGAGACGGCGCGCCTGATCCGCGGCTACCGCGACGTCCTCGATGGGCGCACGGACGGACACGCGTTGTGGAGGGACCTCCGCGCGTCGAGCTTCATGGGCGTGACGCGGGGGCCGCTCGGAGGGTAGCTCACCACTTCTGCGTCTGGTCGTACTTGTCCTGGAACTTGACGACCTTCCAATCCGACCCGTCCTGGCGCATCCAGACGGTCTGCGTGCGGACGAACTTGGGGACGGACTTGTCCGACTGTTCGACCCCATAGGCCCAGAACGCGTTGACCACGACGTTCCCGTCGGGTTGGACGGAGGAGTTCCTGACGCTGATCTCCATGCCCTTCATGCGGCCGCCCTGTGCCTCGCGCTGCGTGTGCTCCCCCTCGATCTTGGTGATGACCTCGAGCACCTCCTCGCCCTCGGCCATCGCGCGCGCCTCGTCGAAGCGGCCCCACGCGAGCGCCTCGGCGCACTTGCGGTAGGCGCCGATGGCCTGCTTTTCCTAGCCGCTGCAGCCGGCGGGCAACAGGAGGGCGGCGAAGGACATGAAGCGGATGAAGTTTCTCATCGCCGTATTCTACCACACCCGCCGCGTCCTGGCGCCCGCCCGCCGCAAGACCGGACGGGATGCGGCAGACGATCTGCGCGGAGTCGGCCATGGTGACCGTGACCGCCGTCGAGCCGAACTTCACGGTGTTCTTCGTCGTCCCGACGCGGAAGTCGGTTCCCCGGATCGTCACGGTCGCGCCGATCGACGCGATGTGCGGGACGTTGCCCGGATCGTCGCCGCAACCGAGCAGGAACAGGACACCAAGCCGGAGGGGGCCGCGATTCGTCATGGGGATCTCCGTTTCCGGGCCTCTCTTCGGAGAGTGGAACCCGGAGGGGGCGACCCATGTGCCGCGCAAAGTGGTGAGTTTATGTCTCGAGCGCCTGCGGGATGAGGAGAGTCGCCCACGCGCGGTCGCCGTACCGGCGCCGGAGGAGCCGCTCCTCCTCGTCGCGCAGCGCCCGGTAGTCGAGGCGGGGAGCGGCCTCCGGGCGCAGCGTGCATCGGGCGCACCCCTCGGCGTGGATCACCTCGCCCGAGCGGTCCACGACGGGCACTCCCGCCAGGCGGCACGTGAGCGGGCGAACCCCGTAGAGAAGGCAGTCGCCGTCGGGACCGAGCGCCGGGCACTCGACGGGCCCGAGCGCGTCGCAGATCGCGTCGATCTCCTCCTCGCCCCGTCCCTCCAGCGTGGCGCCGAGATCGGGAAACCGCGCGCGCAGGCGCGCCATCACGTCCGCCGCGCGAGAGCGGATCCCGCGCCGGACCGGCTCGGGCGCCTCCGCGAGCCCCTCGCGGAGGAGGTCGGCGTCTGCGAGGGAGATGTCGAAGAGGCCCAGGCAGCAGTCGCGGCACCCGCGCGCGCAGGGGACCTCGGCGGGGTGGGCGGCCTGGACCCCGCGGTACCACTCCTCCGCGCGCGCCAGGAGCCGCCGGTAGTTCGCCATGCTACCGCAGGCCGCGGATCTCGACCCGGAAGTCCACCCGCATGTTCTTCGGCCGCTCCTCCGGCCGCGTCTCGTCCGCCACGGGGTCGCTCGCGCCGCGTCCGGAGACGACGAAGCGCGACGCGGCGAGCGGATGGGGCGCCTCGGGGCGCAGGAGGTGGCGCGCGGCCGCGCGGGCGCGGTCGAGCGAGAGACGCAGAAGGAGGCGGCCCTCGCCGTCCGTCTCGCCGGCCGCCCCGTGGCCCTCGATCTCGACCGCCGTGAAGTGCGCCTCGTAGGGCTTCAGGAGCCACGCGACGAGATCGAGGATCTTCTCCCCCTGAGGCGCGAGATCGTCCTTCCCCTCGACGAACATGGGAGCCGCCACCGAGACGCGGAAGCCGTCCGCCGTCGGGGACACCCGAAGGGAGCGCCCGTCGGGGACGCGCCCGAGCTCCAGGGTGACCCGCTCCGCGATCTCCGCAGGCTTCACGGCCGTCACCGGCGTCTTCTCCCCCTCGCTCTTCCGGTCCACCTTGACCGGCTCGAGGCCGATCTGCTCGCGCCACGCCTCGACGATGGCCTTGAGCTTGTTGACGTCCAGACTCGACACGGAGTAGAGGAGGATGAAGAGGCAGACGAGCTGCATCATGAAGTCGGCGTACGAGATGAGCCAGCGGACCGCGCTCTCGTCCGGCTCGCCGGCCGCCGCCGCGGCGCTCCCGATCTTGAGCTTCTTCAATCGAGCCACGTCACTTCGCCCTCAGCACGATCGTCAGCCGGCCCATGCCGTCCGGGTCCGCCGATTCCAGGACCTTTCCCCTCGGCACGACCCACCGGGGGTCGAGGGCGTGCGGCGTCCCCTCGCGGGTCAGATAGGCCGCCGCCCTTTCCCCGCGGTCCGCCGCCAGCTTCCGGAAGTCGCCTGCGACGGAATCCTCCTCCTCCGGCCCAGCGCCGCCCGTGACGATCACGGTCCCGACGTACCGGCACAGGAACTCGCCGATGTCGTCGAGGGCCTTGCGCGTCTCCGGCCCGAGCTCGGAGGAGCCGGTCGCGAACGCCGTCGACGCGAACTCGATCCGGATGCCGTCCTTCGTCTGCTTCACGCGGAACGGGGAGTGGCGCGGCACGTCGCCGAGCCCCTCCTGACCCCGCGTGAAGATCTCGGGTTCCGGGCGCCGGACCGCCACGTGCGGTGCCGCGGCCGTATCGCGCTTCGCCTTCGGCTCCTCCAGTCCCAGGTGCTTCCGGTGGGCCGACGCCGCGCTCGCCATCTTCGACTCGTCGAGTGAAGAAACGGAATAGAGGAGGATGAAGAGGCAGACGAGCTGCATCATGAAGTCGGCATAGGAGATGAGCCAGCGGACCGCGCTCTCGTCCGGTTCGCCGGCCGCCGCCGACCCGGCCGCCGCAAGGCGCGCCTTCTTGTCCGCGCGAGCGCCCATCAGCCCCTCAACTTCTCACGCAACACCGAAAGCTCCCGGGGAGTTTTTGGAGTTGCCGCCCGTCAGGCCCGGAGTTTTTCACGGAGGAAGCCTTCCATCTTGGAGGTGAGGACCTTCGGCGAGTCCCCCGACTGGAGCCACACGATCCCCTTCACGACCATGTGGCGGTAGAGGTTCTCGTCCTTGTGCTTGCGCTCCAGCTTCTTCGCGAGCGGCGTGAAGACGGCGTAGCAGGCGAAGACGCCGTAGAAGGTGCTGAGGAGCGCCACGGACATCTTCGGGCCGATCTGCTTCGGGTCGTCCAGGCTCTTGAGCACGAGCACGAGGCCCATGATCGTGCCGATCATGCCGAAGGCGGGCGAGAACGTGGCGAGGTTGTCGAAGATGCTCTTCGCGCGGTTGTGGCGCTCCTCGAGGCTGGAGAGCTCCGTCGCCATGCGGTCCTCGATCTGGTCCGGGTCCACGCCGTCCACGGCCATCCGCAGCGCGCGGCGCAGGAAGCCGTCGTCCACCCGGTTGGCGACGTTCTCCAGCGCCAGGATGCCGTCCTTGCGGCTGATCGTCGCGTACTCGCCGAAGTCCTTGATCAGCTTGTTGTAGTCGAACTCGGCCCGGGTGAAGGCGGTCTTGAGGGCGCCGCGGAGCATCTTGAGGTCCGCGCCGGTCAGAAGCGCGAAGGTCGCGAAGGTCGCGCCGCCGAACGCGAGAACGAACCCCTCCGCCGACCAGATCTCGCGCGGCGTGCCGTGCGCGATGAGGAGCCCCGCCATGAGGGTGAGGGCGATGCCGATGTAGCCGCCGATCAGAAGCAGGTCCGCCTTCATGCGTGTCTCTCCCTCATGGCCTTCGAGTCAATCTCGCCGCCTGCGCCTGGATCCGGCGCGCGGTCTCCCGGCCCAGGCGCCGGTTCGCCTCCGCGTCGTCCGTCTCGCTCAGCGGGTCCGCGAAGAGCGACTTCGCCCCCTCGGGAGCGCAGGGACCCGCCGCCAGGACCTCTCCCAGCGCCCGCGCGAGGGCGTACGGGAACGCGTCCGAGCCGTCCATCGCCTTCGACGCGATGACGACGGCGTTCGCCGTATCCGCGCCGAACGCCCAGTCCGGGTACGCCTTCGTGATCGGGCGCGCCCCCGCGGTCCGCAGCGAGGGCACGACGATCACCGCAACGGCGCCCGGCCTCCGCTGCACCCCGAGGAGGACGGCCAGTTCCTGGCGCGTCCAGACCCCCGCGGTCGCCGCGACCTCGCATCCCATTCCAAGGTCCGCTTTCAGCAGTTCGACCGTCAGCCCCGTGTCGCCGGTGTGCGCGGATCCAACCCTCGCCGCCTCCCCATCGGCCCGGCGCAGCCGCAGGACGATCGCCGCCGGATCCGAGGCGAAGAGCTTCGCGATCACATCCACTCTCCATCCCTCGTCGAGCCGGCTCTCGATGAGCGCCGCGACCCCGCGCGCGGCGGCCTCGGGTGCGCCGGGCGCGGGCCGGACCAGCGGGACGCGGATCTCGCGCCCGCCCACGTTCGCCGCGACTTCGGACGGGCGGCCGCGCGAGTCCACGCCGCTCGGGATTCCGTGGATCAGGATCACCGCATCGGGGGCGTCCGCGACCCGGAGCGAGTGGAGGGCGAAGCGGATGCCGCACGGGGCCCAGACGCGGTTGACGGCCTCCAGACGGCGTTCGACCGACCGGCGCGCGGACTGAACGCCCCCCGTCACGCCGTACACCATCGCGTCGATGCCGATCTCCGTCAGGTTCTCCACCGTGACCGGAATCGCCGCGACGCGAAGCCCGTCGTAGTGGACCTCCAGCTTCCCGCCCACGACCCCGAAGAGCGTCCGGTCCCCCGGTCCGTCGTCGACGACCCCGCCCGTGCGGATTTCGTCGTCATGGGAGTCCCCCACGACGAGCAGTTCGGGGGAGGCGCGTCCCCGGTAGGAAACGGGGGGGTTCAGCTCCGTTCCGTCCGCCCGCACCGTCCGAATCTGGAAGGACCCCTCCCCCGCCGGGGACGGATCCTCCAGGGAGATGCGAAACCGGTCGGGATCGCGATCGAGGAAGTCGGGCCGCACCGCGCCTCGCTCGTCGAAGGCCCCCTCCATGAGGCTGACGCGCAGGAATTCGGCCGGCGATCCGTCCGGCCGGAAGGCGGTCGCGCCGACCGCCTTGAATTCCTCCGCCGCGGCATCGCACGTGCCGACGCGCAGGTTCAGCCGGTACTTTCCGGGCGCGGGCGGGACGATCTCGGCCTCGGGAGTGTCGGTGCGGACGGCGACCGCATGGCTGCCGCTCGTCGCGGACCACTCGAACTTCCCGCCGCTCCCGGAGATGTCGCCGACCGCCTCGCATTTCAGGGGCTGCCCTCCGGCGCAGGTCCGCGCCTTCAGGGAGATGCGGACGTCGCGGACCTGGAGCCGGACCGACCGGGGTCCCGGCAGGCTCCCGAGGTTGGGGATCTCGACGGAGGCGTCCAGGACAAGTTCCCCCGCCTTTCCGGGCGAGAGATCGATGCGCTCGCCCCCGGAGGACGGGATCGCCGCCCCGCCCAGGCGCGCATCCCACCGCCGCGGGAACGGCCGCAGGGGTGGGGCCAGATCGAACGTCGCACGGACCGACGTTGCCGGGCCGATCGGCTGTCCTTCCGGGACGCCGACGTTCAGCGCGCCGTCGAGGACCTCGAAGCACGCCGTACCGCCGGCGGAGAGGCGGACGATGTACGACCCGGCAAGGCCGGGGGTGTAGGTGCAGGTCGCCCCGGAGAGCGTCGCGGTCTGGATCGTCTTCCCGCCCTCGCCGCGGGAGATCGACCAGTCGGCCTGTCCCGCGGCGCCGGCGAGCGATAGCTGCACGGACTGTCCGCGCCAGACCGCGAAGCGGTCCACCTGGAACGCCGGTCTCTGTTCCGCCGTCCGGGCGCGGCTCGTCGCCGCGCGCGGCGGTTTCTTCCAGGCGCCCGGTTCGATCCGGCCGCTCCCGACGCACGCGTCGCACCTGGACGTCCCCCCGCAGGCGACGCAGGCGCCGGAGCCGTCGCAGTTGAAACAGGGACGCTCCTTCAGCCGGCCGCTGCCGGAGCAGAGCCGGCAGCCGCCCGCGGCCAGGAAGGCCGCGCACGGATCGCACGAGCCCGAGCCCGCGCAGAAACCGCACGGGACCTTGGAGGTCCACCGGAGTTTCTGGCCGCACTCGCGCCCGTCCTTCCCCCGATGCGCGCATCGGGCCGCCTGCTGGGGGACGGGCTGCCCGCAGCGAGGGCACTTCGCCACGACTTCCCGGTTGTCGTCGTAGATCGCGCCGTACGGGCTCCGGCCGGAGAATTCCGCGCGCACGTCCGTCTTGCCGGAAGAACATCCAAGGGAGGAGAGCAGCATCAGGGTGAACGGCAGCGGCGCGGCTCGGATCATGATGAAACCCAGACAGGCCCGCGGCGCGGGCAACCCCGTACATTATATCATGCCGCGGGAGGAGGAAACTGAAGGGTGGCGAGGGCGCCCGGCATCGTGATAGACTCCCCGCCTCGATGCGACTCATCCTGGCCTCGGCCTCCTCCGCGCGGCGGGAACTGCTCCGCTCGGCGGGCTTCGATTTCGACGTGGTCGCCGCGAGGGTCCGGGAACTGCGGGGGCGGTGCCGCCCGCTCTGCGGGACCGTCCTGGAGAACGCGCGGAGGAAGGCGGCGGCGGTCGCGCGGCGGCATCGGGGGCGTTGGGTCCTGGCCGCCGACACCATGATCGAATTCGAGGGGCGGCTCTACGGGAAGCCGTCGGGCCGCGGCGACGGGATCGGCCTGCTGGCGCGGATGGCGGGGAAGACGCACACGCTCGCGACGGGGATCGTTCTCTGCCGGGACCGGCGCGCGATCGAACGCGTCGTCGAATCGCGCGTCACCCTGCGCCCCCTGGGGCGCCGGGAGATCGCCCGGATCGTCCGCACACCCGAGCGCTTCGCCGGCGGCTACGCGGTCGTCGGAAAGGACGATCCGCTCGTGGAGCGCATCGAAGGCTCCTTCACGAACGTCGTCGGGCTGCCCATGGAAGTCGTCGCGCCGCTTCTGGAGAAACGCCTCCGAACGCAATAAAACCAGACTGTCCACTTTCATTGCGGCGCCATGACCCGGACCGAGGCCGAAACTGGCGAAACACCCGCGGCCGCAATAAAATCGGACTGTCCACTCTTGGTGCGGCCGGCATGACCAAGACCGAAACCGAGACCGTCGAGGAAACGCGCCTCCAGCCGCCGTATCACGTCGTGCTCCTCGACGACCAAGACCACACGTACGAGTACGTCGTCGAGATGCTCGGGAAGATCTTCGGTTACTCGCGCGAGAAGGCGTTCCTCATGGCGTGCGAGGTCGACGCGACGGGCCGCGTGATCGTCTTCACGGGCGCGCTGGAGCAGGCGGAATTCAAGCGCGACCAGATTCACGCGTACGGGAGGGACCGGCGGATCCCCGCATGCAAGGGATCGATGAGCGCGGTCGTGGAGCCGGCGGAAGGGTAGCCCCTACTTCACTTTGGTCATCCGCCCGAAGATTTTCATCTTCTTGAACTGGTTGAGGATGTCCTCGGCCTGTTCCTTCGGGACGTTCTTCGCCATCGGGATGACCAGCCGGCTCGTGAGGTCCTTCGCCTCCTGGGTGGAGCACTTCTTGATCCTGGAGATCAACTCGGCCGCCTTGTCGCGCTTCGATCCGTCCGTGATCTTGGAGAGGAAGACGTTGTAGAGGTCGCCCGAAGGCGGCGTCTCCACGGCGGCGGGGGCCTGCGCCTCCTCGGCCGCGGCGCTCAACTCGCCCCCCTCGGGTGTCGCCGTCTCGTCCGGGGGCTGAATCTGCCCCGCCGGAGCCTCCTGCAGATCGAGCGCCGCCTCCTCGGCGGTCTGTTCCGTCGCCGCCTCCGTCTCGTCGAGTCTCACCTCTTCGGCCATCTCCGGCAGATCAAGAGACTCGACTTCGGCGGCGGGCTCGCTCCCTTCGACCCCTTCGAGGGCCGCGAGGGGGTCGGGGTCCGCGACGGCGATTTCTTCCGGCGCGGGCTCCACCCTCGGCGGCGGCTTCGTCGGAGCGCTCTTCGCCGGCGCCGCGACCGCCCTCGACTCTCCGGCCGGCTCGGACAGATGGAGTTTGCCCATGCGCCGGAAAAGGAACGTCTCCCCGCAGCCGGGGCAGACGAACGCGTTGTTCTCCCAGTCGAACGAGAGCGCCACCCCGTCCGCCGATCCCGACCCCGCCGCCGTGAACTGCGGCCTCACGGGCCAGTTGACCTTCGGCATCTTCTGCGCGACGCGGGCCGTGACGCGGAACTCCAGCCCGTGCGCGGATATCTCCGTGAGTTTCGGCGTGATCGCCTTGACCTCGCTCTTCGTCAGTTTCTGCGCGAAGATGATCGGGGCGCTCTTGACGATCTGCGTCGCGATGGCCTCGTCCAGCGAGAAGGCGCTCGCGAAGAGCATCGCCGCCTCCTGGAGACGCTTCGCGTCCGCCGCGGCGATGATCAGGGAAAACTCGCCCGGTTCGATGCGCTGCGTCGCCATGAGGCCTCGCTCCTAAGAATGAGCAGGGGAGAGTCTAGCACCCGGCTTTTCGCAAGTCAAACGTGAGCAGGCCCTCGCGCGCGTACCATTCGAGCATCTCCCTCAGCCCCTCCCGGATCGGCACCCGGGCCCGCCATCCGAGAAGCCGCTCCGCCTTCGCGGCCGAACACACCCAGGCCGGCTGCGTCATTTCGGCCGCCTTGTCGCGGTTGAACATCGGCACGCGCCCGACGAACCGGCCCGCGTCCTCCGCCACCCCGGCGAGGAACCGGACGACGCGGTCCGGGATCGACAACCGGAGCGCCCTCCGGCGGCCGATCGCGTCGAGGATCATCTCCATCATCTCCGCCATGCCGTACGTGTCGGCGTTCGCAAGGCAGAAGATCTCTCCCGCCGCGGCCTCGTGTTCCGCAGCGGCGAGCATCCCCTCGACGAGGTCACGGACGTGGACGATGCTGATCCGCTTCCCGCGCCCGACCTCCGGACGGAGCCCGCCCGCGAGCGCCCGGTACATCTCCAGCAGCCCCTCGTCGCGCGCCCCGTACACGACGGGCGGCCGGAGGATCGTGATCGGCACGCGGTCCCGGTGCTTCCAGACCTCCCGTTCGCCCTCGAGCTTCGAGCGGCCGTAGTCCGAGACCGGCCGGCAGGGGGACCCCTCGTTCACGCATCCCGGCCCGACGGCGGCGATGGAACTCACGTGCACGAACCGCCGGCAGCGCGCCGCCTCGATCATGTGCTTCGACGCAAGCCAGTTCCCCCGCCGGTAGTCCTCGACCGTCTCCCCGCGGACGACTCCCGCGACGTGGAAGACGACGTCAACCTCTGGGAGTTCCAGCGGGAGGCGGAGGTCGGCGTCGATCCGCTCGACGGGTTTCCCATCGAGCCATCGGAGTTTGCTCGTGCGCCGGACGGTGCAGAAGACGCGCCAGCCGCGATCGAGAAGAAGATCGGCGAGGTGGCTGCCGACGAAACCCGTGGCGCCGGTGACGAGAGCGGAAGTCACTGCCGCGTGGCGTAGCCCTCGAGCCAGTTGCCCACGTGGCTGTAGATCTCCTTGTTCGCGTTCAGGCCGCAGACCATGTCCACATGGCCGTAGTCGACGGCGTGGCCCGTGGCCTTCGAGCATTCCACGTACTTCTTCTGGCTCGACGACACCCGCTGGTAGACCTCGATGCTGTGGCTCGGTGCGGACATCAGGTCGGCTCCGCCGCTCAGGAGCAGCAGCGGGCGGTCGACCCGCCACAGGTTCTGCGTGACGCTGTAGTCCTGGCCGATGGTCACGTCGCCGTCCGGTCCCGCGACGATCGGGAAGCCCGCGTTCCCCGCGCCCGATCCTCCGGAGGTCGACGAGGACGGGATCGTGACGCCATTGAGCTTGCAGTCGCCCGTCTTCGCCCACTCCATGAACTGCTTGAAACAGTTCGTGGTGGTGTTGGGGAGGGAGTACTTGAGGAACTGGTACACCAGGTTCGGGTTCATGTTCTCGTAGTTCCAGAACAGCTTCCCCGCCACCGTGCAGAGGCCGTACGACGCGGCCGCCCACAGGAGCGGGTCGTTGCCCAGGAGCTTCTCGAGCGCCCACTTGAGCGGGAGCGGCAGGTTGGACGGCAGGAGCGGCGCCAGGAACGTGCCGATCCCGTAGAAGAAGTCGGCGAAGAGGCTGTCGTAATTCGTGCCCGGCACGATGTACCCGATGCCGCCCATGGAGACCGCCGCCTTCACCTTCGACGCGTCGCTCGTCTGGAGGTAGGCGTACTGCATAAGCGCGCCGAGGGAGTGGGCGATCCAGATCACCTGCGGGGCGCCCGTCGCCTTCAGGACGAAGTCCATCGCGGCCGGCGTGTCCAGCAGGACGAAGTGCTCCATGCCGTAGTCCCAGCCCTCCATCCCGAAGGACCAGTCCAGCGTCGTCCAGTCGATCGTGAAGTTGATGTTCGACCAGTTGATCTCGGGCTTCTGGCTGTCGCCGACGCCGCGGATGTCGTAGTCCCATACGTCGTAACCCTGGAGCGCCAGCTTCGAGGCGAGCGAGAACTTCGGGAAGGCGTTGAAGACCTTGGAGCCCTCGAGGTACCCCTGGCTCAGCAGGACGGGCTCGCGGTAGGCCGTGCCGGAGGAGCGCCGATAGCGGTGCAGGGCGATGGTCCAGTCGTCCGCCGTCTGCGTGGTGAACGTCTCCTCGACGATGGTGTCCGGCACGATGCTGTCGTACTCGGAGCCGCCTCCTCCGCAACCGGGGAGGACGCTGGCCGCGACGAGCGAGAGGACGAGGGAAATGCGGACGAAGAGCGTGGTCTTCATACCGAGGATGCCTCCCAACCCATATGGGTGCAAAATGTAATGCATCGCGTCATTCCTGTCAACGAATATCGAACGGAAAACGTACCGGCTTTCGCAGCCGTCCGCTATCCGCCTTCCGCTTTCAGCGCGTCCGGGCCAATGCGGACGGCCGGCGGCTGGTATACTGTTTCGCCATGCCCCTCCGCGCCGTTCTCTTCGACGCCGGCAACACGCTCCTCTACGTGAACCGCGAGGAGATCCGCCGCGTCCTCGCCCGCCGCGGTCACGCGCTCGACCCCGGCAGGCTCGTCGAGGCCGAACTGAAGATCCGGCAGCGGCTCGACGACCCGGAGCTCGTCGCCCGCAGCACCGACGGATCGCGATGGGACCGGCTGTACGGAGGCATCCTGGAGGAACTCGGGATGCCGCCGGAGGCCCTGGAGGATCTCCGGGCCTATCACGAGCGCCGCAACCTGTGGGACACGGTCCCCGCCGAGGTGCCCCGCGTCCTGGAGCGACTCCGCGGCCGCTACCGCCTCGGCGTGATCTCGAACTCCAACGGTACGGTCGCGGGGGTGCTCGCGCGGCTGGGTCTGGCCGCGTACTTCGAGACGGTAGTGGACTCTCATCTCGAAGGCGTCGAGAAACCCGACCCGCGGATCTTCCGCATCGCGCTGGAGCGGATGGGGCTCGCGCCCGCGGAGGCGATCTACGTCGGCGACATCTACCACATCGACGTCGTGGGCGCGCGAGCCGCGGGGATGGACGCGATCCTCCTCGACCCGGGCGGCCTCCATCTCGACAAGGACTGCCGGCGGATCGCGGATCTCGCGGGGCTGGAAGAGGTCCTGTGACGTGCTATAATCCGCCCGACATGTCCTACCTGGTCATCCGCGAGCTCGGTGCGGAGCGCAGCGTCCCGATCACGGAGGCCGACATGACGGTCGGCCGTTCGCGGCAGAACGGCGTCAAGCTCTTCACCGAGCAGGCCTCGCGCCACCACTGCCGCATCCTGCGCCTCGACGACGGCCGCTACCAGGTCCGCGACATCCAGTCCTCCAACGGCACGTTCGTCAACGGCCAGCGGATCGACGCGAAGGACCTGGCGGACGGCGACGCGATCGGCGTCGGGGGCGCCACGATCGTCTTCCGCGCGGGCGACCTCGCCGCCCCGCCCGCCCCGGTCCTCGAAACCGCGACCTCGCGGATCCCGATCCACGACCGGAGCGTCCAGCTCCTCCTCCAGACCGTCATCGGCGCGGCCTCCGCCGCGGACGTGCAGAGTTTCCTCGTCCCCGCCGTGGACAACGTGATCGAGATCACCGAGGCCGAGCGCGGCATCCTCTTCACGCGCGACGGTTCCTCCGACCTCAAGCCCGTCGTCCTGCGCGACGCCAAGTGCAAGACGCTGACGGAGCTGGTCGGCATCAGCCGTTCCATCCCGCAGCAGGTCTTCGAATCGCGCAAGGCGATCTTCCTCCTCGACACCGAGGGCGAGAAGGAGGCCGTCGCCAGCCAGAGCGTCTCCATCTACCACCTCCGCACCGTGATGTGCGCGCCGCTGCGCGTGGGCGACAAGGTCCTGGGCGTCCTCTACGTGGACAACCACGCCAAGGCGCGCGAGTACTCCGCGACGGACCTCGCGATCTTCGAGGCCGTGGCGAACTACCTCGCCCTCACGATCGAGAACATGCGCGCGGCGCAGGAGGCGCGGCGGAAGGACGACGACCGGCGCCGCTCCCTCGAACGGGAGATCGCGGTGATGCGCGCCGCGCTCGAGAGGCGGCGCCACCTGATCGGCGAATGCCCGGGGATGCGGCAGGTCTACGACACGGTGCGCAAGGTCGCCCCGACGGAGGCCACCGTCCTCCTCCTGGGCGAGAGCGGCACGGGCAAGGAGGCGATCGCGCACGTCCTTCACGACCTCTCGCCGAGGAGCGAGAAGCCCTTCGTCGTCATCGACTGCGCGGCGATCCCGGAGACGCTCCTCGAGAGCGAGCTCTTCGGCTACCAGCGGGGCGCCTTCACCGGCGCGCAGTCCGACAAGCCCGGCAAGTTCGAGATCGCGGGCGGAGGCACGCGCTTCCTCGACGAGATCGGCGAACTCTCCCCGGCCCTGCAGGCGAAGCTCCTGCGCGCGCTGGAGCAGCGCATCGTCACGCGCGTCGGCGGCGTGGACCCGATCTCGATCGACGTGCGCATCGTCGCCGCCACGAACCGGAACCTCGAGGAGATGGTCTCGCAGGGCAAGTTCCGGCAGGACCTCCTCTTCCGCTTCAAGGTCGTCTCGATCACGCTGCCGCCCCTGCGCGAGCGCGGCGAGGACATCCTCCTCCTCGCCGACTTCTTCCTCCGCGAGACGAACGAGGCCAACGGCCGCAGCGTGAAGGGGCTCTCCGAGGAGTCGAAGCAGGCGGTGAAGCTCCACCGGTGGGAGGGGAACATCCGCGAGCTGAAGAACCGGATCGAACAGGCCGTGATCCTCACGGACCGGGAGTACCTCTCGACGGAGGACCTCAACCTGGCCGGCGGGACGGGCCAGTTCCATTCGCTCGAGTCGGCGCGGGACCAGTTCGAGCGCGCCTACATCGTCAAGTCCCTCGCCGCGAACGGGAACAACGTGACGCACACGGCCCGTGCGCTGGACATCTCGCGGCAGCACCTCCAGAACCTGATCAAGAAGTACGGGATCCAGCGGGTGGCGGAGGAGTAGGCGCGGGGCGCCCACTCGGACGAACGCCGATCCCCGCAGGCGGGACGTTCGAGAAGGACCTTCTCGAAACCGTTGACATCCGGCGCCCGCCCGCGCGGGCGCGGCGCCTCCGAGCGTCGGATCAGGAATCAAGAGCCGAAGGCAGCGAAGCCGCGGGGCGGGCTGCTGACGATGCCGGTCTTCTGCGAGGTGCGCTCCTCGGGGGAGTGAAGTTCCGGGGGAACTCTCATCGACTGGACGAGAAAACCGACTCGGGGGGGAAGCCATCGAGAAACTCCGCCTGGAGCCCTCCGCCCGTCGATCCCGGGACCAAATCCAGCTTCTCGCAAACGCCCACATTGAGAACCGAACCCGCCTGCAGCCGGACGAGGTGTACCTCCTTGCCGACCGTGCGGCCCGGGACGGCGAAGCTGGCCGTATACGTCGCGAAAGGAATGCCCCTGTCGATGCCCAAGGCGTACCACCGCCCGCTCTTTCCCGGCAGCGTCATCCTGACGCCGACGGTCTCCGCGAGCAGCCGTACGGTAGCGTACGCGCCTCGCCAGGCCTCCGGACACCTGGTTTCGCGCTGCGCCACCACGACGGCATAGACATGGGCCTGATTCAGCAAGACCCTGGGATCCATAAGACCTCATCTCATCATGATCAAGACGCCAAAGGGGCCGGCGACATGACTGTGGGGAGTGTACCACGGCGCGAACGGCACGAGAAGCTCGTGCCTCTCCGCAGACGCCGGCTTGTGAATGGACCAGCCGGAAAGAACAGAGAACGGAGAACAAAGAACAGAGAGAGCCGGGCCTTCGCCACGCCGAAGCGGCGGGCTTCGGCCGCGCAGGCGGGGGATGCCTCCCCCGGACCCCTCCTTGCACCCGAGGAGGGGTGCGGGGAGGCTTCCCCGCCTCCCTTCCTCTTTGTTCTTTGCTCTTTGTTCTTTCTGGGTGGTCCGCCACAATAAGTGCGGACCACCCAGACGGGGATCCCGATGCCGGAATCCGGACACCCGTGACCCGTTCCGTCACACCTCGCGGCGATACTCCCTCCGGTCCGACGTTACGATTCGTAACACGACGTTACGAAACGTAACGTGCGGCGGCGAATGCGGCGCGCGGCGCGGTCGGCACGGACTTTGCAACCGGATCCGTGGCGAACGGCTTGCCGGAATCCAGAGCCGGCCCGCAGTGGGCTTGCCGCAGTTTCCGGTTGACGCTCATTTTGGAGGGATGTCTAATGACGCCGGTTCCGCTTCCGCTACTTCAGAAGGAGAGGGTGATGACGATCCCGACCCCCATCGTCCGCGACGATCGCCGCATGGAGGCCCTCAAGGCCGCCCTCGGCCAGATCGAGAAACAGTTCGGCAAGGGCTCCATCATGCGGCTGGGAGAGGACACGCGGCTCGACGTCCAGGGGATCACGACGGGCTCGCTCTCCCTCGACCTCGCCCTGGGCGGAAAGGGCATCCCCCGCGGGCGCGTCGTCGAGGTCTTCGGGCCGGAAGGTTCCGGCAAGACGACCCTCTGCCTCACGGTCATCGCCAACGCCCAGCGGCTGGGCGGCCAGGCCGCCTTCATCGACGCGGAGCACGCCCTCGATCCGACCTACTCCCGCAAGCTCGGCGTGGATCTCAATTCGCTCCTCCTCTCGCAACCCGACAGCGGCGAGCAGGCGCTCGAGATCGCCGAGATCCTCACGCGCTCGAACGGCGTGGACGTGATCGTCGTCGACTCGGTCGCCGCGCTCGTCCCGAAGGCGGAGCTCGAGGGCGAGATGGGCGACCAGCACGTGGGGCTTCAGGCGCGGCTCATGAGCCAGGCGCTGAGGAAGTTGACCGCCGCCGTCTCGAAGTCGCACACCTCCCTCCTCTTCATCAACCAGATCCGCGAGAAGATCGGCGTGATGTACGGC
>JACPRC010000015.1 GCA_016190175.1 Planctomycetota bacterium
ACGGCCGGGAGCAACCCCGACCGGCCCGGCAGGACCAGGTCGGGGTCTCCCGGGGGATCTCACGGTAGAGTGGCCGCTCGCCCGCGTACCCCGCCACAGTTGCTATCGTCGCGTTACTCCAGCAACTTGAGCACCGCCCGCGGGAGAAGACTCGCCTGGCTGAGGACGGCGATCCCCGACTCGAACAGGACCTGCGTGCGGATCTGCTCGGCCATCTCCTCGGCGAAGTCCGCGTCGCGGAGGCTCGAGTCCGCCGCGCTGAGGTTCTCGATCGCCACCTCGTTCGTGCGTCGCGCGGGCTCCAGGATCTGCGCGGAGATCGCGCCGAGGTTCGAACGGAACCGGCTGATCTGCTCCACGGCCAGGTCCACGATGGCCGCGGCGTTGTCCGGGTTCGTGAACAGGTCGTTCGCCAGGCCGCTCCCGATCGTGGAGAGGAACCCGTCGGCGCCGGCCGCGTCCACGGGGAGTCCGAGGGACGCCGTGCTGACGTCCGGAATGCCGGTCGTCATCTGGTGCGGGGCCATCGCCTTCGGGCCGATCTGGAGCAGCAGGCCCGAGCGCGCGATCTCCCAGGTGTAGGCGCCGGCGGGAGCGAGGTCCACGAGTTCGACCGTGCCGCGGAAGGTGGGCGTGTTGAGCGCGACCGTCGCGCCCTGACCCGTGAACGTGACTCCCTCGAACGTGACGACGGCGTCCACGTCCAGGGCCTCGTTCGGCGGCGTCACGATCGTCAGGGAGAACGGGGTGGGGTCGACCAGCGGATTGAAGCGGACCTCCTCCGGCACGACGGCGCGGATGCCGGCGGCGTCCACGTTCTGCACGGTGAACCCGGACTGTCCGTTGAGAAGGTTGATCTCGCCGAAGCGGGTGGAGGCCGCGATGCGGTCGATCGCCGAGAGGGAGGAGTCCACGAAGTCCTGTTCCGCGGCGATCTGCGACGGCGTGGCGGGGCCGTTCATCGCGGAGACGATCGAGGCCTTGATCCCGATCAGGAGATCCTGGATCTCCGCGAGCGCGGCGTCCGCCGTGGTCAGCAGATTGTCGGCCGACTCGTTGTTCTGCGTCGCCTGTTCGAGGCTGCGGATGTCCGAGCGCAGCCCCTCGGAAAGCGCCAACCCGGTCGGGTCTTCCGATGCGCGGTTGATCCGCACTCCCGTGGACATGTGCTCGAACGCGAGCTGGCGGCGCGCGTCCGTCAGCGTGAGATGGCGCAGCGCGATGAGCGCGGGGATGTTCGTGTTGACGCGAAGGCCCATGGTTCACCTCCTACGGTTTCGGGGCCGCTCCGCCGGGCTTCGGCCCCTTCTGCTCGAGGATCTTCCGCAGTTCCTCGAGGGACTCCGGCAGCGAGAGCGCCGCCTCGACGTTCGCCTGCTTGATCGAGAGATACACTTCCTTGCGGTGCACCGGCACGTGCGACGGCGCCCGGATCCCGACGCGGACCTTGTCCCCCTTGACGTCGACGATCGTGATCTCGATGTCGTCGCCGATCATGATCGTCTCGTTCACCGTCCGCGTCAGTACCAGCATGGCTACCCCGGGAACAGCCGGTGTTTCGTCGCGTACTTCGGGTCCGCCAGGACCATCTGGCGGGCGAGCTTCTCGGCCGCGTTGAAGACGAGCGGCCCCACGAGGTTCGCCGTGATCTCCTTCGGATCCCTCGGCACCGTGAGGATCACGAGGACGACGCCCTGCGCCGTATCGGAAAGCCGGATCGCGGCGAGGTCCTCGGGACGCACCTGCACTCGGTAGTCGGGGAAGAACATCGAGGGATCCGTCACCACGAACGCGAGCGACGGCATCTCCGCCGACTGGAGCCACTGGAACGGGCCGGCCTTCGGGGCGAAGACGGCGTACCGCTTGAGGTCCGCGAACCCGAGGATCCCCTCGGGAAACGCGTAGACCTGGCCTTCGGCGACCTCGATCTCCCCGAAGCGGGTCGTGCTGATCTTCATAGGTAGTTGAAGAGACTCGTCTGGAGGATCCGGGACGCGACCGCCAGCGACGCCTCCAGCACCGTCTGCTGGATCTGGAACTGCGTCGCCACCTCCGCGAGGTCGGCGTCCCGGGAGTCGGACATGAGCTTCTTCAGCTCCAGCTTCTCGTTCTCGAGCCGGTTCTTCGTCAGCTCCATCGACGCCGTGCGCGCGCCCGCGTCCGCGCGCGCGGTGAGGACCTTCTTCTGCGCCTGCTCCAGGAGCCGGGCGGCCTGGTTGATGCCGATCGTGTCGTTCGCCAGGAGCGCGTCGCGGAGGCGGATGAGTCCGGTGAAGAGCCCCACGGGCTGGACCCCGTCGAAGGTCAGCGGAGTCCCCGTGATCGTCGCGGCCGCCGTCCCCGCGATCCCGAGGTTCGTCGCCGCGTAGCTCCCGTTGAAGTTCACGATCGTGAACGTCGGAGCGCCGACGGTCGTGTCGGTGATCTCAATCTGGTTCAGCCCCGCGCCCGTGATCGTCGCGTCGAGGCCGGCGGTGTTGTCGATCGCGTCCACGAGCGCCTGCACCGACGTGGCGTTGTCCACGTCGAAGTACGCGACCGTTCCGTCCTTCTTCGTGATCTTGATGTCGAGCCCGTCCGCGCTGCCGACGCCCTGCCCGCCGTTGAGGTCCTCGATTCCCGCGTGGGCGAGCGTGGAGAGAAGGCCGAGTTGATTCGCGGTCGCGCCGCCGTTCTCCGCGATCGTCAGCCGGCCCCCCGAGAGGCGCGAGAGGACGTCGATCCCCCGCCCGGTCGAGCTGATGCGCGCGTCCACGTAGACGTTCGCGGTGTTGAGGTTGTTGAGGAGATCTCCCACCGTGGAGCCCGGGGCGACGGTCGCCGAGAACGAGGAGCCCGAGGTCGCGTTCGTGATCGCGACGCCGGCGGGGTCGAGCCCGAGGCCCCCACGGAGGTCGCCGATGAGCGTCTCCTCGATCACGTTCGGATCGAGGTCGCCCCCGTCGAACGGCGAGACGGCGCCCGTGACCTGGATGCCCAGGTCCAGCGCCGTTACGCCGTTGCCGACCTCCTGCACCGTGATCGGCGCAACCGAAGTCAATTGCAACCCGTTCAACGCCGGATTGAATCCGAGCACTGAGACGCCCGTCGTCCCCGTCTGCGCGTTGATCAAGTCTCTCACGTCCCCCACGGTCTCCGCGATCCGCAGGTCGATCGTCGCCGTGCCCGTGCCCGTGACCTGGATGGAGCCGAGCCGCACGCCCTCGCCCCGGTTGAGCGCCGAGAGCTTCGTGGAGTCGGAGACGCGCGGATCGAGGTCGATCGGCTGAAGGAACGTCGGGCCCGGCGTGAGATCGACGCCGCGGATCTCGTCCGAGAGGACGCCGAGCGCGTCCGACGTGACGTTCGTCTGGGCCCGGAGTCCGTCGGCGACGTCGGCATCGAAGGCCCGGACGTCCCCGCCGAACGCGACCGCGTTGCCCACGACGAGGAAGGGCGTGCTCTCGCTCCGGCTCCCGCCGAAGAGGTACCGGTCCTCGAATTGCGTGTTTCCGAGGTTCACCGCCTGCTTGAGGAGCGCCGAGACCTCCGTCGCGGCGGTCAGCCGGGTCGCCGCCGTCGCGGTGCTCTGCACCTGCTGGAGCGAGATCGTCTTCGCCTTCGTGACGAGGTCGTTCATCCCCCCCAGCGCGTCGTCGCTCGTCTCCAGTCGCGAGACGCCCCGGTCGATGTTCCGCACGAACTGCTCGTCGCGCCGGATGCGGAGCTGGAAGTCGAGCACGCGGTTCGACGCGATCGCGTCGTCCGAGGGACGCAGGACCTTGAACCCCGTCGCGAGCTGCTCCTGGATGCGGAGGAGCTCCTCCTGGTTCCGGCGCAGGTTCCCCAGGACCACGTCGCGGCCCAGGACGGTGGAGACCCGCGAGAAGGTGGAGCTGACGAAGGGCGTTCCCGGAGGCAGCATGTCACAACCCGTTGATCAGCGTGTCCAGAAGGGTGTCCACCACGGCGAGGAAGCGCGCGGAGGCCTGGAAGGCGCGCTGGAACTCCAGCATCTTCACCGCCTCCTCGTCCACGTTGACGCCCGAGGTCCGCTCGCGCTGGTTCTCGAGCTGCTGGAGCACGAGCTGCTGGTTCTCGGCGCGGTTCTTCATCTCCGACGTCCGCGTGCCCAGCGTCCCGACGAGCCCCTGGTAGAAGTCCTCGAGCGACGCTCCGCTCACGACCCCCTTCGATCGGAGGGCGGCGAACTCGAGGGCGTTCGAATTGTCCCCGTCGGCGTTGGACTTGGCGGCCGAGAGGAGCGAGGGCTTGATGAGCAGATCGGGGTTTACCCGGATCGACTCGCCGTCGGTGCCGTCGAAGAAGGTGTTGAGCCCGATCGCCGCCACGAACCCGCTCGTGTCGTTGGCGAACGCGAGCCGGACGTCGTTCGTGGGCGACTGGAGCCGGAGCTTCCCGTCCGGGAGGATCGTCGCGCTTCCCGGGAGCGCGGCGTTGAGCTGGGCCGCGACGTCCGCGAGGGTCGTGTCGGCGCCGATCCGGTCGAGATCGACCGTGATCGTGAACTTCTGCTGCGAGCCCGTGATCTCGTTGGTCACGACGTACTGGAAGCTGCCGTTGACGACCGGGAATTCCAGCTCCGTGATCTGGTAGCGGTCGCCGATCGCCAGGGGCGCGGGCATGTCGCCGTCGAAGAAGAGCGTGCCGTTCACGGGATCGAAGTCCGTGATCGTCCGTTTCTCCAGGACGTTCCGGCCGCCGAGCACGATGAACTGGCGGCCCACCGGGCTCGCCGCGCCGACGAGCGAGGAGTCCATGAGCGTGTTCGCCGTCGAGGCCGACGTGACGCTCCCCTCGATCGCGATGGGGACGGTCGAGACGGGGATCCCGTCCCGGCTCGTCAGGAGCGAGAACCGCTCCAGGCCTTGCCCCGTGGACTGGATCCGGTTGAACTGAAACGCGAGTTCGTGCGCGAGCTGGTCGAGCCCCTGCTGGAATTCGCGCGTGAGGTTGTCCCGCGTCTCGATGAGCCCCGCGAGCTTCCCGCCGGCCGCGGTGAGGTTCGCGGACCCGCTGGCGAACACGGGGGTGTCGAAGAGGAGCCCGTCCACGACCTTCTGGCTCGTCGTCAGCGCGTACGACTGCTGGCCGAAGACGAGGTAGGCGCTTCCGGCGAGGACGTTGATCTCGCCCGTGGTCGTTTCTACGGTCGTGACGCCGATGAGGTCGCTCAACTGGCGCGCCAGGAGCCCGCGGCGGTCGCGCAGGTCGTTGGCCGTCCCCACGTCCACGCCGCCGTTCTCCTGGAGGAGGACCTGCCGGTTCAGGTCCGCGATCTCGTCCGTGAGCCGGTTGATCTCGCCGACCGTGACGACGATCTCGTCGTTGACCTGCTCGCGCTGCCGCCGGACCTGGCCGGAGACGTAGTTGAAGGAATCGGCGGCCGTCCTCGCCGCCTCGAGGACGCCGTTGCGCGCGGAGACGTCGTCGGGGTCGTTCGCCCAATCCTGGATCGCCTCGAACAGATTATCGAGGTGCGTCCCGAGATCGGAGTCCGAGAGGGCGTCGAGGAGCGCCTCGATGCGCTGGAGGTTCTCGCTCTGGACGGAGAGGTTGCCGAGGGTGGCCGTGGAATCGCGGAGGCGTCCCTCGAGGCTCTCGTCCACGAGCCGCTGGATGCGCTTGAGGTTGACGCCGCGGCCGATCTCGAAGCGGCCGTAGTCGAGGGCGCGGTTCGCCTCCATCTCGACGCGCTGGCGCGAGTAGCCGGGCGTCGAGGCGTTGGCGATGTTGTGGCCCGTGGTCTGGAGGGCCGCCATGGCCGAGTTGAGGCCCGTGAGCGCCGTGTTCAGGGAGCTGAGGAGAACCACGTCACACCACCTCGTCGATCAGGAGCCGCGCGGGGCCCGGCGCGGGCGGCGCGCCGCGGCGCGAGTACCCCGGCTGCGTCTGGTCCGCGCCTCCGAGGATGCGGAAGAAACGCTTCACGAACCCGAGGGACTCCTCCGTGAGGACGCGGCAGGAGTGGGTCACGCGCGACAGTTCGCGCAGGACGTCCTTCAGCTCCTTCGCCAGGCCGGCCAGCCGCGAGGCGTGCGGCTCCTCCGCGCGCGCGGCGATCGCGGTGACCCCGGACTCCGGGGGGAGCGCCAGCGCCCGGCCCGCCTCGACCGTGAGCCTCAGCCGCGAAGAGGCCGTCGATCCGGCGGCGGCGAGGAGGCTCTGCTCGCGCCGGGTGATCGCGTCCACCGCCGCCGTGTCCACGGCCACGAGCGCGTCCCGCTTCTTCCGCGCGAGTTCCAGCAGCCCCGTCTGGAGCCGCAGTTCCTCCGCGAGGGTCCCGGCGAGCTCGGCCAGCGGCGCGTTCATCTCATCCTCTCCGATCGAAGGAAGCGGGAGGCGCCGGCTTCAGGTATTTCGCGTAGCGATTCACCAGCATCTTCGCGATCCCCATCCCGTCCCCGTGCTCCCCGGCGCGGTTCGCGACCTCCACGTCGAAGAGGTCGGTGAAGACCGACTCGCCCAGGCCGCCGTCGAGGAAACCGCTCTTCTGCACGGTCGAGCGCATCGTCTTCATCATGGTCTGGACGAAGAACGACTCGAACGCGCGGGCGAGCTCGTCGAGCTGCTTGAGGCGGGGCTCCTGCCTCGGGGCGGCCGCGCCGGCCGCGCCGGCGGCGGGCTTCGCGACTTCCTGGATCATTTCGACTCCACCCTTCCGACGAGCAGGCCGGCCGCATCGAGCGCGCGGATGCCGTCGATGAGATCCTGGCCCGACAACCCCTTGCGCCAGGCCGCCATCGCCTCCGTCAGGGTCTTCTCCTCGTCGACCCCCATGATGTCGCCGTTCTTGAGGATCACGCGTCCCCGGCGCACCTTCACATCGTCGGTCCAGACGACGGTCTTCGTCACGTCGTTGATCGTGACGACGGCCCTCGGGTTCGTCGCCAGCTTGACGTTGATGTTGAGCACGAACTGGACCCAGGAAACGGGATCGTCGTAGTAGCCCGGGTTCGGATAGCTGCCCCTGGGCTGCACCGTCTCCCATTCGTCCTTGGAGGGGATGACGACCTCGACCGTGCCGCCGTCGAGGGCGCGCGCGACGTTGAACCCGACGTTCGTGCCGATGGGGCCTCTCAGTGCCTTCAGGTTGATGGCGTTCGCAAGTTCGCTCGCGATCGTCAGGTCGGTGCGGCGCAGGTTCAGGCGGAACACCCGTCCTCGGATGATCGCGTTCTCGTTGCCGTTGATCTTCTTGCCGACCAGGCGGTCCTTGAGAGGATAGGCCATCGGCTTCACCCATTCGGGTTTCAGCTCGTGGTAGATCGTGGCCCCGTTGGGAACGACGCCCACCGTCGGATTGCCGCCCCTCGCGTCGCCCTGGCCGACGATGCGGCCCCGGGCCCAGGCATAGAGGGGGGGCTTCTCGCGGTCGCGACCTCCGACATCGCGGAGGTCCGTGATCATCAGCTCGCCGCCGATGATGGACTTCGCGTCGCCCGCGCAACTGATGCGCACGTCGATCTGCGTCCCCTTCTTGGCGAAGGGGGGAAGCTCGGCGGTCACGAAGACGAGCGCCGCGTTCTTCGCGGTCAGGGTCTCCGCCGCGATCTCCGAGCTGCTGAAGTGCTGGAGGAGGTTCGAGAGGCGGGTCGCGGACGGCCCCTTCGGGGAGTCGCCGTTGCCGTTGAGACCCAGGACGACGCCCACGCCCGTGAGGGGGTTGGTGTCCGCCCCGTCGACTTCCACGAAATCCTTCACCGTCTGGGCGCAGACGGGGGTGGCGCCGAGGAGCGCGAGCGCGAGAACCGCCTTGTTCATGTTTCTGACCTCCATGTCAGATCAGCCCCCAGCCATCAGCTCTCAGCCATCAGCCCTTGGCCGCGAGCCGGGTAATGGTCCCCGGGACCGGGTGAGCTGGTGCTCACCCGGGTCCCGAGGCACCGGAGAGGGGTCCCGTTAGCAAAGAGCCGCCGGCCGGCCTAGAACGGCCACAGCTTGTCCAGGAGCCAGCCGAGCCATCCGGGCTTCGAGACGTCGCTCGCGGGCCCGGAGCCGGAGACCTCGATGGACTGGTTCACGATGTCCTCGGACTTCACCGTGCGGTTCACGACGAAGTTCGGGGAGACTTCTCCCGTCAGGCGGATCTCCTCGACGTCGGCGTTGATCTTCCGGCGCTTCTTCGCCTCGAGGACGAGGTTGCCGTTCGGACGGATGTCCACGATCTCCGCCGTCACGACGAAGGTCAGGTCCACGTTCCGGTTCGTCTTGCCGCTGTTGTCGCGCCGGTACCGGGCGTCGATGTTGATCCCCGGGTCGTCGGTGAGATTCGTCGCGAAGATCCGCGGCAGGGCGGTCCCGCGCGTCTCGAAGTTGACGAACTTGTTGAATTCCATCTCCGTGCGGCTGCGGCGGTCGCTCTGGAGGGTGGACTGCGTGCTCGCCGTGGACCGCTCCACGACGAGGATGCGGATGTGGTCGTGCTTCCGGAAGGGCGGCTTCTTCGGCGGATCCAGGGGGGAGCCGTCGTCGTCCTGCCCGATCAATTGGGCCGAAGCGGGCATCGCCGCCAGCACCAGCCACAACGCCGTCACGATCCTGTTCATCTCCTCTTCTCCTCTTCCACGACCTCGACCTCCTCGGACGAAACCACGCGGCCGCGGAAGCGCGTCCCGGTCGTCGCGTACTCCAGCCAGACGATCTCGCCGATCGCGCCGTCCTCCGCCGCGCGGGCCTTCGTTTCGATGTACTTGTGCCGGGCGCGGACGAGGTCGCGCCGGCGAATCGCGGGCTTGAGCTTGAGGTCGATCCTCGTGAGCGGCTGCCCCTTCGGGATCTTCGCGAGCACCCGCGCGCCCACGAGCGAGCCGACGTCGCTCACGAGCCGGTCGGTCTGCTCCGCCTCGACGCGCCGGATCTCGAAGTCGTCGCGCGTCACGGTCCGGCCGACGCCGAGGTCGCGCGTCGCGAAGGCGACCTCGCGCATCGTCAGCACGCGGACGATCGCCTCGGCCGTCATGCGGCGCTTCTGCGCGTTCTCGAGGACGATCATGTACTCCGCCCGCTCGAGGTCCGACTCGTCCCGGGGCCGGACCTCGACCACCGCGAACCCGGACGGGACGGACTCCGGCTCGAGGTACGAGATGCGGACGGCGAAGTCGTCGGACCGCATCCGCCTCGAGGTCACGAGGTGGCACTTCACCTCGAACGCCAGAGCCTCCCGGCCCCACTCTCCCACCCGGGGCCCCGCTTCCGCGACCGTGACGGCGACCTTCTCGCCCTGGACGGTGTAGCCGCCCAGGCCGCGGCGCCGGAGTTCCTTCAAGATCTCCTCGCCCGTGATGACCCGCTCGCCCGATTCCGGCGCGCGTCCGAGGTAGACGAACTTCAGGTCCTCGCGCGCCGCGAAGCCGAGCTTCTCGTCCCGGACGACGTCCAGGACCGTGACGTACCGGCCCGACGCGGCGGCCTTCTCCTTGAGGACGAGCACGTCCCCTGTGGCCAGCAAGAGAGCGAGGAACATCGCCTACCTCCGGAGCCCGTTCACGTTCTGGAGCATCTCGTCCGCCGCCTTGATGCTGTTGCCGTTGATCTCGAACGCCCGCTGCGTCTGGATCAGGTCGACCATCTCCTTGATCACGTCGACGTTCGACTCCTCGAGAAAGCCCTGGCGCATGAACCCGAGGCCTCCCTGGGTGGGGGCGCCCGTCTGGGGCTGGCCCGACGCGGGCGTCTCGCGGTAGAGGTTGTCGCCGATCGCCTCGAGTCCGCTCGCGTTGATGAAACGCGTGAGCTGGAACTGGCCGACGGGCTGGAGCACGGCGGGCTGCGTCGGGTCGACGCCCTGGATCAGGCCCGTCGTGTCGATCAGGATGCTCGTGATGTTGGTGGGCACCGTGATCTGCGGGTTCAGGAGGAAGCCCTGCGGAGTCACGAGGTTCCCCTGGGAGTCGACGTGGAGCGACCCCGCGCGGGTGTAGGCGACGGTGCTGTCGGGAAGCGAGATGGCCAGGAAGCCCTCGCCGTCGATGGCGACGTCGAGGTTCCGGCCCGTGTTCTCGAGCGACCCCTGTTCGAAGAGCTTCTCGGTGGAGGCGAGGCGCACGCCCATGCCGAAGGAGAGCCCCGTCGGGTGCTGGTTCTTCTCCGCCTCGCCGAAGCCGGCGCGCTGGATCTGCTGGTAGAAGAGGTCCGCGAAGTTGGCGCGCGCCTTCTTGAACGCGGTCGTGTTCACGTTCGCGAGGTTGTTGGAGATCGTGTCGATCTTGTTCATCAGCGCGCGGCCGCCCGTCGCGGCGATGGAAAGGGCGCGAAGCGTCATCGGAATCCTCCTAGCGGGCCGGCCGCCCGAACTCGTTCACCACGCGGTCCAGCGTCCCGTCCTGGATCCGCACCATCTGCAGGTTCGACTCGAGGGCGCGCATCGTGCGGATCATGTCCACCATCTCGACGACCGGATTGACGGTCGAGGCCTCGAGGGCCGCCTGGACGACCCGGGCCTCGGGCGCCTCGACCCGTTCGGCCGCGAACGGCTGGTACAGGTTCTCGCCGATCTTGCGGACGCCCTCCGCGTCCGAGAAGTCCACGATCCGGAAACGGCCCATCAGGACGTCGCCCTGGTGGAGCGCGCCGGCCGCGTCGAGCTTCAGGTCGTTCGCGTTGGCCGCATCCACACGCATCGCCTCGCCCTCCTCGGAGAGGACGAGGTACTTCCCGTCCGCCGTCGCGAGGTTGCCCTGGCTGTCGAGGACGAAGTTGCCCGCGCGGGTGTAGAAGAGGCGGTCCGTGTTGCGCTCGCGGACGGTGAAGTAGCCGTCCCCGCGGATCGCGAAGTCGAGGGCGCGGCCGGTGACGTCGTAGGACGCGGCCTCCTTGTCGTAGGAGATCCCGTCGATGAAGGGCGCTCCGCCGTACCGGTGGACGAGCGAGTTGTAGTACTTGAGGTCCGGCCGGTCCTCGAGCGCCTCCGTGAGGCGCTCGCGGAAGGTGAGCTGGTCGCGCCGGAAGGCGGGGGTGTTCACGTTGGCGAGGTTGTTCGCGATCAGGTCCAGCCGGACGCTCTGGCCGATCGCGCCGAGTCCCGCCGCGTACAGACCGAAGATCATTCCGTCACCATCCCCGAGAGAGCCCCGACCAGGAGGTCGATCAGGTCCGGAGACGGCGAGTCGTCGAAGAGATCCGACAGCGCGAAGACCAACTCGTCCCTGAGCCGATCGCACCCTTCCATGGTGCGGGGAGAGATGCAACGGGCGTGCCAAGCGCGGCGAGCGGGATTCGCGGGGGAAGCGGGGGCGGAAGGAAAGTCCTTCCGGAAGCGGGGGAAGGAAGTTCCGAGCCGCGAGGTGAACTGTCAACCATGAGCCTTCAGCCGGACCGGGATCAAGGGCGGGCTGGAGGCACCCGAAGAGGCGAGCCTGACGATGCAAGAACCCCTACTCGGGATTCTTGGCGAGGATTCTCAATGCCATCTCCCGGATTTCCGGATCGGGGTCGTTCGTGGCCACATCCTGAAGGTAGGTTCGCCCCGCCGCTCCGAACCGTCCCAGATTCCCGACGTACCACCACCGAACGCGAGCGGATCCCTCGCGGCGATACAGGTCGATGTTCAAGGCGAGGATTTCGTCCCGCCGGTCCGGCCACATAGAGGGAGTAAGCAATTGCGCGGCATTGCCGCGAACATTCTCGTCGCGGTCGGAAGCCGCGTGGCGCGCGGAGCGGAGGATCCGGTCGTCTCCAGGTAGGTTGCAGAGCGAGATGGCAGCGACGGAGCGATTGCCCGCAACCGGATCGGACGTGAGCGCTCGAGTGAGCGCATCGATGGCCGAATCGGCCTGAGTATGTTGAAGAGCGGATAGGGCCGCCCTGCGGACGTCGGCGTTTTCCGCATGGAGGGCGTACTCGACCGTGAGCTTCGTCACTTTCTCGTGATCCACCTCATGGGGAGGGGGGGAGGAGCTACGTGGTGCATCCTGCCCGTCCCCGAGCAACGTAATCAGGTGCGCGAGGACCTTGTGATCGCGTTCCTGCTCGAGGCGGCCGAGGAGGATACCTCCGTGCCGGGGATCCCGCACGGCGTAGGCCGGCTCCGGATCGATCGAGGTGACCGTCTTCAACCTCTCCGGCGGCACATTCAGGTAGGGTTCACGGCCGCTCTGGGAAAGAGACAGGACGGCCAGGAGCCGGGATTCCGGATCTCCCTCCCGGGAAAGCCGGTCCAGGAAGTCCACGGCGCGATCGTGCGGAATCCGGCCCAACGCGGTGACGATGACGGACGACATGGCATTTCGAGCGCCCGCCTCCGCGAGCCCCAGAGCCGATTCGAGGTCGCGCTCGCTGCCGGAGATACGAGAGACAAGGGCTCGCATGAACTGCTGCGCCTCCAGCCCCCCCAGCGTGCCCTTCAATGCGAGGAACTGGGTCACGAGGCTATCGATCGGCATGCTCTTCCACTCGAGCCCCCCCAGCGTGTCGGGAATGGCGAGATCCCCGAACGTTTTCTGCGACTCCTCAGGCGTGTGAATCCTGGAGACTTCGCTCTCCGTCGCCATGCCCCGGGTCTTGTCCCAAAAGCTCCGTTCACGGCCGGACAAGTCCGGGAAGAGACCGATGAACTGATCCGACGCCACGGCCGCACGCGCCTCTTCGACCGTCTTCGGACGATCAGGGGAATGTCGGCGGGGTCCGACAAGGGACGCCACCGTCAGGCAGGCGGCTCCCGCGCAGCAGAGTCCGGACATCCACAAGAGCGCTTTGTCACCACGCGTCATCGTACCGGCCCCTTGCGATTCAACTCGTAGTCGTATGTAAGCGTTCGAGAGACCGTCCACGTCCGCTCTGGTCCGTCCTCCAAGTACGAATCGGTGATCCGCCCGCGCACGTGCAGCGGCCAGCCCGTCTCGTTGTCCAGCGTGATGACCGCTTGGTCGCGACTCTCCCTCATGGGCGCGTCCTTCTGATGGTAGACTCCCTTCCAGAGCCGCGCGACGGCCGTGCATGCCCGGTTCTCCCACACGGCAGGGCCGGCCCACCGGTAGACCAGCAGACCTTCGGGCGGCTCCACGAGCATGTCGGGAGTGCGTGCCGTGAAGAAGGCGAGTGCCTGTACCGGATCGCCGCGCCAGGACGAGAATGCCGGGACCTCCTGCCCCGATTCCGGGACCATGATCCCGAAGAACAGGAACGCGTGCTGCTCCGGGATCAGGCCGCTGGGACGCACGGCCGACCAGCGGAGCCCGCAGCCGTCCTCGGTCAGCGGCAATCGGCATTGGAGACCGATGAGGCTCCTGTCGATCGACCCATTCGCGTACTTGAACCGGCCCTCGTCCCATTTCATCAAGAGCCCACCGGAGGGCTCCGACCCCGCGGTGACGCTGATTTCCCATTGTGATTCGAAGCCGGACGGGCCTCCGCGCGTCAGGGAATCCGATAGCCGATAGGTGTACTGGTAGCGGAGAACCATCCCAGGATCCACTTTCAGTCGCGGCAGGCGGGCTTGGCCGGCCGCCGGCGAAGCGCCCGGTTCGCGGCGCGGTCCCACCGGCGGCTTCTCTCCCTTCCGTCGATAGAGTCCGGCCGCCAGTCCGAGGAGCGCAAGCGAGGCGATGAAGACGATGACGCTCCCCGCAGCCAAGCCGCGCACCGAACGGCGACTCGCGAACGCCGTCTCAGAAGAGCGGGATGGGCTCGATGCGGACGACGAAGGGGAAGTACGCATATGTGATCTTGCCCGTGGACAGGCTGCCTGCCCCGGCGACCCCGACTATCAGGATACGCGTCACCTTGTAGAATCGGAATTCGGTGTCATTCACCTTTCAAGATCCCGCGCGCGTGCTACTTGGTTGTGTTTCGCCGATCAAGTCGTTTCCACGAGAGAGAACGGCCGACGGTCGCGCTCACCCCCGCGCCGCGCCCTCTCCCGGCTTCCCGAAGACCAGCCGCCCGGCGCTCGTCTGGAGCACGTTCGTGACCGTGAGATCCACGACCTGCCCGATCCGGTTCGCGCACTCCTCGGCGACGACCATCGTGCCGTCGTCGAGGTAGCCCACCCCCTGCCCCGGGCTCTCCCCCGTGCGGAGGATCTTCAGCGCGATCTTCTCGCCCTGCAGGAGGATCGGTTTGAGCGCGTTGGCGAGGTCGTTGATGTTGATGACCTCGACGCCCTGGACCTGCGCGACTTTGTTGAGATTGAAGTCGTTCGTCACGATGCGCGCGTCGATCATCTTGGCGAAGCGGACGAGCTTCGCGTCGACGCCCTCCACGTGCAGGAGGGTCACGTCCTGGACCTGGATGTCGGCGCCCTTGCTCTTGCGCATCCGGTTCAGGATGTCGAGCCCGCGTCGCCCGCGGGTCCGCTTCATCTTGTCCTGCGAGTCCGCCACCGCCTGGAGCTCGTCCAGCACGAACCGCGGAACGATGATCGGCGTGTCGATGACCTTCGTCTCGATGACGTCGGCGATGCGGCCGTCGATGATCGTGCTCGTGTCCACGAGCATGGGCCGGCCGGTCTTCCCCTCCCGGCGCAGCTCGACGAAGGGGATCACGAACTTGAAGTCGTCCTTCGTGTGCAGGATCGTCAGCACGGAGAGGAAGCTGAGGACGAACATGATGCCGTAGTTCCGGTACAGGTACGCCCTCTTCTCCTGGAGGTAGGCGTTCTGCTTCTGGAGATAGGAGGCGTGCTCGTTGGAGTAGACCCGCATCGCCTCCTCCGCCTGGGTCGCGGGCGGCAGCGGCGAGGCCGGCGGGTCGGGGGGGGCGAACCCCGGGATCAGGTCGAGCGCGCCGATCACGAAGTAGGACGCGAGGAAACCGACGACGACGCCGAACATGAGGACCGAGAGGATGGAGATGAAGCGCCGCGCGAAGGACATCTCGAGGATCGCGCAGCAGAAGCCGGTCAGGAAGCCGAACAGCAGGCCTTCCCACCAGGGCAGCCGGTAGACCTCGACGCCGAGCTGCCATCCCAGGAGGGAGCACACCAGGACGAAGAGGCCGCGGATGACGTGGAGCATTCCGTTCACCGATCCGTGCCCGAGAGAACCAAGAACAAAGAACGAAGAAGAAAGGAGGCGGGGGAGGACTCCCCCGCACCCCCTCCTCCACCCCGGGATACTCGGGGGAGGGGAACCGGACCGACCCGGAAGGCGCGAACCCGTCAGCGCCGATTCCGGCGGCGGTCCACTACTATAGGATGTTTTCGAACGGGGTGAACAACTTCCTGTACTCCTCCTGCGCGTAGCGGTCGGTCATCCCCGCGATGTAGTCGGCGACGGCCCGGTGGGGGCCGACCTCACGCGCCCACTCCTGGAAGCGCGGCGGGAGCTGCGCGACGTTCCCCACGTACGCCCGGAAGAGCTCCGTCACGAACTTTCGCGCCTTCTCGTGCATGATGACGACGCGGTAGTTTCCGTAGACGTTCCGCTGGAGGAACGCCTCCAGCTCGCGCTTGCGCCGCTCCACCCCGGGCGAGAACGCGACGACGCGCTCCCGCGCCGCCCGCACGCCGGCGAGGTCGCGAAGATCGAGGCGCCGGACGTTCTCCAGCGTCGACTCCACCAGGTCCGAGACCTCCGTGTTGATGAGCCGCAGGACGGACTGGCGGACGAGCATCTCGCCCCCGACGGCCGGCCACCGGCGGCAGACCTCCGCGACGGACTCGCGCCAGAACTCCAGCTCCTCGAGTCTCGACTCGTCGATCAGCCCCGCCTCCACTCCGTCATCGATGTCGTGCGCGTCGTAGGCGATCGAGTCCGCGACGTCCACCGCCTGCGCTTCGAGGAGCGGCGCCCACTCGGGGCGGTACTCCGCCTCGACCGGACGGTCCGGCTTGACGTCGTGCTTCCGGATCGACTCCAGCGTCTCCCACGTCAGGTTGAGCCCCGGGAAGTCCGGATAGCGGCGTTCGAGGACCGTGACCACGCGGAGGCTCTGGCGGTTGTGCTCGAAGCCGCCGTGGTCGCGCATGCAGTCGTCGAGAGCGTCCTGGCCGGAGTGGCCGAACGGGGTGTGGCCGAGGTCGTGCGCCAGGGCGAGCCCCTCGCACAGGTCCTCGTTCAACCCCGTCGCGCGCGCGATCGTGCGGGAGATCTGCGCGGCCTCCGTCGAGTGGGTCAGCCGCGTCCGGTAGTAATCCCCCTCGTGGTTGACGAAAACCTGCGTCTTGTACTGGAGGCGCCGGAACGCCGCGCAGTGGATCACGCGGTCGCGGTCGCGCTGGAAAGCGGTGCGGTACGGATGCTCCGGCTCGGGATGGAGCCGCCGCGCGCGCGCGCTCTTCGCCGCGAACGGGGCGAGGAGCTGCTCCTCCCGGCGCTCCAGTTCCTCGCGGGCGATCACAGTTTCAGAATCTCGTCGATCCAGCCCAAGAGCTGTTTCAAATCCTCCGGCTTCGTGTCCGCCATATGGGCGATGCGGAACGTCCGGTCCTTGATCTTCCCGTAGCCGTCCGAGATGACCGCGCCTCGCTTCCCGAGTTCGTCGTTCAGCTTCTTCACGTCGATCTTCCGCGTGTTCTCGATGCAGCTCAGCGTGACGGACTCGTATCCCTTCTCGGGGAACATCTTGAAGTGACGGTCGGCCCACGCGCGGCAGCTCTCGGCCATCGCGCGGTGGCGCGCCCATCGCGCGTCGAGCCCCTCCCGGAAGAAGCGGTCGAGCTGCACGTCCAGCGCGTGGATGAGGGAGATCGCCGGCGTCTCCGGCGTCTGGTTCTTCTCGTCGTACTTCTTGAGCTGGAGGAAGTCGAAGTAGTGGCCTCGCGCGGGGATCTTCTTCGCCTTCTCGATCGCGCGATCGGAGACCCAGGCCACCGCGAGGCCAGGCGGGAGCCCGAAGGCCTTCTGCGTCCCCGCGAGGACGACGTCGATCCCGAGCTTCCCGGGCTCGATCGGAACGCCCGCCATCGCGCTCACGGCGTCCACGCAGAAGCTGACGTCGGGGTACTTCGCCATGACCGCGGCCGTCTCGGCGAGCGGGTTCATGACGCCGGTGGAGGTCTCGTTGTAGACGAGGGTGATGCAGTCGTACTTCCCCGACGCGAGACGCCGGTCGATCTCCTCCGGCCGGTTCGGCTCGCCCCACTCGACGGCGTAGACGTCGTTCTCCTTCCCGTTCTCGGGGGCCATCTCGCCCCATCGCTCGCTGAAGGCGCCGCAGGCGCACGAGAGGACGCGCTTCCCGGCGAGGTTCCGCAGGCACGCCTCCATCGCCCCCGTGGAGCTCGACGTGAAGAGGAAGACGTTCCCCTTCTCCGTCCCGAAGAACTTCCGGAGCTTGGACTTCACGGCGCCGTGGAGCGTCTCGTACTCCTTCGACCGGTGGCCGAACATCGGGACGGCGCAGGCCTGCAGGATCTCGGGATCGACCTCGACGGGGCCCGGGATGAAGAGTCGTTTGTGCATCGGTCACCTCGACGCGAAGTTGAGCTTGCAGAGCAGCAGACCCGTGAGCAGCTTCGGGTAGAAGTCCGTCGTCTTCTGGGGGAATCGCTCCCCCTTCGATACGATCGTGCGGATCTGCGAGAGCTTCACGGGATTGACGAGGAAGGCGGCCTGGTACTTCCCGCCGGCGCGCGCCTTGTCGATCGCTTCGTTCGGGTCGCGGAGGAACTCCACGTTCCGTTCCGCGGCAAGCTGCGCGGGGCCGATCCCCAGCATCGGATCGAGGACCGCGGAATGGAGGAGGTTGACGTCGAGCGACCGCCACTCCTCGGACCTCGGCGCCTTTACCTTCGCGGCGGCGGCCTTCGGGTCCTTCACGACGAAGAGCCAGTGCGCGTCCGCCCCGCGCGCGGCGACGCCGAAGCACGGGCGCGCCATCCCTTCGATCTTCAGGTCCTCGAGGAGCTCCCGGCGGGCGAAGCCCTCCTCCGCGTCGTTCGCGAACGGATACGGCCGGACGTCGAAGAACCGCCCTGCGGCGGCGAGGAGGCGCGCGAGGTCGAAGTCCGGCACGTCGGCGCACAGCCGGTGCGTGCCGAAGATCGTCATGCCCTCGTCGTCCATGTTGATGAGGGTCGCGAGGACGTTTTCGAACGTCTCGGTGCCGTCGCAGCGGGCCTTCTGCTTCATCATCTCGGCGCGGAAGTTCCACGCCGTCTCGTAGCGGTGGTGCCCGTCGGCGATGATCGCGTCGCGCCCCTCGAGGTCCTTCTGGATCTGGGCGATCGTCGCCGCGTCCATCACGCGCCAGACGCGGTGCGTCTCGCCGAGGTCGTCCTTCGCCTCCAGGTCCGGGTGGCGCGCGGCGATCGAATCGAGGATCCGGTTGACCCGCTTCTCGGGGTCGGAGTAGATGAGGAACACCTGCTCGGTGTGGGTCTTCGTCGCCGTGAGGA
>JACPRC010000157.1 GCA_016190175.1 Planctomycetota bacterium
ACGGAGTGTCGAGCGCGATGCAGCGGGGCTGTCCAGCGGAATCGGCCCCCAGGGCCGATGGAGCTGCCCGAAGGGCGCCGTTTCGCGTCGGCGGCGCAGCCGACGCGAATAAGGCGGGTTAGGACGGTCGTGCGGCGTCTTCTCCCAAGGGAAAGACCCCTTGAATGCCGCGCGACCGCACGGAGCGGCGGATGCTGTCCAGGAACTCCCCGGCCCCGCGCAGGTCTCGAAGCACGAGCGTCCCGTTCCGATGGTGAATCGTTATCCGGTCGCCGAACGGGAGCCAGACCTCGAGAATCGGCATCAATGCGACGAAGGCGAACAGATAGAGCAGTCCAGTGCACCCTCCGCGGCCCGGTCGGTTTCGCCCCCCCAGCAGCAGGATGGCGGCGTCGACGGCGACATCGACTCCGTCTGTCGACCTCGGCCGCGTCCATGCGGGAGCCTCCAGCGGACCGGTCGAGGATCGGAACACGGGCGTCCTACGTTCCACGCGCAGGAGATCCGACCAGGAGATGACCTCGCGCTCCGAGACCACGAGTCCCTTTTCGGAATCGATCACGACCCAGTTCGTGCGCGAGCGGAGCCAGTAGACGACGAACGAGAAGAGCCCCACTCCAAGCACGACCGCGATCGAGGCAATCTCCACGACGCGGAGCGGCGGGTTTGTCTGGGTTCTCCAATAGACGTAGATCCCTGCGCAGAGCGTGCTGAAGAGGAACCAGGACAGGAGTGAGAGAAGATGCGAATCCTGCCGGTAGGGTCCGGAAGAGGTCGAATGCGCGTCGGATTCGACTTTTTCTTCGATCTCGCGGCCCCGGTCTTTTCGGCGGCGCCTCCCCACGCCGGATATCATAGCCGTTGCGCCTGCGCAGTGCGACAGACGCGCGCGTCTCTCCTCCCAGACGCCGTCCATTGAAAGGGGCAGCTCCAGTTCCGGCCGGCGCGCAGCGTGCACGGTCCGCCGGCCGTCCGGAGAGCGGACGACGACCTCGTACTCTTCCGCGAACGCATTCCACCGGAGCCGGACCGCATCGCCGGCAACGAGGCATTCGTCCGGCGACATTCCCAGGAGGAACGTCAGCGAGATCAGTCCCACGGCAAGTCAGTGTGGGTTCTGGAAACGCGCGTAGTAGAGGTCGAAGTGCTTCCCGGCGCTTCCCCGGTTGGTCCACGGGGCGGCATGGCCGCAACCAAATGCGTATGAGGAAGCCAGGAAACCAGGAGGGGCACAAGGGTCGCGGGATTCTTGGCTTCCTGGTTTCCTCATGGGGAATCTTCGCGCCGCGCGAAGAACTGGGACGTCAATAGTACAGGGCGGCGACCGGGAGGAGACGGTCCATGCGGGGAGCATGGCCCGGTCGGCCTGAGATGGGTCCGGAATCGAATCTCGCCCCCTCCCCGTCGAGGCGGCCGCGGTCGGGGGGCGGCTCCGGGCCGCCCTGCGCCGGAAGGGAACCCCGATCGGCGACCTCGACGCGCTCATCCCTCGGCCGCCCGCGCCTGTTGACCTCGCGTATATCCTCGTATATACTCCGGAAGGAATGAGAAGTTCAGCCGCAAGAAGGGCCCGGGTCTTCCGCAGCGGCAACAGCCAGGCGGTCCGGCTGCCCCGCGAGGTGCGGTTCCCGGCTGAGATCCGCGAGGTCCGCGTGACGCGGGACGGCGCGCGCTTGATCCTCGATCCCGTCGCACCCGAGCGCTTCGACGCTTCCTTCTGGGCCGTGCTCGGCAGCATGCCGGAGTTCCGGCGGCCGCCGCAGAAACGGCGGCGCCGGAAGGCCCTCCTCGCATGAGCGATTCGATCACGCACCTTCTCGACACGAACATCTGCAGCTATCTCATGAGGCGAAAGCCCCCGGCCGTGGTGGATCGGCTCCAGGCCCTGGGGCCCGCGCGGGTCGCCGTGAGCGTCGTGACCGCGCTGGAACTTCGCGAGGGGGCCGAGCTCAGTCCCCATCCTACGGAGTATCACCGTCGCGTCGACGTCTTCCTCACCGGAATCCGTCCCCTGCCCCTCCCCGTCGACGCGGCCGCGGTCGGAGGGCGGCTCCGGGCCGCCCTGCGCCGGAAGGGGACCCCGATCGGCGACCTTGACGTCCTGATCGCCGCACACGCGCTGGCGCTCGGGCTCGTGCTGGTCACGAACAACGTCCGGGAGTTCGCGAGGGTCCCCGGACTGCGCGTGGAGAACTGGGCCTCTTCCACGTAGCCCGCCTTATTCACGTCGGCTACGCCGCCGACGTGAAACGGCGCCCTTCGGGCAGTTCCATCGGCCCTGCGGGCCTTCGCCACGCCGCCCTACTTCGCGGCGGCCTCCGGCCGCCGCTACGAAGGGCCCTGCGTAGCCTTGGCGAAGCAGGGAAGCGGC
>JACPRC010000158.1 GCA_016190175.1 Planctomycetota bacterium
CGGCCGCCGCGATCGACGAGAGAGAGACGTATCGGAAGGGCACGAAGACGGCGACCCAGACCGCCAGTGCCGCGAGTCCCGCGAGCCAGTTGAGCGCGAAGAGGATCCCCGCCGCGGTGGCGACCCCCTTGCCCCCCTTGAAGCCGAGATACACCGGCCACAGGTGTCCCCCGAGCGCGGTCACGCCGCAGAAGACGGCCATCATGGCCGGCAGGAGGGGTCAGTGGTCGCACGGCCAGCGGCGCGCCACGAACGGCGCCAGCCAGAAGACCGGCGCGAACCCCTTCAGGAAATCGAGGGCGAAGATCGGAAGGAACCACGCCCCTCCGAGGACGCGGGTGGCGTTCGTCGCCCCGATGTTGCCCGACCCGAGCGTCCGGAGGTCCGCGCCCCTGAGCAGCCGCACGGCGAGCCAGCCGAACGGGACCGCCCCGACCAGGTAGGTCAGGACGCCGGCGCCGGCGTAGAAAACCTCGTTAGGCATGTTCCGTCGGGACCGGCTCCGTCCAGCGCGCGCGGAGCTGCCCGCACGCCGCCGAGACCTCGTCGCCCTTCTGTTTGCGCACCATGATGGGGACGCCGCATCCCCCCAGCGCCTCGACGAACCGGTCCAGCCGCTCCTTCGACGGCGCGCGGAAGCCGGTCTCCTCGACGCGGTTGTACGGGATGACGTTCACCTTCATCTTCGTCCCGCGCACCTTCTTCCCCAGCTCCAGCGCGTGCTTCCGGTCGTCGTTCACGCCGTCGAGGAGCACGTACTCGAACGTCACGTTCTTGCGCGTCGCCTCCTTGTACGCGCGCCCCGCCTTGATCAGGTCGATCACCCGGACCTTCGCCATCGTCGGCACGATCTCGCGGCGGATCTCGTCGTTCGGCGCGTGGAGCGAGATCGCCAGGTTGGGCGTCACGCCGTCCTCCACGAGCCGGTCGATCTTGTCGAGGACGCCGACGGTCGAGAGCGTGATCCGGTTGTAGCCGATCCCCATCCCCCAGCTCGCCTTCATGATCCGCAGCGCCTTCGTCAGGTTCGCGTAGTTGAGGAGCGGCTCGCCGATCCCCATGACGACGACGCTCGTGAGATGCGGCTCCAGCTCGCGCTTCACGTGGAGCACCTGCTCCGCGATCTCCGCGGCGCCGAGGTTGCGCCGGAGGCCGTTGAGGCCGCTCGCGCAGAAGCGGCACCGCACGGGGCAGCCGACCTGGGTGGAGATGCAGATCGTCCGCCGGTCCGCCTCCGGGATGAGCACCGTCTCGACCACGTCGCCGTCCTCGAGTCCGATGAGGAGCTTCGTCGTCCCGTCGGGCGACGCGCGCCGTTCGCGGACGGTCGTCGAGAAGATCCGGTGCTTCGCGGCGAGGGCCGCGCGGGTCTCCTTCGAGAGATCCGTCATTCCCTCGAACGACGTCGCGCCGCGGCGGTGGATCCACTGGAGGATCGGCCGGGCGCGCCACCGCTCGAGGTCGTCGGCGGCGCAGAGCTCCTCGAACTCCTGGACGGTGAGGCCGGCGAGGGTCTCCATCGGCGGGCGGGATTATACCACGGACGCGGGCGGCAAGGGGATGGGGTTCGTGAACGCCGGACGCGTTCTTCGGCGGCTCGACGCCGTCGATCAGAAGAACCGGCCCATCCCCGAGACGCCGTCGGAGGTGCCCGTCGCGCCGAAGCGGTACCGCGGATCGACCAGGGCGTTGATCCGTTCCATCACCGCGTCCGTGATCGCGGCAAACCGAGTCCGGTGGGGCTCCGCCGAACGCGTGAACGGGACGAACGGCTCGCGCACGCGGTGCGCGCCGATCTCCGGCCCGTCCGGCTCCAGGGGCGCGCCGATCCGGTAAACCACCCGCCCTCCCTGCGGATACGGCGAGGGGCCCGGGAAGATGCGGTCCGAACCGCTGCATCCCACCGGCACGATGGGGACGCCGAGATGCTGGGTCATCTGCGCGAGACCGGGATGGCCTCGGGAGAGGCGGATCGAGCGGGTTCCCTGCGGGAAGACGAGGACGTTGAGGGCGTACCGCGATACCGCCTCCCGGTTCAGCCGAGTCACCTCCGCCATCATTCGCGTGAAGAGATCCTCGAAGCCCGCGAATTCACGCGAATCCCGGAACCTGCGTACTTCGTCGCAGGGGGCGCCGCCGTTCTCGCCTCGCAATTCCCGATACTCGGCGTCGGTCGGACGCCGGCCGATCGCGCGGCGGAACTCCCCGGCCAGGACGTACCCGCGCGAGGGGACAGGGATGTTGTTCGTGACGCTCATGAAGAACGCGGAGAGCGGATGCTCGTAGTACTTGCCCTTCACCCACGTCGCGGTGTACCGCAGGCCGCCGAGCCGGTAGAGCGCGTACTGGAGGGGCCAGTAGTTATAGCGGTCCGTGTGGTTCATCGCGAAGAAGACGGGGCGGTCGCGCGGGATGAACTCCGCCCCCTCGAGGACGATCCGGGTCCGCCGCGGCACCACGAAGGCCCAGCGGAGGAAGAACTCCGCGATGAGCCGCTGACCCGGCGGGATCCGGTGGAGCCGGACGTTCCTCAGCCGCGCGAGGTCGAGCATGGGGGGCCATCATACGCGATTCCGCCGATCCGGCAACGGAACGGCCGACGGCGTCGGAGCGGCGTTCGCCGAGTTCCCGTCCGGCGAGCGGTTCCACCCGGGCGGCCAATCCACCATGGGGCCGGACCGCGGGGCCGATTCCCTCGAGCCACGACATCGGGTTCCCGGACGCGGATTCCCCGCAACGCAGGGACTCCTCCGGGTACGGACGGACAAGGAGGCGGGCTATGAGGCGAGCATTCTTTCTGGCGATCCTGACCGGTTGCGGCGGCGGCGGCGGCACCGACCCCGACCACGCCGGTCCCGCGGACGTGCGCGAGTTCTTCCCCGTCTTCGCGTACGTGACGGCCGGCGGTTGGGAGGACCATCTCATCGGAGCGCGGGCCTTCGGAATCCCGGGCGAGCAGTACCCCGATTTCGTCTGCGCCGATCTCGCCGCCCACGGATTCAATGCCGTCTGGCTCAACAACATCGACTACGCGCTCCTCCCCCGCTGGCTGGACGCGGCAGGGCGGCACGGGCTCAAGGTGATCGCACAGGGGATGCCGATCTCGGCCTACTGGGACGGAAGCGGGTGGCCATGGCCGGCGGGATGGGAGACGATCGTCGACGACGAGGTCAAGCCCTTCTACCGCCGCGAGGTCCCGCGCTTCCGCGGCGACCCGAGGCTCCTCGCCTATGTCATCCAGGAGGAGAACCCGCCGCAGCCGGCGATCTTCACGAAGATGCGCGAGGTCATGGACCTCTGCGCGGCAGGCGACCCGACCCACCCTGCGATCGCGGAGTACAACGACGTCGACTCCGTTCGGATGGCCGTCGAGCGGACGAGGCCCGAGGCGCTCGTCTTCGGCGTGGGCCCCTTTCCCTCTCCCTATCCGGGGGACGACGAGGCGCGCTATTTCTTCCCGTGGATCACGGAGCAGAGCCACCAGATCGGCCGCGCGGGCGGCGTGCCGCTCTGGATGATCCTCCAGGGAGGCGACTTCGACGTCTATTACGACGGCACGTTCGTGCGGCGCGCTGCGGAGCGCCCGACGCGCGCGCAGCTTCGCTGGCAGGTGTGGTTCTCGCTCCTCTACGGCGCGAAGGGCATCGGGTACTTCCTCTACACGTGGCAGCACCCGATCGAGGCCGCCGGATGGCACGAGGACCTGCACGGCCTGCGCACGCGGACCGGCCAGACCACGGAGATCTACGAGGAGTGCGCCTCGATCCACCGCTCCATCGCGCCGATCCGGTCGCTCCTCCTGCGACTCGATGCGGAGACGCGGCTCGACGACCAGGACTACCACTGGACCATCCGCGGCCCGGGCGTCCGGTCGCGGACCTTCGTCTACCGCGACACGCGCGAACGCTACCTCATGCTGGTGAACTATGACTTCGTCCTCGCGCACCCGGCGATCGCGCCGGCCGGGCTTTCCTCGGCACGCTTCGAGGACGTGCGGACGGGCCGGCGCTTCTCCGCGGGGGATCCGGGATCGCCCGTCCTCCAGGCGGGAGACGGGACGCTGCTGCGCATATTGTCCCCGTGATGCCCGATGTTCGAGCGCTGGAGAAAGTGGTGGGTCGCACGGACCTCGCCGCCGCCGCGGCGGCGCGTGTCGACGACGAAGGAGGGGATTCGGCTTTGGAGCGACGATCGCCCGTGCGGCGAAGTGCGGTTTTCCGACGTGAAGCAGATCTTCGCCTTCAAGCGCGACCTCTGGGCCGTCGATCTCATCGGCCTCGGCTTCCGCGTCGCGGAGGACGGAGCGTATTGCGAGGTCGACGAGGAGATGCGGGGATTCGACGAACTCCTCTTCTTCCTGGAACGGGCGTTCGGCATCATGCAGGAATCCTGGTGGGAGAAGGTGGCCGTTCCGGCGTTCGAGACCAACTTCACGACCCTGTGGGGCAAGGAGCACTCGGGCCGCTTCCTCCGCCGACCCTGACGGCCGCGCGGTCGATATCCGTGAGGGGAAGGAGGATGACGCCGTAACGTTCTACAGAGCATGAGCTTCCGTCACCCTCCTTCGCCATTCGTTTGGGGCCGGCTTCGGAGGGTGAGTCGCCCTCAAGGAATGGACTATTTACGGGC
>JACPRC010000155.1 GCA_016190175.1 Planctomycetota bacterium
ACCTCGAAGAGCAGCGCGAGCGTCGCCTTCTTCGTCTCGATCGCGTCGCAGGGAACGACCACGGTCATCTCGGGGATCGACGCGACGTTCGAGATGTCCTCGAGCGCCTGGTGCGTCGCGCCGTCGGGGCCGACGGAGACGCCGCCGTGCGCGCCCGCGATGAGGACGTTGAAGCCGCCGTAGGCGACCGTCGTGCGGATCTGGTCGAGGTTGCGGCCGCTGGCGAAGACCCCGTACGTCCCGAAGGTCGGGATCTTCCCCTCCTTGGCGAGCCCCGCCGCGATCGTCGTCGCGTTCTGCTCGGCGATGCCGACGGAGATGAAACGGCTGAGCTGCTTCCCCTTCGGCGCGCGCTCCGGGTGGCCCTCGTAGAACTTGGCGATGGCGATGGAGCCGGAGATGTCGGCGCCGAGGCAGACGACGCGCCCGTCCGCCCCGCCCTCCTGGAGCGCGCGGCCGTACCCCATCCGCGTCGGGTCCATCTGGACCTTCATCAGCGGCTGCCGGTTCCACCAGTAGTCCTTCGCGAACTTCGGCATCTTCTCGGCCAGCGCCGCGTCCGCCTCTTTCTGGTGCTCGTCGGCGATCCGCTTCATCCGGTCGAGGTCGATCTTCCCGTCGAGACCGAGCTGCGCGAAGGCCTTGCGCGCCTCGTCCATGCTCGGCGCCTTGCCGTGCCACCCCGCGACGTTCTCCATGAAGTCCACGCCCTTGCCCTTCGTCGTGTGGGCGACGATGACCGTCGGCTTCCCCTTCGTCGCGGCCGCCTCCTCGAAGGCGCGCAGGACCGCCGCCATGTCGTGGCCGTCGCACTCGACGGCGTGCCAGCCGAACGCGCGGAACTTGTCGGCGATCGGATCGACGTCCATCACGTCCCGCACCCAGCCGTCGATCTGGAGGCGGTTCTGGTCCACGATCGAGACGAGGTTGTCGAGGCCGTAGTGGCCCGCGGACATCGCGGCCTCCCAGATCGAGCCCTCCTGCAGCTCGCCGTCGCCGTTGACGACGTAGGCGCGGAAGGACTTGCCGTCGAGCTTCGCGGCCATCGCGACGCCGACGCCGATGGAGAGCCCCTGCCCGAGCGAGCCGGTGGAGGCCTCGGCGGCGCGGAACTTCAGCCAGTGCGGGTGTCCCTGGAAGCGCGAGTTGAGGCGCCGGAGCGTGGCGACCTCCTCGGGGGGGAAGGCGCCGGTCATCGCGACGCCGATGTAGACGTTCGGCGCCTTGTGGCCCGTGGACCAGATGATGCGGTCGCGGTCGGGCCATCCCGGATTCTCGGGATCGAGCCGCGCGACCTTGAGGTAGAGCGCGGCGGTGAAGTCCATCGCCGAGAGCGTCCCCCCCGCGTGGCCGGAGCCCGCGCAGGCGAGCGCGGCGAGGTCGTATCCGCGCATGAGACGCGCGGCCTCCTTCAGCTCCTCGACCGAGTAATCCTTGCGGACGCGGCCCGTCTTCGAGTCGATCAGCGGCATGCGGCGCTCCATTCACTGAACCAGGTTGCGAATCCCGCGCGGTCCGCGCCCGCCGCGGCCAGACGGCGGACGCCTTCCTTGAGGGAGTCGAGATCCGTCGCGGTCGAGAGCCGCAGGAAGTGGCGCCCCTCGGCGCCGATCCGGCCGAACGAATTGCGATCCATCGTCGCCACGGCGTGGCGGTAGAGGGCGAAGAGCTGGAAGAGGGTGGACGGGCTCGTCTTCGCGCGCGCGTCCGCGGGCCGCGAGTCGAACGCGTCGAGGACGCCGAGCGACTTGCAGATCCCGCCGATGTTGGGAAAGACGTAGAAGGCGCCCTTCGGGAGCGCGCAGGTGACGCCGGGGATTCCGTTGAGCGCCTTCACGACCCAGTCGCGGCGGAGTTGGAACTGCCGGACCATGTCGGCGACGACGGGTTCGAGCGCGGGGTTGTCGATCGCCTCCTTGCCCGCCATCTGGACGAACGGCGGCGTGCACGAGATGATGTTGATGTTGAGGTTCTTGAAGATCTGCGCCTCATCCTTGTTCGGCATCACCGCGTAGCCGAGGCGCCAGCCCGTCATGGCGTAGCCCTTCGAGTGGCCGGAGACGAGGATCGTGCGCTCGCGCATCCCGGGGAGCGACGCGATCGAGCGGTGCGTCAGGCCGTCGAAGACGATGTGCTCGTAGACTTCGTCGGAGTAGACGCGCACCGAGTCGCCGCAGCGGGCGAGGATCACGTTCGCGATCGCGTCGAGATCCTGCTGCGTGAGAACGCCGCCCGTCGGGTTCGAGGGCGAGTTGAGGATGATCACCTTCGTCTTCGGCGTGATGAGGCGCTCGATGTCCGCGGCGGTGAAGCGGAAGCCGCGCGACTCCTCGAGGTGGAGCGGCACGGGCGCGCCGCCGCAGAAGGTGACGCACGACTCGTAGATCGGGAAGCCGGGGCTCGGGTAGATCACCTCGTCGCCCGGGTTCACGTACGTCAGCATCGTGTAGAAGATGGGCGGCTTCGCGCCGGGGGTGACGACGACCTCGTCGGGATCGACCGCGATCCCGCGCGTCCGCGCGACCTGGCGCGCGATCGTCTCGCGCAGGGGGACGACGCCCTGCGGGTCGCAGTAGTGGGAATTGCCGCGGTCGATCTCGCGCTTGGCGGCCTCGTTGATGGGGGGCGCGGAGTTGAAGTCGGGCTCCCCGAGGTTGAGCTTGATCACCTTCATGCCGGCGGCCTCGCAGCGGCGGATGTCGACGCCGATCTTGAAGGCGTTCTCGGTGCCGAGGCGGGCGATGCGGTCGGCCTTGAGCGTCGTGGGCATCGGGAGCCTCCCGTGGGTGTCGGGACAGTATAGCAGCGGGCGAGATGAGAGGGGAGGGAATGCAAGCGGGAAAGAACGCAGAACAAGGAACAGAGAGGGCGGGGGAAGTCTCCCCCGCCTGCGCGGCCGCAGCCACGGCCGCTCCCGCCTTCGCTCGCCTCCGGCGAGCTACGGCGTGGCCACGCCGAAGCCCGAAGGGCGTAGGCGGGTCGGCGTGGCGAAGGCCCGCGCCCCCTCCTCTCTGCGTGCGCGTCTTCAGGAGGGGGTCGGGGGATTCTTCCCCCGGTCCCTTTGTTCTTGGTTCTTCGTTCTCTGTTCTTTCCGGCCGGTCGCCGGCCTACCATTCGACGCGGAAGGGCATCGTCTCGATCCGCGATCAAGGACTTCCGGCTGCGCCATTTCACCCGGCGATGGGTGACTTGGCCCATCCCCGGCGCGCGGAGCGCGGCTGGGGCGTGGCATCGGAGTTGCGTTGTCCCTCGCATGGTCGCGGACGGCGCGAGCGAATGTTCGGAGTGCCGCCGGGCGCTGGCCGAGACGGCCCGCAACGCCGTGTGCCCCTCGTGCCGGAGCTGTTTCTGCGCCTCGTGCGGCTACCTCCATTTCGAGTTCGACACGTCGGGGATGCGGATGCGGTGTCGCGTCACGCGCGAGGTCGTTCAGCGTCCCCCGATGCCGGTGTGAGGATCGTATGATGCTGTTTCACGTCATCGTCGCCGCGGAAGGGGACGTCGCCTCCCGCGTGGACGCCGCGATCGAGAGGGCGGGCGGAGCCGTCGCGGAACGGCGCGCCGGGGAGACGGGAGACTGCCGGTTCACCGTCCGCGTCCGCGACGCCGCGCGCGTCCGCCGGGTGCTGGCGGCGATCGAGACGGTCCCAGGCGCCGCGGTGTGCGAGGTCCTCGGGCCGGCCCTTGACACGGCGCGGCGCCGCCCTGCGGCGCGCCGCCTCCGGCGAGCCGGCCCTTTGGGCCGGGCGCCGCGTCAAGGGCCGGCCCTGGAGGGAAGCGGATGGAAGAAGTGAACTACAATGACGTCCGGGTGTGGCTCGCGCGTGCGGAGGCGAACGCGGCGAAGTGCTTCATCTGCAGGTCGATCACGCGCGTGAATCCGCCGGCGAGCGCCGAGCTGCGGAAGGTCCGGATCGCCGGAGTCGAGCTTTCCGCGGAGATGCAGATCTCTCATCTGGCGCGATGCGTGGGACGGTCCGCGCACTCCGCCTGAGTTGGTTGCGTTCAGGAGAACCCAGGATGGCCAAGAAGTCGAAGGGGACGGCCAAGCCCGCGGCGCAGCCCGCCGCGACGGCGCCCGCCCCCGTGCCGGCGACGGCCCCCGCCGTCGCGGCCGCCCCCGTGCAGCAGCAGGCCGCGGTCTCCGCGCCTGCCGCGACGGACGCCAAGCCCGCCTTCGCCGAGCCTCCGGCGGGCAAGCCGGTTCAGCAGAATCCGGCCTAGGCTCAGGTCGTCGGGAGGCGGAGGAGCTATCCCCCTCCGCCTCCCCGTCCGCTTGAGGTACAATGCAGCGCGTGGAAGCGACCTCAACGGCGGCCGACGACTGGCCGTCGCTCCTTTCCGCCACCGACCCGCTCCATCTCCTCCGAACTCGCCTGGCTTTCGACGTCGGGTTCGAGGAGCTTGCCTTCCTGCATCGCACGCCCGAGGGATGGCGGCGCGACGACGCGGGTTCGCGGCCGATCGAGGAGAAGGACCTTCCCCCCGCGCCGGCGGCGCAGGGCTTCGAGGCGCAGGAGCGCCTCGGCTCCACTCTCAGAGCGGCCTTTCGCGCGGGAGGGCACGTCTGGTGGTGGATCGTGCGGCGCGGGGATCCGTTCTCCGACGCCGAATCCGCCGCGATCCTGGGCCGTCTGCGCGAATGGGCTCCGGCGATGGCGCTGCGCGACCTCGCGCAGGACCTCGACGCCGCGCGCGGCCAGCTCGACCTGATCCTGCGCCACTCCGCCGACGCGATCATCCTCGTGGACGCCGGGAACCGGATCCGCTTCTTCAACGGGGCGGCCACGGAGATCTTCGGCTACGCGGCGGAGGAGGTGATCGGCCTGCACTACGACATCCTGCTGCCGCCGGACGCCCGCGGCAAAGGGGAGGCGGACCGGATCCGCCAGGCGGTCGAGCAGTCCGGGACGGTGAACGACCTGGAGTGTCTGCGGTGGAGCAAGGACGGCAAGCCGCTCGCCCTCAAGGTGACGGGCGCCGCGGTCCGCGGCCCGGGCGGGACCCTCGTGAGCCGCTTCTCCTTCATCCGCGATCTCCGGCCCATCAAGAAGCTCCGCGAGGAACTGGTCCGCGCTCAGAGCCTGGCGATGGTCGGCGAACTCGCCGCGAGCGTCGCGCACGAGATCCGCAACCCGCTGGCGTCGATGCTCGCGGGGTTGGAGACGCTGCGCTCGGAGCTGCACCCGAGCGGCGCGTCGGACGAGATGTTCCGCAAGCTCCTGGAGCAGATCCGGCGGCTGGACGACACGGTCGAGCGGCTCCTCGTCTTCGCGAAACCGTGGGAGGTCTCGCCGCGGGACTACGACCTCGACGCCGTGATCCGGGGCGTCGCCGGCATGCTGGGACGCGAGTCGAAGTCCGAGATCCGGCTGCGGGGGCCGGCGCCCTGTCCCGTGTTCGGCGACCCGCAGCTCGTGGAGCACGTGCTCGTGAACCTGATCCGCAACGCGGTCGAGGCGGGCGGCGCAGCGGAGGTCGAGGTCTCCGCGACGGAGGCGAACGTCGAGATCGCCGTGCGCGACCCGGGCCCCGGGATCGCCCCGGAACATCAGGCGAAACTCTTCCGGCCCTTCTTCACGACGAAGGCGAACGGGACGGGGCTCGGGCTGGCGACGTGCCAGAAGATCGTGCAGGCGCACAAGGGCTCGATCCGGATCTCGAGCGCGCCGGGCCGGGGGACCGAAGCGACGGTGCGCCTGCCGCGCGCGGTTCGATAGGAGACGACGATGCCGGAGCGCGTGCTGGTCGTGGACGACGAGGAGCTGCTGCGCTCGTCGATCGCGCGCCGCCTCTCCTCCGACGGGTGCGGCGTGGCGGAGTGCGGGACCGTGCGCGAGGCGCGGGAGCGCGCCGCGCAGGAGGAGTTCAGCGTCGCGGTGGTGGACGTCCGTCTCCCCGACGGCGACGGGATGGATCTCGGCCGCGAGCTGCTGGAACGTTCGCCCGGAGCGCTCGTGATCGTCCTGACCGCGTTTTCGAGCGTGGACAGCGCGGTCGAAGCGATCAAGTGGGGCGCGTACGACTATCTCACGAAGCCCGTCTCGATGGACAAGCTCTCCCTCACGGTGCAGCGGGCGCTGGAGACGCGGCGGCTGCGCCGCGAGGTCCGCGGCGCGCGGCGGGACCTGAGCCTCGACACGATCATCGCCGTCGCCCCGCCGATGCGGGACGTGGTTCGCGTCGCGCGCGAGGTGGCGCGGAGCGACGCGCGGACGATCCTTCTCCGGGGCGAGAGCGGCTCGGGGAAGAGCCTCCTCGCCCGCGCGATCCACGTCGAGAGCCCGCGCCGGGACCGGGCCTTCGTCCAGATCACCTGCACGACGCTCCAGGACGCGCTCCTGGAGAGCGAGCTCTTCGGCCACGAGCGCGGGGCGTTCACCGACGCGAAGGCGCAGAAGCAGGGCCTCTTCGAGATCGCCGACGGGGGGACCGTCTTCCTCGACGAGATCTCCGAGATGTCGGAGCGGCTCCAGGCGAAACTGCTCCAGGTGCTGGACGACCGGACCTTCCGGCGGATCGGCAGCGTCGAGGACCTGCGGGCCGACGTGCGCGTGATCGCGGCGAGCAACCGCAACCTCGAGGGACTCGTGCGCGAGCGCCGGTTCCGCGACGACCTGTACTACCGGCTCAACGTGATCCCGATCCGCATCCCGCCGCTGCGGGAGCGGCGCGAGGACATCCCGGCGCTGGCCGTCCGGTTCCTCCGGCTCTACGCGCAGGAGTTCCGCAAGGCCGTGCGGGAGGTCTCGCCCGCGGGGATGAAGCTCCTCGTGGAGCACGCCTGGCCGGGGAACGTGCGGGAGCTGAAGAACGTGATCGAGCGGGCGGTGCTCCTGGCGGCGGGGCCGGTGCTCCAGCCGGGGGACCTCGTGATCGGGGCGCCGCTCGCCGCGCCCGCGCCGCGCATCGAGATCCCGCGGGAGGGGAACGTGGAGGAGGAAGTGGAGCGCGAGCTCATCGCGCAGGGGCTGGAGCGCTCGGGGGGGAACCTGGTGCGGACGGCGAAGCTGCTCGGGATCAGCCGGGACACGCTGCGGTACAGGCTCAAGAAGTTCGGGCTGCGGGTCCGGACTTCGTGAGGGACGCATGACGACATCGAGAACCGACCTCCCGCCGCTCTACCGGTCGTGGATCGGCGGGCTTCTTCCGGGACCGATCCCCGCGGAATCCGAAGCGGGGTGCGGCGACTGCGCCATGTGCGCCGCGCCTTCGCGACGCCGTAGCCGCCGCTTCGGCGGCGCAGGCGCGGGCCCCGTTAGACCGATCCGAATCCGGTCCACCGGGGCGGGCGCCATGGCCCCCGGCGATTCGAGTCGCTTCTTCCGGCCGGAGACGAAGTGCTGCACCTTCCTGCCCGCCCTTCCCAACTTCCTGGTGGGCGCCGTCCTGGACGAACCGGACCCTGCGTCGGCGTCCGGAAGGGCCTCCGTGGAGCAGCGCATCGACGCGCTCCTTGGGGCGACTCCGGTGGGCCTCCTCCAGCCGCCCGCCTACGCGCGGCGCTACGCGGGCGGAAAGGAGTTTTTTGGCCGGGACCCTTCGATGCGCTGCCCGCACTTCCTCGCGGAGGGCGGCCGGTGCGGGATCTGGAGGCACCGCGAGTCCACCTGCGCAACCTGGTTCTGCAAACACGTCCGAGGGGCGCTGGGACGGACGTTCTGGGCGGCGCTCCACGGCCTGCTCGCGGCCGCCGAAACGGGTCTCGCCCGTTTCTGCGTGATGGAGGAGGACGTGGGGCGCGAGGCGCTCCTCCATGCCGTGGCCACGCAAGGGGAGCGCGCCGTTCCCGCGACGCGCCGCGTCCTGTGGGGCCGCTGGGCGGGGCGGGAACGGGAGTACTACCGGCGGTGCGGCGCGAGGGTCGCTTCCCTCTCCTGGGATCGCATCGAGCGGATCTGCGGCGTGCCGCTTTCGATCCGGGTGCGCCTGGCCCGCGAGGCGTACGGCGACCTCGTCTCGAGACGGGAGTTCGGCCCCCTCAAGGTAGGCGCGTTCGACGTCCGCCCCCTGGACAGGGATCGAAGCCGCGTGTGGGCCTACAGCCCGTTCGATCCTCTGGACGTGCCGCGATCGCTGCTCGGCGTGCTGCGCGAATTCGACGGGCGCCCGACCCGGGAGGTCCTGGCGGCGATCCGGCGCAGGCACGGGCTCGCGCTCGGCCGCGGTCTCGTCCGGAAGCTCGCCGACTTCGGGATCCTGGAGCGGGGCTGATCTTCCAGCCCGGCTTGTTCACGAAGGTTCTCGGCCGCAGGCCGAGAACTCGTGCATAAGCCGCCCGCGGCGCCACCTTGACGAGCAATAGTGCGCCGCGGGCCGCCCGTCGCGCGAGACACGGAGTGTCGAGCGCGATGGAGCGGGACTGTCCAGCGGAATCGGCCCGCGGGGCCGATGGAGCTGCCCGGAGGGCGACTTATTCATGTCGGCGGCGGAGCCGACGTGAATAAGTCGGGCTAGTTGAACGTGAACTGGCTCAGCTTCGTCGCAGTCTCGACCGCCGCCGCGCCGAAGAGGACGCGCTTCATCGCGCCCGCCTTCACGCTCGTGCGGGCCTTGACGCCTCCGCGCGCCGGCCGGACGTCGCGTTCCGTCAGGGTCTTTCTCGTCTGCTTGCTCTTCTTCATCGAAGAATCTCCTCCGTAGTGGGTGCATACGTTTACCAGAAGGCGGCGGCGAACGCAAGGCCGAAATGCTCCCTCAGGGCCGGTCGACGGGGCCGTCCCCGACTCTTGACTCCGCCGGAAACAAGGGTACACTTCAGGTGTAAACTCTTTGAGGTGAGACATGAGCCCGGTCAGCTTGAAGGACGCACGCAAGCGGCTGGGGGATCTGGTCCGGGCCGCACAGCGCGGCGAGTCCGTCGTCATCACCCGTCGCGGCCGGAAGGTCGCGCAGTTGGTGGCGGTGAGGTCGCCCCGGGGCGGCGGCCTCCCGGATCTCGCGGACTTGCGCGCCTCCGTTCGAATCAGGGGGGCGAGCCTCTCCGAGACCGTGGTGGCCATGCGTGCCGAGGAGCGCCGCTGATGGCGTACGTCGACACGAGCGTGCTGGTGGCCTGCTACTGTCCGGAAACCCACAGCGACATGGCCGAGCGGGCGGTCAACAGGTCGGGCCCTCCCACGATCAGCCCCTTGACGGAAGTGGAGTTCCGCTCCGCGCTTGCGATCAAGGTGCGCGCGGCCGAAATGGAGTCCGATGCCGCTCGTCGCGTCGCGGCCTGCTTTCGGACCCATTGCGAGGAAGGCGCGTACCGATTCGTGCCCATCGAAGGCGGCGAGTATGCCCTCGCGGGCGGCTGGCTCGACGGTTTCTCCACACCCCTTCGAACCGTGGACGCGCTGCACCTGGCGGCCGCATTTTCCAACGGTCTGTCGATCCTCACCGCCGACCGGGCGCTGGCGCGATCGGCAAAGACGGTCGGGGTGAAGTGCAGGCTCGTCTTCTGATCCCCTACTCGGCCGTGTTCGCGGAAGAAGCGTCCGAGTCCGCATCTTCCAGCTTCCGCCGCACGGCGGGGTCGGGGTGATGGGCCGCCAGGCTCGCGGCGAGATCCGTGGCGGCCGGGGAACCGTTGCCCGTCAGCGCACGGATGGCCGATACGACGACGTCGCCGTCCGTCTCGGCAAGGAAGATGCCGGACCAGCCCGCGATCTCGTCATCCCCGGCAGAGCGGAGGAGGGCCGCAACGGCGGAGGCCCGGCGGTCGCGATCGTGGACGCCGTTCCGCACGCACGTCGCCAGCGCGGATCGGGCACGGACGTCGCTCGCGGCGCGCTCCCGGAGGAGGCGCAGCGCGTAGTCGCGCAGAGGAAACTCGGCCTGTTCGTCGCAGAGGACTCTCGCGGCCATGAGGTAAGACGCCTCCGAACGCCTCTGGAAGGCGGCCTTCAGCGCCTTCGCGCGCTCCGCCATCGGTGCGGCCCGGGGCCCCGACGCCTCGAAGGTCGTCTCGTCCGCCCGCTCGCCGCCGGCCCGCGTGGACGAGCCGTCCGCGCGGACCGGGGCCTGGGCAGACACATCGGGCGCCGGAGCCGTCCGGCGCGCGGAGGGACGAATCCGAGGTGGATCCGTCCTTCCCACGGCGGCCGCCAGGAGGACGAGGACGCCTACCGCCGCCGCCGGGACGTGGCCGGCGGCGCCGCTCGCCTTGCCCTCGCCTACGGACCGCATGAATACTCCTACCGGCTCTTGTGCATCAACTGAACGTTGTAGACCTTGCCCTCCCCGTGGCAGGTGGCGCACGACTCGTAACCCGACGCGGACGTATTCAGGTCGTAGTGAGCTCGGGTGTCGTTCGAATCGTGGCAGGAGAGGCAGACGGTCCGCCACCGCCTGAGCGGTACGGTCTGCTGCGTCGGATGCGAACGGTCTTCGGGTTCCTTCCACGCATTGTTCGAGCTCCCGTGGCACTTGTCGCAGTGCTTTACGCCGCCGGGCCTCGCCGGGAAGCCGACGTCCTCGTAGCTGGCCGGGTACGGGATTCCCAGGAAGATGCCGTTGGTCGAGTAGGTCATGGCGTTGGCGAGATCCATCCCCCGGTGGATCTTGTGCACCATGGTCCGGAACTCCATCGCCACGCCCGGCGTCACTCCGATGTTGTCGAGCAGGGCGTACTTCCACTTTTCGGGGTCCTGCGTCGTCACCTGGTTCTTGGCCGAGCCGATGTTGTACTTCGGCCCGTCCTCCATTCCGGAGATCGCATGGCATACCAGGCAGGTGTCCAATCCCCGCCTCCCGAATCCGTGCGCCATGAGTTGACCGTGACAGGAATCGCAGGTGTCGCCGCTCGAGATGATGGCGCGGGGCTCGATCATGTCGGCGTTCCCAAAGAGGAAGAGCTTGGTGGCCGGCGGCGAGATCATGCGGTACGTGGTGTTGTCGCTGTTCCACTTGTTCCACGCCTCGACGCTGCTGTTCGCCGAGTATCCGTAGGACGATGTCGAGTCCGGCTTGACCGTGAAATCGCGGTTGGACCAGATCGCGGCGGTGTAGGTGCCGTCGATCGCGTTCAGCGTCTTCCAGTCTCCCGCATCGATTCCGATGTCGTCCGAGTCCTGGGAGGGAGCCCCGTAGGTGCTCTTGAGCTTCGCGTCGCTGCGGTAGTTCATCACGATCCGATTCCCGGCGGTCCAGTCGGTATCCGTCAGCGTGACCACTCCGGTGGCCTCGACGAAATTGTAGTGGAGGCCGCGCCGGCGCTTGGTCATCGTCACGTTCTGGAATGCGTCGGTCGCGACGTGGGCCTTCTTCAGGGCTGACGTGAACCAGATCCTCGTATTGGCCAGCGCCGCCCCCGTGAAATCGTCCGTGGTCTGGAACCGGCCGACCTTGACGTACTCCTCGTCGGCCGTCCCGAGGTCGATGACGACGTCCTTGTCCACGTCGATGCCGACCCCCTGGAGCGCGGCGACCGAGGTTGCGGTCTCGACGTACCGCCCGGAGGCCGCCGAATTCGCCGCGAGAACCTGCGCCCCTCCTCCGAACGCGGTCACTTCGAACAGGGTCTCCCATCCGTAGTACATGGGGAGATTCGACGCGGTGACGGCCGTCGTGCTGGGAGGGGCGGCGACCAGGGCTTTGACCTCGCTGGAATTGTCGGCGCGGATCTTGTATGTGTACGTATCGCCGACGGCGGGGAGCGGGATGACTTCAAGATAGTACCACTCGTCGGCGGTGAAGTCGGTGGTCGCGGTGTCGACCACCTCGAACGTCACTCCGGCTTGCGTGAGGTCCCCCGTGGTCCCTCCGCCCGGCACGACCGTTCCGGTCAGGAGGGTTCCGCTCACGGTGCCTACGAGATCGAAGGTGTTGACCGCCGTGAAGTGGATCCAGAGCGTCTGCGCCACGGCCCCCGCGGCGACGCTCTTGAGCTTGACGGAGCCGTAGCCGGTCCCGCCGCCGGGGTTCGCGCCCGCCTTCCGCCAGCCGTGGTCGAACATGCTGATGTTCGAGAAGATGTTCTGCGGGTTCGACGTCGGGCCCGTCACCATCATCTGGAATCGGGTGAGCTGCGAGTTGATCTGGAGGTTGGTGCCGGCGTCGTTCTTCACGCTGAACGTCATCGAGACATTGTCGTTGGTCTGGTGGTTCCCGCCGGGCCCCGTGCCTCCGCCGACGGCGGAAATCGTGACGTTGACGCCCGTGTTGAGAGAGCCGCTGTACGGATGCGTGTGAGCGTTCTCGATGGTCGGCGGATCGCCCGGATCATAGGTCACATGGCAGCCGGCGCACGAGCTGTCCGTCCAGCCCGCCGCCATCGTCAGGCCGTTCGCGGCGTAGGGGTTGGTCCAGACGACGTCGTCGTGGCAGGCGCCGCATACGCGACGGCTCGGCATCGTCTTGTAGTTGTCGCCCTGCGCGGGCGCGGTGAGCGGGCCGGACCCGTCCGGATCGCCGTGGCACTTCCAGCAGGCGACCACGCCGGTGCGGATCTTGTCTTCCTGAAGCTTCTGGCTGGCCGTCAACCCCAAGTACCCTACATCCCGGGGCATCGGACCGTTGCCGCTCGCTCCCTGATAAACCGTTTCGCTCCCGTCGTTCCCGTAGGTGTAGCCCACGTAGGCGCTGGGCATGACCGGGAAGGATATCTCCGACATGTCGTCGACCTCGGTGCCGTCCACGACCACGTAGGGCTTGGGCGTGGCCGCGTAGTTGCGCGTCCCGTCGGGGTTTGTCGTCACGCCGAGGACCGATGGGAGATGCGCGGCGTTGTGGATCTTGTGGATCATCACCTTGAATTCGAGGGTGACGTCCGGCGTGCCGCCCTCGATGAGGGGGTCGTTCGTATCCTCCATGCCGGCGGTGTGGCACAGGACGCAGAGCTTCGTGTCGCGGCGCCTGTGGCTGTGCGCCTCGAGATTCACGTGGCACTGGTTGCAGTTCTCCTTCTTGACGACTTCGCGGGGATCGAGGGTGACGGCCGTCCCGAAGAGGAAGTCCTTCGTCGTGCTCCCCGCGTCCCGGACCGACGTCCCGTCCGACTGGGTGTACGTCTTCCACGCCTGCATGCCCACCGTGTAGGTCCCGCTCAAGAGCGCCGTGCCCGTCAGTTCCCCGGCCGTGAAGGTCGCCGTGTCGTCGATCGGAGCCAGGTAGGTGGCGGGAATGGCCGTGGGAATCTGGTACGTCCACGAGCCGTCCGGGTTCTGCGTGGCCGCGGTGTGCCAGTTGCTCGTGCTGGCGATCACCCGCTGGTAGTTGAACGTCGGGCCCGACACGTAGATCCTGGCGTCGCCCAGCTCCGACGCCGGGAGGTTCGTCCCGTCGTTCTTCTTGATCGTGAAGGTGACGGTGATCTTGTCGCCGACCTGGAAGTTCCCCCCCGTGCCGCTCCCGCCGGAGAGGGCCGTGATCGCCAGGACGCACCCCGGCAGATCCTCGGCCTCATCCAGCGTCGTGTCCGTAGCTTGGGAAACGCCGCCCGCGCCCGCGGCTCCGGCCGCGCCCGCGGCCCCGTCCGAGCCGCTGTCGGCGCAACCTCCCATCA
>JACPRC010000156.1 GCA_016190175.1 Planctomycetota bacterium
CACGCCCACCAGTACCCCGAGCGGCCGAGGCCCGTCTGGACCTCGTCCAGCACCAGCAGGATGCCGTGCTTGTCGCACCGTTCGCGGAGACCCCGGAGAAAACCGTCGGGCGCGACGGCGTATCCGCCCTCGCCCTGGATCGGTTCGACGAAGATCGCGGCGACGTCCTCCGGCGGCGCGACTTTCCCGAAGAGGTACTTGTCGAGGAACTTGAGGTCGCCGTACGGCGCGTGGGCGACGTCGAGGAGCGGCGCGAAGTGGCGGCGCTGCTGCGGTTTCGAGGCCGTCAGCGAGAGCGACCCCATCGAGCGGCCGTGGAAACAGTTGTAGAACGCGATCATCTTCGGCCGGCGCGTCGCGTAGCGCGCGAGTTTGATCGCGGCCTCGTTCGACTCCGTGCCCGAGTTCGTGAGGAAGCAGTGCTTCTTCGACTTGCCCGGCGCCGTCGCGCAGAGCTTCTCGGCGAAGTCGGTCATGACGTCGTAGTAGAAGTCGGTGCCCGCCATGTGGAGGAACCGGTGCGCCTGCTGCTCGACGGCCTTGACGATCTCCGGATGCGCGTGGCCGAGCGCGTTGACGGCGACGCCGGAGGTGAAGTCGAGGAACCTGTTCCCGTCCACGTCCCACGCGTAGGCGCCTTCGCCGCGGTCGATGACGAAGGGGTATCCGCGCGTGTAGGCGGAGGTGATGACGCGCTTGTCTCGTTCGATGATCTTGCGCGCCTTGGGGCCGGGCGGGGGGACCTTGATCCGCGGGGCGAACTCGGACGCCGCGCTCTCCCGCGCCTCGGCGGCCCGTTGCCGCATTCTCAGCGCCATGGGAGCTCCTTACAATCGGACGGCCGAGTATACTGGAGCGATGCACGTCGGCGCTACATCTTCTCGATGCGGACGTCGAACTCGACGACGTTGCCTCTTGCGAAACGGCGCGGAGTCTGCAATGAATCATGGGGTGATCCGCCACTCGGCGCCGACCCTCGGGACCGCCGAGGCCCGCGCCGTCGTCCGCATGCTGACGAGCGGCCGGGTCGCGGACCCGTCGCGCTTCGAGGGCGCGCTTTCGCGGTTTCTCGGCCGGCCCGCGCGCGCGGTGCAGAGCGGGAGCGCCGCGCTCCATCTCGCGCTCCTCGCGCTCGGCGTGCGTCCGGGCGACCGCGTGGGCGTGCCCGCGTACGCGTGCGCGGCCGTGCTCAACGCCGTGAAGTACGCGGGGGCGGAGCCGGAGTTCCTCGACTGCGACGCGGACGGGAACGTCGTGCGCGTCGCGCGCGGCGTGTCGATCGTCCCGCACATGTTCGGCCTGCCGGCGCCCTTCGGCGGGCCGCGGATCGTCGAGGACTTCGCGATGGCGCTGGGCGCGCGCCGGCCGCGCGGCCCCGCGATCGGCTCCTTCTACGCGACGAAGGTGATCACGACCGGTCACGGCGGCTTCGTCGCGGGCTGCGACGTGGACGACCTGCTCGACTACGACAACCGCGACGACTACCGGGTGCGGTACAACTACCGGATGAGCGGGATCGCGGCGGCGATCGGCGAGACGCAGCTCCGGCGGTTGCCGCTCTTCATCAAGACGCGCCGCCGGATCGCCGATACCTATTTCCGGGAGCTCGCCCGCGCGCGGGTGGAACTGCCGTCCCGCGCCCCGGAGCACATCTACTACCGGTTCGTGGTCCGGGCGCGCGACGCGGACGCGCTCATCCGGTTCCTGCGGGGCCGGGGGATCGAGGCGAAGCGGCCCGTCTACCGGCCGCTGCATCTGTACTTCGCGAAGGTCCGGGGGAGGTGTCGTGGAGCCGAGGAACTCTTCCGCCGAGCGGTGTCTCTCCCGATCTACCCCTCCCTGTCGGCGCGCGACGCCGGCCGGGTGGTGGAGGCGGTTCGTGCGTTTCCTGGGTAGCCTCACCGGCCTCTACGTGGGTCTCCTCGTCGCGCTTGCTCCCGCTCTCGCGCAGGAAGGCAAGAAAGGCGACACCGTCCGAATCCGCCTCCTCGACAAGCGGGAAGAAACCGTCGAGGTCGTGGACTGGGACGAGAAGGGGATCCGCGTCAAGCTGAAGGACGTGCCGGCCCCCGTCACCTACGAGTGGTGGAAGCTCGATCCGGAGAGCGCGCAGGCGCTGAAGAAACGGTACCTCGGCAAGATCGAAACGCCGGCGGAGGAGGGCGTGACCCTCGACGGCGTGCGGGTGAAGACCGCGACCCGCACCGTGGAGGGCGTCGTCGTCCCCGAAGGACCGCCCGACGAGATCCGGATCAAGAACGCCGAGGGCACGTGGGTCTTCAAGCTGGCCGACGTCGTCTCGAAGGAACCGGTCAAGCTGCGGATCCACCAGGTCTACGGTGCCGAGGAACTCTATCGCATCCTGATGGACCGCGTCCGCCCTTCCGAGGCGGAGGAGTGGGACCGGCTCGGGGCGGAACTGATCCGCGCGGGGCTGCGGGACCGCGCCGTGCACGCCTTCAACATGGGCGAGCTCCTCCGGAGGGCGGAGTTCCCGGAAGGGCGGCTCCTGCGGGACATCCTCCGGCTGCGCGAGCGCCTCGAGGACATCGCGCTGCGGCGGTCGGTGCTCGACGTGCAGGAACGGTTCCTCTCGGGCCGGTACCAGGAGGCGATCGATCTCATCGACCTGCTGGAGCCCGGGATCAAGGACGCCGCGGCCCTCCGCGAGGTGCGGCGGATCCGCACCGAGCTGCTCCAGTTGCGGGACCAGTCGCGCGAGGAGACGATCGTGGCGGAGTGGGCGCGGGCGATGGACTCGCATCTCCGGCTGAAGGCCTACGACCCCGCCGTCGGGTTCGAGGACGCGACCGCGTACGTCCGGCAGACGCTGGGGAACGACGTGCTGCGGTCGGTGAACGAGCGGCTCAACATCACCCGCGGGGACACGAGCGCGCGCATCGTGTGGGAGCGGCGTTCGGCGCGGGCGGTCTTCAAGCACGCCTACGGGGACGCGAGCTGGATCGTGGTGCGGCCCGAACTGGGGTCCGCCCACTCCTGGTGGGCGTCCGCCGACGCGGCGGCGAAGTTCCGCCTGCTCAAGGGCGTCGCGATTGAGGCGCTCCTCTCGGTCGTGCGCATCGCGGAGAAGAACTGTCCGACGTGCGGAGGGACGGGCGCGGTCGATCCTTCGCGGTTCCCGGAAGCGGCGGCGGGGATCTGCCCCACGTGCCGGGGGCTGAAGCACGAGCGGACGGTGTTTTACCGCTGAACAGGGTGGTTAGTGATTAGTGGTTGGTGATTGGTGAAGAGAGTATCCGTCTTCACCAATCACTAACCACCAACCACCAACGACTTTTCTCACGCCTGCGGCGACTCGGCCGAGTAGTTCGGCGATTCCTTCGTGATCAGGATGTCGTGCGGATGCGACTCGCGGAGGCTCGCGAGGCTGACGCGCAGGAAGCTGGTCTGGCGGCGCAGTTCCTCGATGCTGCGGCAGCCGCAGTAGCCCATGCCCGCGCGGAGGCCGCCGACGAGCTGGTAGACGTAGTCCGCGAGCGGTCCCTTGAAGGGGACGATCCCCTCGACGCCCTCGGGGACGAGCTTCGACCGCTCCGTGATCGCGGCCTGTCCGTAGCGGTCTTTCGAGCCGGCCACCATCGCTCCCTCGGAGCCCATGCCGCGGTACGCCTTGTAGCTGCGGCCCTTGTAGATGATCGTCTCGCCCGGGCTCTCGCTCGTTCCGGCGAAGAGGCTGCCGATCATGACGCAACTCGCGCCCGCGGCGATCGCCTTGGTGATGTCGCCCGAATGGCGGATGCCGCCGTCGGAGATCACCGGGACGTCCGCCGGGTCGGCCTCCTTCGCGACGGCCATGACGGCGCTGACCTGCGGGACGCCCACGCCGGCGATCACGCGCGTCGTGCAGATGGAGCCCGGCCCGATGCCCACCTTGAGCGCGTCGGCGCCCGCCTTGACGAGGTCGCGCGCCGCCTCGGACGTGGCGATGTTCCCCGCGATCAGGGCGCGCTCGGGGAAGCGGCGCTTCAGCTCCCGCACGGTCTCGACGACGTTCTTCGAGTGGCCGTGCGCCGTGTCCACGCACAGCACGTCCGCGTCCGCCTCGACGAGCGCCGCGGCGCGGTCGTAGTCGTGCACGCCGAGCGCGGCGCCGACCCGCAGCCGCCCGCGCGCGTCCTTGCACGCCGTCGGGTGGATCTGCTGCTTGTTGATGTCCTTCATCGTGACCAGGCCGCGGAGCTGGAATTCGTCGTCCACGATGAGGAGCTTCTCGACCTTGTGCCGGTTCAGGAGCGACCGGGCCTCCTCGACGCTCGTCCCGGGCCGGGCCGTGACGAGCGGCGGCTTCGTCATGACGTCGCTGAGCCTCTGCCCGTCGTCGGTCAGGAACCGCAGGTCGCGGCTCGTGAGGATGCCGACGAGCTTTTTCCCGACGGTCACGGGGATGCCCGAGATGTTGTTCTCGCGCATCACGCGGCGCGCGGTCGCGACAGTCTCATCGGGGGAGAGGCAGACGGGGTCGGCGATGACGACGGCCTCGAAGCGCTTCACCTTGGTGACTTCCCGGGCCTGCTCGGCCACGGTCATGTTGCGGTGGACGATGCCGACCCCGCCCTCCTGCGCCAGGGCGATCGCCAGGGCCGAGGTCGTGACCGTGTCCATCGCGGCGGAAACCACGGGGATGTTCAGCCGGATCGTGCGCGTGAGGCGCGTGGCCGTCACGATCTCTGTGGGGACGACTTCGGAATAGCGCGGCACCAGCAGGATGTCGTCGAACGTGATTCCTTCGCCGGCGATCTTGTCGGTCATGGAGGCGGGATCATACCAAAACCCCACCGAGAAAATCCAAGGTCGCGAGCGGGGGGAAACCCCCTCTCCGTCAGCGGGTGCGCCCGGACGCGGCCTCCCAGGGGTCGTGCGAGAGCATGCCGGCCTTTCGTCCCGTTCGCGCGTTCATGGGGCCTCCTTCGAGATTCCGGCATGGTTCATCGCCGGGTAACACCGCAAACGCTCCTTGCACCTTCACGGAAGGAATCGATAAGGAAACCAGGAAGCCAAGAATGGGCCGCCAACGTGTTTGACGGCAATCGATTACGCCACATGGTCCGTTCCTGGATTCCTGGCTTCCTCATAGTCTTCTTCCCAAAATCGAGAGCGCAGATTGTTACCCAGATGCAGTGCAGTTGCGCCATGCTGAGATTCCCTTGGACGGCCTTCCGCCGGAGTCTGGGGATTTCTCCCCGTCGGGTCCCTTCAGATTCGCGTGCAATCGGCCGATTCGGGGGTATGATGTCCCAACGCCGCGGCATGCGGCGCGTTGAATACCCATGCGAACGTACTCCCTCGTCTGGCTCGCGGCGCTCTCCGCTTGCTCCTCCGGTCCGAGTCCGGCGGATCGCGAGAAGGAGCTGTACGACCGGATCGCCTACCTGCGCGCGAGCTTCGACACCGCCTACGCGGACCACAACACGGCCGCGCTCGACGCGATCGTCCAGGAAATGCGGCGGCACGCGTTCCGGTACGCGGACGTCTTCGTCCGCGACCTCAAAGAGGCGCCCGCGGGACGCAAGCGCCTGGCCGCCTTCGCCCTCGCCTTCAGCGAGAGGGACCGGAGGGTGCAGGAGGCGCTGCTCGGGGTGCTGCGCAACGAGCGGGAGGACGGCGCGGTCGTGGAGACCGTCCTGATCGCGCTGGGGATGATCCGCATGGAGGATACCCCCGCGACCGTCTTCACGTCCCGGTTCTCCCATCCGTCTCCGACGGTCCGCCAGGCCGCCCTGTACGGGTTCCGCTACCAGATCGAGAAGATCCTCGAGCGTCACGACGCCAGGCTCGACGACGCGACGCTCCAGGCCATCTTCGAGCGGCTCACGGATTCCGAGATGGACGTGCGCAACGAGGCCGTCATCGTCCTGCGCCAGGTGCGGATCCCCGAGATCATCGAGCCCGTCGTCCAGCACCCGTTGCGGGACGTGCATCCGCTCGTCCGGCAGAACGCGGCGATCACGCTGGCGGCGCTCGGGGCCGCGGGGCAGGAGGCGGTCCCGCACCTGATCGAGGCGCTCCGGGACGGCGACACCAAGGTCGTTGAGGCGGTGTGGACGGCCCTGACCCGCATCGCCGGGAAGGACATCGACCGGACCTATGCGACCTGGCGCGACTGGTACGACGAGGAAGAGAAGCGGATGGAGTACGCCTGCGCGGCCCATCCGCAGGTCGTCGAGAACGCGCCGGGGAAGTGCCCGGAATGCAAGGCGAAACTGGCGCGCCGTCCGAAACCCGAGGAGTACCGCTGCCCCGTCCACCCGGATGTGCGCATGGGACGCGCGGGCCGCTGCACGACCTGCCGGAGGGCGATGGAGTCGAGACCGCCGGAGTACGCATGCGCCGACCACCCGGTCCGGCGTCTCGCCTCGCCCCAGGCGTGCCCGACGTGCTCGAAGGTCTGCACGCTCGTGCGCGAGATGTTCACCTGCCTGGAGCACCCGGACGTCGAAGCCCCGTACTTCGGACGATGTTCGAGGTGCGAGCGCGACCTCGTGCGCCGGATCGACTACCTGTGTCCGACGCACCCGGACATGCAGGGAAGGCGCACCGACGCCTGCCGGAAGTGCGGGAAACCCCTTCAACTCTGGCTGCCGGGCTACGTCTGCCGCGACCACGCGAACTCCAAGTCCGACCGGCCCGGCAAGTGCGACCAGTGCCAGAAGGAGCGTTCCCCGGTGCGGGAGAAATACACGTGCGCTACGCACCCGGAGGCGGACGCCCCGGTGCCCGGGAAGTGCTCGAGGTGCGAAGCGGATCTGGTACCCAAGAAATAGTGGTTCGTGGTTGGTGGTTCGTGGTTCGTGAAGAAAGAGGGCGATGTCTCTTCACCAACCACTAACCACTAACCACTAACCACCAATCACCAATTACCAAGATGGCCGAACCGGACGATGTCGGGATCGACAAGCAGAAGATCCTGAAGAGCGTCGCGTCGGCCGGCAAGCCTGCCCCGTCCGCGGCGCCCGCGCCGTCGCCCGTCCCGGCCGCCGCCGCGCCCGCCGCCGCGCCCCCCGTTCCCATGCCGAGCGCGCGGAGGCGGCGCGACATCGTGGCCACGGTCGTCCTCTTCATGGTCGGCGCTCCGTGGCTCGCGATGGGGATTTTCGGCTCGATGAAGTGGGCTTCGCTCCTGGGGGGCGCCATGATCGCGGTCTCGCTCCTCTCCTTCGTGCTGCTGGCGGGGCGCAGGAGATGAGCCATCAGCTATCAGCCATCAGCCATCAGCTATCAGTCTTGCCGGGTCGGTGGCCGGCGACCGCTGAAGGCTGATGACGGATAGCGGACGGCTTTCTTTGTGCTTGACTCCCGCAGACCCCCTCCCTATACTCACCCCTCCCTATGAAAGCGGCACCGCAGAAGAGCTGGGTCGCGAGCTCCAAGACGTTCAAGCGCGAATGGTTCGTCGTGGACGCGACGAACAGGACCCTCGGCCGCATGGCCACCAAGGTCGCGATGGTTCTCATGGGCAAACACAAGCCGACCTGGACGCCGTTCCTCGACACCGGCGACTTCGTCGTCATCGTCAACGCCGAGAAGGCGAAGGTGACGGGCCGGAAGCGCGAAGGGCGGATCTACAACACCTTCTCCGGCTACCCGGGAGGTCGCAAGGAGTTCTCGTTCAACGACTGGTTCGAACGGCACCCCGAGGACGTCGTCCGCCACGCGATCAAGGACATGATCCCGAACAGCCCGCTCGGGCGCCGCCAGCGCTCGAAGCTCTTCGTGTACAAGGGCGAGAAGCATCCGCACGAGGCGCAGCAACCGAAGCCGCTGGAGATCAAGTAGCATGCCCGACAAGAACTTCCTCTGGACCACGGGGCGCCGCAAGACGTCGATCGCGCGCGTCCGCGTGAACCCCGGAACCGGACAGATCCAGGTCAACCGCCGTCCCATCGACAAGTACTTCCTCACCGAGGAACACCGCAACGCGGCCCTTGCGCCGCTGGCCGCCACCAAGGTCCAGGGCAAGTACGACTTCTTCATCCTGTGCGACGGGGGCGGCGTCGCCGGCCAGGCCGGCGCCGTCAAGCTCGGCGTCGCGCGGGCGCTCCTGGAGCTCGATCCCGCGCTGGAGCCGAAGCTCCGCGAGGAGGGCTTCCTCACGCGCGACCCGCGGATGAAGGAACGGAAGAAGTACGGACTCCGCGGCGCGCGCCGGGGCGTCCAGTACTCCAAACGTTAGGCGCGTCACCGCCCGGAGGGGTGCCATGGGATTCGCCCCGTCTTCCCGTCTCCGAAGACTCCCGCCCTATCTCTTCGCCGAGTTCGAGCGCAAGCGCGCCGCGCTCGAGAAGCGGGGCCGGGACGTCGTCAACCTCGGGATCGGCGACCCCGACACGAACCCGCCGGCGCTGCTCCTCGACACCCTCGTGCGCCACCTCAACGACCCCTTCCTCCATCAATACTCGCCTTCCCAGGGCACGGAGGAGTTCCGCTCGGCGGTCGCGTCGTTCTTCAAGAGGCGGTACGGGGTGGCGCTCGCGCCGAACGAGATCTGCCTCGGCGTCGGCTCGAAGGAGCTGATCGCCCACATGCCGCTGGCGCTCACCGATCCCGGCGACGTCGTCCTCGTCCCGGAGCCGGGATATCCGCCGTATCGGTCCGGGACGATCTTCGCGCTGTGCGAGCCGTTCGTGATGCCGCTGCGCGCCGAGCGGGGCTTCCTTCCGGACCTCGACGCGATTCCGGCGGACGTCGCGCGGCGCGCGAAGATCCTGTACGTCAACTACCCCAACAACCCGACGGGCGCGGTCGCGTCGCGCGAGTTCTACGCGGCTTGCGCCGAGTTTGCGCGGAAGTACGGCATGCTCGTCGTCAGCGACGAGGCGTACGCCGAGCTCTACTACGGGGACCCGCCGCCCTCGTTCCTCGAGACTCCCGGGGCGAAGGAGGTCGGCGTCGCGGTCCATTCGATGACGAAGACCTTCTCGATGGCGGGCTGGCGCGTCGCGTGGGTCTGCGGCAACGCCCGGGTCGTGGAGATCGTGCGCGGCTTCAAGGCGAACTGCGATTCCGGCCAGTTCATGGGCTTCCAGAAGGCGGTCGCGGCGGTCCTCGAGAAGGGGACCGGCGACATGAAAGCGATCCGGGACATGTATCGCGCGCGGCGGGACGCGTTCGTGACCGGCCTGCGCGCGCTCGGGTGGGAGATCCCGAGCCCCAAGGCCGGGCTCTATGTCTGGTTCCCGGTCCCGAAGAGGGGGATGGCGTCGATGGAGTTCTCGACGAAGGTGCTGGAGGAGGCCGGCGTCATCCTCCTGCCCGGCTCCGGATTCGGCGCCTTTGCGGAGGGGTTCGTGCGCGCGGCTCTCACGGTCCCGGAAGGCCGGATCCGGGAGGCCGTGGAGCGGATCGGGAGCATCCGATGGTGAGGACGATCTTCATCGCGTCGCGCAACCGCGGCAAGATCGCCGAGGTCGAGCAGATCCTCCACGACCTGCCGGTGCGCTTCCTGTCGTTCGCCGACATCGAGGGCGCGCCGAAGACCGAAGAGGACGGGACGAGTTTCGCCGAGAACGCGCGGAAGAAGGCCGTCGCCGGAGCGCGCTTCGCCGGCGAGTGGACGCTCGCCGACGACTCCGGGCTCGAGGTCGACGCGCTCGGCGGGCGGCCCGGGGTCCATTCCTCGCGCTGGTCGGGAGGAGGAGACGAGGCGAACAACGACAAGCTGCTCGCCGACCTGCGGGACGTCCCGCCGCCGGCGCGGACCGCGCGGTACCGGGCCCACATCGTCGTCGCGGAGCCCTCCGGCCGCATCGTGGCGGAGGCCGAGGGGGCGTGCGAAGGGCTGATCGGGTTCGAACGCCGCGGGACCTCGGGGTTCGGATACGACCCGCTCTTCGTCGTCCCCGAGTACGGCAGGACGATGGCCGAACTGGGTCTGGAGATCAAGAACCGCATCTCGCACCGCGCGCGGGCGCTCGACGCGCTGCGGGAACCGGTGGTGCGGGAATTAGGGGTTTGACTCGCCGCGGAACGGCGCTATCATCTAGGGAACATGGAGCACCACGACTTCGAGATCGGCCTGGCGACGGCGCTCCTGGCCGCGAAGGGCGACCGCCTGGACGCGCTCCGGATGCTCGCCGACGCCCTGGCGCGGGCCGGCCGGCATGCCGAGGCGCTCGACGCCGACCGCCGCATCCTGAAGATCGATCCGAAGAACCCGACCGCCCACTACAACCTCGCCTGCAGCTACTCGAACCTGGACCAGCTCGACAAGGCGTTCCAGTCGCTCGAGAAGGCGTTCGAATGCGGCTACCGCGACTACAAGCACCTCCTGCGCGACCGCGACCTCGAGAAGGTCCGGAAGGACCCGCGCTTCCGCACGTTCCTCGACAAGCGGTGGGGCAAGCGGCAGGCGAGGAAGTAGGCACCGCGGGGTCTGCGAGACTCGCGTCGAGACTCCTTGCGCGCCGTTCGGCCTCGACCTATGATCCCCTCTCGTCTTGAGGAGACATGCCATGCCCACGATTCGAGCGATGATCGTCCTTCTGTTTGCCGTACACGCGACCGGTAGCGCCGCAGGGCAGGAAGAACCCGAGGTGCTTTCCGGGCACGATCACTATGTCGGCGTCGTGGTCTTCCATCCGGACGGCCGCCGGCTGGCCTCCGGGAGCTGGGATCGCTCGATTCGAATCTGGGATGTCAAGAGCGGAACGTGCCTGAGGTCCTGGACGCTCAAGGACCACGTTTCGGACCTGGAGTTCCATCCGCAAGGGAAGTGGCTGGCGTCCGCGGATCACGATTCGAACACGGCCACCCTATGGGATCCGGCGTCCGGCAAGCGCGTGCTGACCATCGCCGGTCATGAGGCGAACGTGAATGCGGTGGCGGTGAGCTCGGACGGGAGACTCCTTGCGACGGGGAGCGGGAATGGCACGATCGCCATGTGGGATGTCGGCGGCGAAAGAGCGGCGCTCTCGAAGTCCCTCTCGAACGGCGGAGGCGCCGTCTTCGACGTGGCGTGGGGGCCGGGCGCGAACATGCTGGCTTCGGTCGGTTTCGACGGCACGGTTACGATGTGGAAGGACGGTTCGGTCTCCTGGCAGATCTCCCGCGACTCCCGTGACGCGACCACGCTCGCCTTCCGGGCGGACGGGAAACTCCTGGCGTTCGGAGACGGAGCGCGGGTCCGGCTCGTGGACGAGAAAGGACGGGAGGCTGCGGCCCTTTCCGGCCACGACGGCCTGGTCTACTCGGTCGCCTTCCGGGCGGACGGGAAGCGCATCGCCTCCGCGAGCAAGGACCGGACGGTCAAGGTGTGGGACGTCGATACCGGGAAACTCCTCCGCACGCTGTCGGGTCACACGGACCGGGTCCTATCCCTCGCATGGAGCCCCGACGGCCACAGTCTCGCCTCCGGCGGCATGGACAAGACCGTGCGGATCTGGTCCCTGAAGGAATAGGGGATGGCGAAAGTCAAAGTCGCCTACGTCTGCCAGCACTGCGGCCACAAGGAGCCGAAGTGGGCCGGCAAGTGCGACGGCTGCGGCGAGTTCAACAGCCTCGTCGAGGAGGTCGAACGCGCCGAGGCGGGACCGCGACGGCCCGTCATCGCCGACGACCGCCCCGTCCCCATCACCGACGTCGAGTCGATCGAGCGGCCGCGCATCCAGACGGGGATCGGCGAACTGGACCGCGTCCTCGGCGGCGGCATCGTCGTCGGCTCCGTCGGCCTCGTCGGGGGCGACCCCGGGATCGGCAAGTCCACCCTCATCCTCCAGATCTGCAGCCGGATCGCCGCGGCGGGGCGGAAGGTCCTCTACGTTTCGAGCGAGGAGTCCGTGATGCAGACGAAGATGCGCGCGGACCGGCTCGGGGCGGTGCACGAGAACCTCCTCGTCGTCAGCGAGACCAACCTCGACCTCATCCGGAAGTTCCTCGAGGAGCTGAAGCCCGCGCTGACGGTCGTGGACTCGATCCAGATGATCTACCGGCCGGAGATCCCGAGTGCGCCCGGCAGCGTCGCGCAGGTGCGCGAGTGCGCGGCCGACCTCACCTACATCGCGAAGCGGAACGGCATCTCGCTGCTCATCGTGAGCCACGTCACGAAGGACGGCTCGATCGCGGGGCCGAAGACGCTGGAGCACCTCGTGGACGCGGTCTTCTACTTCGAGGGCGACCGGTTCCAGACCTTCCGCGTCCTGCGCGGCGTGAAGAACCGCTTCGGCTCGACGAACGAGATCGGCGTCTTCGAAATGCTGTCGAGCGGACTCCGCGAGGTGGCGAATCCGAGCGAGCTCTTCATGTCCCATGACCGCACGGACCGCGTGGGCTCCGTCGTCGTCCCCACCTACGTCGGGACGCGGACGCTCCTCGTGGAGATCCAGGCGCTGACGTCGCGGACGGCGTACCCCGCGCCGACGCGGCGCGCGAGCGGGGTGGACTTCAACCGCTCGGTCCTCATGACGGCGGTGCTGTCGCGAAGGATCGAGATGGACCTCGGAGGCTCCGATATCTACGTCAACGCGGTGGGCGGCGTGGAGATCGAGGAGCCGGCGGCGGACCTCGGGATCGCGGTCGCGATCGCGTCGAGCTTCCGGAACCGCGCGGTCCATCCGCGGACGTGCGCGTTCGGCGAGGTGGGTCTGGCGGCGGAGATCCGCGGGACGACGCAGGCGGGGCAGCGGGTCGCGGAGGCGAAGCGGCTGGGCTTCGAGCGCGCGATCGTCCCGGCGGACAACTTGCGGGCGATCGAGGCGGACGGGATCCAGGTCGTGCCGGTGCGGACGCTGCGGGAGGCGCTGGAGGAGGCGGAGGTGATGTAGGGGCGCCGCGCGGGTCTGCTAAGACAGCCAAACGTCGATCCGCAGCGTACTCCGCGTCGATCGGAAGGTCAATCGGATCCGTCCGGGCGGTCGGAAGGAGGGCGGGAAGCTCCGGCGGAGGGGTTCCAAAGGCGCGGCGGGGGCTGTCCAGCCCGGCGCGGGAGGCGGGCGGACGGACTCCGCCCGGGCGCCACATGTCCGAAAACCTCGGACTCTCCCTCCTGCGACGTGGCACTATCTATCGTGGAGCGGATCTCCTCCCTCATGAAGAAGGCGGGACAGAACCGCGCGCCGTAGTCAGGGGTGGGTCACTCCACGTCAAGCACGACGACCACTTTCTGGTAGTGCTGCTCCGCCTCCGCCTTTGATCCATAGTCGAGACGGATGTACACCGTTTGATAGGTGGGCTTGTATCCGCGCTTCTTGAGCGTCAGGGTCCCCGTGGTGCTGCGCGCCTGCGCATCCCAGATCTGCCGGACGGGCGCATTCTCGCCCGTCTCGCCGTAGTATGTGTTCCCGGTGTAGACGTGGGCCCCCGGGGGGTCGGAGTAGATCTCCAGCGCGCCGTACCACTTCTGCTGCGATGGCGGCGGCGTGTCGCCCCCTTCGGGCATCGCACATCCGGCCATCGCCAGCACCAGCACGATCGTTCGCCGCATCGCGTCACTCCTTTCCCGGGTCGATGGGTTCTCCGCGCGCCCGCACGCCGCTCTCGTTCGAGTACCACTCTCCCATCCGGTGGGCTACCTGATGCTCGCGGGCTCGGAGTTCGTACAGCTTCTGCCGCTTCGCCTCGACGGAGGCCCCTTGGAGCCGGTTGAGATCGTCGATCTCCGTCTCGATCTCCCGGACGCGGTTCGTCATGCGCACGATGTTGTCCCCAAGGCTGCGCAACGTCGCGGCCCGGTCCTCGATCTGCGCCAGGACGGAATCCACCTGGCCCCATGCCTCGAAGAAGCGCACGCTTTGGTATCCGTAGGTGACGAGGAAGATCGCGAGCTTGGAGACGCGGGCCGCCTCCTCCATCCCCACTTTCTTGAGATAGACCAGCCCGGCCTCCTTGAGGGCGTCCACCGCGATGTCCTCGACGTCCTTGATACAGAGGGCGAGGTCCTGCTTCACCGCGGCGTCATGGAGGAGTTCCAGCACGTTGGCCGCCAGCATCGCATGCTGGGCGAATTTGTCGAGCTTGGCGCAGAACGTCCGCAGATCGCCCTTGCTCCGGAGCGCGGCGGCGAGCATCTCGATCGCGCGGCGCATCTCCTCCACGGCGGCGGCGGCCTTCGGGTGGCGCGCGACGCGATCCAGCACCGCGCGGATGGGCTGGAGCCGGCGCGCGAGCTTCTCCGCCACGACCTCCAGCGCGTGGAACTTCTCCCCTTGGGCCGCGGCATCCAGCGGACCGGCCGCGCCGGCCAGGAGCGAGACGCACGCCTTCAGGGCGCCGAGCTGCGCGAGCTGGCTCTCCTCGACGAAGTACTCGAGATCGATCTTCCATGCCTCGTTCCGGCGGATCTTCTCGACGGCGACGCGCAACTTCTCCCGGCCCGACTTGAGACGTGCGACGCGCTTGCGATCCGATGCGATACGCTCCTCGACCGCACGGTCCACGGCGCTCGGGGGCGGCGTGGCCGGGACCTCGTCCCCGAATGAAGGACTCCATGTCGGCTCGTTCCAGTCCCACCCCTCCGAACCGCCGGAAGGGAATCGCTGGATCATGCGACGGGCCCGTTCGTACGCCTCGCTCAGGTCCTCCTGGGCGAGCAGCGCGGTGGTGGCGAGGATTCCCAACATCGAGATCCCCCTTACAGAGAACACGAGAACCGTGCCCCGTGCGCTTCCGGGGATAAGACACCCAAACGCCGATCCGTAGCGTACTCTGCGTTGATCGGAAGGTCAATCGGATCCGTCCGGGCGGTCGGAAGGAGGGCGGGACGTTCCGGCGGAGGGGCTCCAAAGGCGCGGCGGGGGCTGTCCAGCCCGGCGCGGGGGCGGGCGAGCGGACTCCGACCGGGCGCCACATATCCGAAAATCATCGGACTTTCCCCCCCGCGACGTGGTACTATCTATCGTAAGCAACACGCGATGCGAAGCATTTCCATGGGCAAGCACCGCATCGATCTCGGCTATTCGGAATTCAAGATCAAGAAGACGGGTTTCGAGGATGCGGATCTCGGCACCGACGAGAAGACCGGCAAAGTCTACGGTGTTCGCCGCGTACCGAAAGGCATCGACGTCGTCGCCACGCGGCCGGCCGCCCAAACAGGTGAACAGAAGTGACGAGGTCGGTCATCCATTCGAGCGTCGAAGCGCTGCTCGGCCGTCGTCTCGACTCGGCCGAGCGCGGTCGCATCTCCGATCTCAACGCCGTGTCTCCCGACCTGGTGAGGGAGCTGCGCGAGCTGCCGTTCGTTGAGCGCAGCTGGTATCTGCGCTATTGCGTCGACGAGACGCTTCATCGGCATCTGCAGTCGTTCGGCGAAGCGGTCGTCGTCGAGGGAAAGGATCCGGCTGGGTGGCTGCGCGGAGCCGTGCTCGTGCCGCTCTTGCCGATCGATCGTCTCCTGGGTTCTCCGGTAGCGGACATCGTGGCTCCTCTCACGGCGCCGGACCGCTCCGTGAGTCAGCGCATGGTCCTCAACGTCACCCGGTATCAGCAAGGGGACGAATTCGTCGGCGCTCCGGCGCTCCCGCGGGGAGACATCGACTACCGTTGGTCCGCTCCGGATGGCGTAACGCGTCTGGAGGCGGGATGCGAGCTCGTGGCGATAGCCGACGTGCCGCTGGCAGTTCGGCGCTGGATGGCGAGCCGTCTAGCGTGGTTTGCACGTGCCCGCGGCAGCTACGATTCGAGTCTCGGCCCCGAAGCGCTGGTAGAGCGCGTGCTCGGCAAGCCGCTGGAAATATCCTCGGACGCGCGGATCGCCCTGAACGGGCTGGCCGCGGAGCATCGGACACTTGGTCCCTCCGACCGCGAAGTGCCCGGGTTCCGCGGCGAGGATGCGTGGTATCGAGGTTGATCGGGGAGTCGGGTCTTGGGCGTGCCGTCGACCCTCGGCGCGTGGCTCGTCGCAGAGCTCCGTCGCCATCTCGTAGCGGAAGGCATCGACCAGGAAGACCGCGATCTTGTCGATGCGCCGTCCCCCACGCGCCTGAACGGTTGCCGCACCGAATGCCGCGAGATGCTCGCCGTTGCAGAACTGACTGTAGAGCTTCAGGGGATAACACACCCAAACGCCGATCCGTAGCGTACTCTGTGGTTGATCGGAAGATCAATCGGATCCGTCCGGGCGGTCGGAAGGAGGGCGGGAAGCTCCGGCGGAGGGGCTCCAAAGGCGCGGCGGGGGCTGTCCAGCCCGGCGCGGGGGCGGGCGAGCGGACTCCGCCCGGGCGCCACATATCCGGAGATCGAACTTTCCCTCCCGCGACGCGGTACTATCTATCGTGAGAGTTGCGGCACCAGCCGCGCTGTGTTCCCTATCGGATAGTGCGCGGCAAACCGCCCGCCGCCTGCTATGATCCGACGACGGTGTGTTGTTTTCAGGGAGGACGCATGCGTCTTGCGCTTCTGGCGGTCTTGTCGGTCGCGGCGGCAGGGCCGCAGTCGGCCGACGAATGCTTCCAAACCGGCAATAAGAAGTTGGTGAAGAAGGACTACGACGGCGCCATTGCCGACTACACCAAGGCGATCAAACTCGAACCCAAGCATGTCAGCGCCTACTACAACCGCGGCCTCGCGAGGAATGCCAAGGGCGACCTCGATGGCGCCATTGCCGACTTCACCAGGGCGATCGAACTCAACCCCAAGTACGCCACCGCCTACTACAACCGCGGCACCGTGAAGGCTACCAAAGGCGATCGTAACGGCGCCATCGCCGACTTCACCAGGGCGATCGAGCTCAACTCCAAGTACGACGCCGCCTATAACAACCGCGGCATCACGAAGAAGGCCAAAGGCGACCTTGACGGCGCCATAGCCGACTTCACCAGGGCGATCGAACTCAACCCCAAGTACGACGCCGCCTATAACAACCGCGGCATCACGAAGAAGGCCAAGGGCGACCTTGACGGCGCCATCGCCGACTACACGAAGGCCATCGAACTCGATCCCAGGAACGGCCGCACCTATGACAACCGCGCGGATGCGAAGAAGGCGAAGGGGGAC
>JACPRC010000018.1 GCA_016190175.1 Planctomycetota bacterium
CCGCCAGGCCGGGCAGCAGCACGCCGTCGGACATCTGCTGGAGGTGGTCCTCCTTCGCCATGTGCCGCAGGAGCCGCTCGTAGTCGTCCGCGTCCATCCCGGCGAAGACGCGGCCCTCCATGAGGCGCCGCACGAGGTCCGCGGGCCGCAGACCGTTGCATTCCGTAACTACGGACAGGATCTGCTGGTAGAGGACGTTGTACGGCTTGGCGCGCTCGCGCACCGGCTCGCACCATTTCTCGCGCCACAGCTCCGCGACCGCGACCGCCTGGAGGAGCGAGAACGGGAGGTCCTCCCAGGTCTCGCGCTCCGTCGCGTAGACCTTCATCGCCTGCGTCTGACCCGCGCGGCGGCCGCTGCGGCCGAGCCGCTGCACCATCGACGCAACGGAGCTCGTCGCGTCGATCTGCGCGACGAGGTCGATCCGCCCGACGTCGATCCCGAGTTCCAGCGTGCTCGTGCAGACGACGCTCGACGGCCGGTCCGCCTCCTTCATCCGCGCCTCGGCGTCCTCGCGCACGGGACGCGCGACGGAGCCGTGGTGCGGGAGGTACCGCTCGTCGAGGCCGCTCTCGCGGCAGAGGCGGTTGAGCGCGACCGTCAGCTCCTCGACCTCCGCCCGCGCGTTGCAGAAGACGAGGCTCTTTCGGTTGCGCGTCAGCTCGAAGAGGTCGCGCGCCAGGGCGGCGCGGTCGGCGAAGTGCTCGATCGCGAACTTCACCTCCTGCGTCCCGGGCGGCGCCGCGACGAGCCGCACCCGCGCGGGGTCCGCGTTGAGCCACCGCTTCGCCTGTTCGGGGTCGCCGAGCGTCGCAGCCGGCGCTCGTCGTCGCCCGTCGCGAGCGCGGTGGCCGGGGATCGATCCCGAGGGTCGCGTGGACCAAGGCGGCGATCCGCGTTTCCCCTCGCCGGTAGAATCCCGAACCGACTGCATGGAATATGCTGTTTAGTACTTGGGAGGGGGTGGGTAGGATCAGGCGGTATCAGCGGGAGGCGCATATGAAGTCCGTTTTCCGGCTCGTTTCGATGGCCTCCATCTCGATCGCCTTCACCATGCCGGCCTCAAGCGGCGCCCAGGAGCGTCCGCCGGCGGGTGTCGAGATCGTGGCCGCCTTGCGAGGCATCGACGCCAGGTGCGCCTTGGAGGTGTCCATTCCGTCCGCCGACGTCAAGTTCCCCGAGAAGCTGAAAGTCGCCGGCAGCACGTTCAAGGTGGTGGCTCAGGTCCACACAAAGGAGAAGGAGAAAGAGTGTATCTCGCCGGCGAATCCCGCGAAGATGAAGGTGATCCTCAAGTTCCACGCGTTCGTCAAGCTCAAGAACGGCAAGCGGCTGGAGGGCTTCGCGAGGTTCGAGATCTCGCGCGACGTCGTGAAGTCCCCGGATATCTTCTCCTTCGACTCCGACGATGCGGGACTGAAGCTCACCGACATAGACATTCTGAACGGCGTCCTCGCTGATGCGGCCGCGGAGGGAGGCGCTCAACACGAAGGAGAAGGAGTCGTAGGAAACATCAAACTCACCGTCGAGGCGCAGGTCTTCGAGACGGGCAAGTGCGCGTGCAGTGACGGAGCATCCTTCTTCATCGCCAAGCCCCTCGCCATGGCCGCGAAGGGCAATCACGCTTGCGTCATCGAGCTGACGATCCGGTCGGTCCGCGTCTTCAAAGTCAGCAACGATGCGGTCGAGTACACGTTTCGCGTCCAGTTGCGCGCGGAGAAGAAGGGATCCACCGACACGGTGCGCTTCACCGCCAAGCTCGCGACCAGCCAGAAGTACAAGTGCGACGGCGCGATCAAGGAATCCGCCAAGGAAAGCACCTCCAAAGCGACGGGCGCGCTGAACCCCGCCGAGGTCACCATCGATATCTCGGCCGCATTCCTCAAGAAGGTCACCATCGAGGGGAAGGAGTGCGACATCGTGCTCACCGGCAATGCCTTGTCCTTCTCGCTCGACTGCACCGTCGAGATCGTGCAATCGGGCGAAACCGCGGATTGGTGCTCCGACTTCGCGCACGCGGACGGCACGGCGGACCCATCGAAAGAGAAATGACGTGCAGACGCCGTGCCGGGAAGGCCGATACCGGCTATGGCGTCGATAGGAGGGGGCGGAATAGATGGCAGGTCGCCAGACCCGTCGAGACGAGTCGCGCGCGGCGCGCGCACTCCTCCCGCTGTGGGGAATACTACTGCTCGCCCTCGCGATCTGGATCGGCGCTGTCGTCAGGCGTCGGGCCGCGGAGCGAGGCGAGCCGCCCACGGGCCGTTCCGCGTATGCATTGGAGTCGGCGCGCACCCAACCGTTGCCCGACCGCGTCCTCCCTTCCGCAGGGGTCGAGAACAAGAGATCAGACGCTGCCCTCAGCAACGCCAAGGACGACGGTACGGCGGCGGTTCCATGGCTGACGGAAGAGGATCTTGACAAGGCACTCGGTCGTCTTTCCGATGCGCTTTTTGGGATACAACCCCGTCCTTGGGCCCCTTTGGATCTGTTCTTGCAACGACTGGGTTCCTTTCGAGAGGATGAAATGGGGGCTCTGGTCGCTCTCATGCTCATCAATCGCGAAGCCCGTCTTGACTGGGAAGGATTCCTATTCGAAGTCGATTCCGCCGGTGTGCGGGAGGTGATGGACCGGGCCGCCCTCATTCTCTCGTCCGCCGACCGGCCTCAACTACGCGTCGAGGCGGCACGCGCCATCCTGAACTACTTCCATGGGGGAGACCAGATCCGCACCGCACTGGCTCTCATGGAGTCGGACCCCGACCCGAGGGCGAAAGCGGGAATGCTCGACGCCCTCGCCACCTTCGCGCAGCGGCTTGACAAGTTCCCGAGCGTTCGAAGCAGGCACGATCAGCGTGGTCTGGATGATGCGCGTTCCAAGTACGGCGAAGATTCCGACGAGTACCTCTCATTGAAGGCCTATCACGAGAGAATCGAGCGGCGCAGGAGCGGCAGAAGGGACCTGTACGCTTCGATTCGCGACGAGATCCTCCCGCTGATCGTCCGATCGGTCGCTTCGCAGGTCAAGCCCGGCGCCGCGCCGGAAATGCTCGGAGCGGCGGGGGCGTTCCTCCCGTATCTGGCACGCGTGGATCCCGTCGCGGTCGCCGATCTCTGGCGGCTTGTCGTCAACCAGCCGGAGCAGGTTCAGGCCGACTTCGTCCGCCGTATCCCATCGGTGGACGACAATGCCGGCGATCTTCTTCTCGCGATGGCTCGACGCGCGCAGTCGCCCCGGTTGCTGGGGAAGGCCGTCTGGACTCTGATCTGGAACACCCCCTCGGCGCGACAGGAGGCCGTCGTCTCCGCGCTGCTTTCCGAGCCTCGCGCCGATGTTCGCATTGAGGCCATCAAGACGATGGAGGAGGCGGCGTGCTCCAGCGGGCTGGACCGTGCCCTGGCCGTTCGGTTGCTGGAGGCGGTCCGAAAGGCGGACCCGCAGGAAGAGGTGCGAACGCGGGCGTCGAGTGCGCTGGAAGTGATCTCGCCCCCTGCCGGGACGGAATAGTCGTCCCACCGGATCGTTCCTTCGGGTTGCCCCCGCCGCCGCGAACAGGTATGCCCGTGCCCGCTCCGTGTCGGGGTTTCGGCCGGCGTGGTTCCGTCCCCGTTTGCCCATCGCCTCGACCACACAACGTGCGTCGGGATTCCCCGCTGCCCCCCGCGGAGGCGGAGAAGGAGTCATCCCGCGATCTCGCGCACGCACTCGAGCGCCGCGTCGAGCGCCAGCTCGTCCGCCGCGTGGCGGCGCCGGAGGAGATCGTCCGGCAGGTGCTCGTCGAACTTGCGACGGACGAGCGTCTCGCGCTCGCGCTTCTCCGCGAGATCCCGTGCCGCCGGCGGCTGCGCGAGGATCCGCTTCGCCGCGCCCGCGACGTCGCCCTTGAGGTCGAGGACCCACGGCGGTTTCGAAGACTCCGCGGCGATCCCCGCCCACGCGAAGAGCTCCGCGAGCGTCTCCATCGCCTCCGAGCCGATCCACGGGACGATCACGTCGCCCTCGAAGCGGATCCGGCGGGCGATCCCGAGTTCGCGCGCCCGCGCGCGCGC
>JACPRC010000159.1 GCA_016190175.1 Planctomycetota bacterium
ACTCACCACTAGCCCGGCTTATTCACGAAGGTTCTCGGCCGCAGGCCGAGAACGCGTGAATAAGCCGCCCGCGGCGCCACCTTGACGGCAATGGTGCGCCGCGGGCCGCGCGTCGCGCGAGACACGGAGTGTCGAGCGCGATGCAGCGGGGCTGTCCAGCGGAATCGGCCCGCAAGGCCGATGAAGCTGCCCGCAGGGCGAAGTATTCATGTCGGCGGCGAAGCCGACATGAATACTTCGGGCTAGTGCATGGCCGCCGGGTCCGGCGACCTTTCTCGACGCTTGCACGAAAGGCGCGGCGGAGCCATGATCTTCGCATTCCGTGAACGCGCTCGACCTGGTCTACTCCGGCGCCGCCTTGGCCGCCGCGCCGTGGCTGGCCTTCAAGGCCGCCACGGACGCGCGGTACCGCGACCGCCTCGCCGAGCGCCTCGGCGCGCTCCCGCCCGGGCCGCCCGGCCTCTGGTTCCACGGCGCGTCCGTCGGCGAGGTCAACCTCGTCCGGCCGCTGGCGAAGCGCCTCGGCCGTCCCTTCCGCGTAACGGCGCTGACGCGCGCGGGCCGCGAGCAGGCGGCGAAGCTCACGCCGCTCGCGTCGTACTTCCCGCTCGACTTCACCTTCGCGGTGGACCGCGCCATGCGCGCCGCCCGCCCGGTCGGGATCGTCCTCGTCGAACTGGAGGTCTGGCCGAATTTCCTTTCGCGCGCGCGCGTCCCCGTCGTCGTCGTCAACGGCCGCATCACGGACCGTTCGTTCCGCCGCTACCGGAGGCTCGACGGCTTCTTCCGCCGCGCGTTCGGCTCCATTGCCGCGGTGGGGGCCCGGGACGCGGAAAGCGCGGACCGCTTCGGCGCGCTCGGCGTGCGCGAGATCGCCGTGACGGGCAACCTCAAATACGACTCGGGCCTCGCGCCCGATCCGAAGGCCGGGTCCGAGTGGCGCGCGCGGCTCGGATGGACCGGTCCCATCCTCGTGGGCGGGAGCACGCACGAACCGGAGGAACGGATCCTCCTCGACGCGTACCGAGAGCTTCGCCGCGAGGTCCCCGAACTGCGTCTCGCGATCGCCCCGCGCCACGTCGAGCGCGCCGAGGAGGTGAAGAGGCTCGCCGGTTCCGACGCGTTCGTGCTCGACACGGTCGGGCAGCTCGTCGGGCTCTACTCCGCGGCGACGGTCGTCTTCATCGGCGGCACGTTCTGCGCGCGCGGCGGCCAGAACATGCTGGAGCCCGCGGCGCTGGGGAAACCCGTCGTCGGCGGGTCGAGCCTGTCCAACTTCGAGGAGATCGCGGGATCGCTCGCCGAAGCCGGGGGGATGATCGTGGTGCCGGAGCCCGCGGGGCTGGCGGAGGCGCTCCGGCGCGCGCTGCGGGAGGCGGGACCGATGGGCGCCAGGGCGCGCGAGGTCGCGGAGAAGGGCAGGGGGGCGATGGACCGGACCGAGGCGCTCGTGCGGCAATGCGTCGGCGGATTCCCGAGACGCTGATCCCGGGCGGTGGGGTACAATTCGGCGGATCGCGTTTCCCGGATCGACTGGAGGAGGAACCCGATGAACGTCAGACCGCTTGTCGCCGCGTTGATTCTGCCCGCAGCATGGTTCGGGGGGTGTGCCGACAAGGGGAAGAAGGAGCCGTCGCGTTCGGATGCGAAACCCGCGCTCGTTTCCGTGCGGTACGACGCGTGGGCCGAGGACATCCACGTCGACGGCGACGCGATGACGATCGTCCACACGAAGACCGAGTACACGTACGCCCGACCCATGGACAGCAACCCGTCCGGCTCCGAGGTGCACAAGATCCTCGATGGAAGGGTGACGAAGGAGGATCTCGAGGCGCTGGGCGCGTTCGTCCGCGAATCCGGGTTCCTGGATCTCAAGGATGCCTACGGCGCGCCCGAGGGGCATCGATACTATCCCTACAACCTGGAGGTCACCTTCCGCGGCGAGAAACCGAAGAAGGTCCAGTTCCGCAGCAATCCGGAGTTCGAGAGCTCGCCCGAGCCGTTCAAGAAGCTCGAGAAGCGGCTGGCGGAGCTGTCCGAGGCCGTCCGGAAGCGCTGAGGCGGCGGTTCGTCAGCGGACCCGCGACGGCATCTTGAGCGCCGAGCGATCCGCCAGGATCGTGTGCCGCTTCGGGCGGAGCCGGATGTCGTACCCCTGCATGAACCCGTGGCCGATGAGGATGTCGTAGCGGTCCTCGAGGACGTGATCCGCCACGACGTAGCCGATCTCCTCGCACCAGATTTCGAGGATGCGGATCTTGAAGGCCACGGCGGTGTGGGATTCGAACCGGCCGTTTCCCAGACCCCCGAACACAAGAGGTTCGGGCAATTCCATGAGGGGGCCCAATCGCGCGGCCACCGACTCCTTCACGAACGTCCGCCAAGTGCCGCTGTCGAAATAGAGCCGCAACTGGAGGCCCGGACCCCGTCCGTGCGAGCGCACCCGGAACGCCTGGATGATATCGCCCATCGAAGTCCAGTATAGCGGCCCCCGCCCCGAGAATCTCGTTGAAACGGCCTTTCGCCGGTGTTATAAGTTCCGCGTCCCGATCTTCAGGAGAAACCCATGGGCCGAAACGGTCGCTGGCTGTTCACCTCGGAAGCCGTCTGCATCGGTCACCCCGACAAGATGTCCGACCAGATCTCCGACGCCGTCCTCGACGCGATGATCAAGGACGACCCCGAATCTCGCGTCGCCTGCGAGACGCTCGTCAAGACCGGCATGGTCCTCGTCGCCGGCGAGATCACGACGAAGACGTACGTCGAGATCCCCGAGATCGTGCGCCAGACGGTGCGGGAGATCGGCTACGACTCCTCCGAGATCGGGTTCGACTACCACACCTGCGCGGTGCTCCTCGCCGTCTCGCAGCAGTCGGCGGACATCGACGCCGCGGTGAGCGCGGACGAGAAGAAGGAACTCGGCGCGGGCGACCAGGGGATCATGTTCGGATACGCCTCGAACGAGACCGAGAACTTCATGCCGCTGCCGATCGACCTGGCGCGGAAGATCTGCTGGCGCGCCGCCGAGGTGCGGCAGGCGGGCGAGATCCCGTGGCTGCGGCCGGACGGGAAGTCGCAGGTGACGATCGAATACGACGACGGCAAGCCCGTCCGCGTCCACACGGTCGTCTGCTCGGTCCAGCACGACCCCAACGCGTCGCTCAAGCAGATCCGCAACGAGGTGATCGAGAAGATCGTGAAGCCCGTGATGCCGCCGGGGATGCTCGACAAGAACGTCATCTATCACATCAACCCCTCCGGCCGGTTCGTCGTCGGGGGCCCGCAGGGCGACTGCGGGATGACGGGACGCAAGATCATCGCGGACACGTACGGCGGGATGGGCCACCACGGCGGCGGGAGCTTCAGCGGCAAGGACCCGACGAAGGTGGACCGCAGCGCCAGCTACGTCGCGCGCCACGCGGCCAAGAACATCGTCGCGGCCGGCCTCGCCGAGCGGTGCGAGATCCAGCTCTCGTACGCGATCGGCGTCGCCAAACCGCTCTCGATCTGGGTCGAGACCTACGGGACCGGCAAGGTCTCCGACGAGAAGCTCGCGGAACTCGTCGCGAAGCACTGGGACTTCACGCCCGCCGGCATGATCCGGTACTACAACCTGCGGCGGCCGATCTACAAGGCGACGGCGCGATACGGCCACATCGGCGTGGACCGGCCCGAGGTCACGTGGGAGAAGATCGAGAAGGTGGAGGCGCTCCGGCGGGATGCGGGGGTCAGGGAGGCGAAACCGGTGAAGGCGAGGAAATGACGCTTCCGTTCGACGAGCCCGAGTACGATCGCTGGTTCCGGACGGCAGAGCGGACGCCGGCCGAGGCCGAGTTCTTCGCAAAGCAGGATCTTCACCACTGGGCGGCATTCGTGGGACGACAGGCGGCCGAGGCCGCCCTGAAAGCGCCGCTCCGCGGCCTCGGCAAACCGGTCGTGACCGATTCGATGAAGCAACTCCTCGATACGCTGGAGTCGCCGCGCATTTCGGTCGGGACAGCCAAGCGGCATGCGGCGAGAATCCTGGAGCGGCACTGCAAGGGCACGCGCCATCCCGACCAGTATCCCGCGGGCACCCCCCGGGACCAGTACGACGGCCAGATCGCCCGCGAAGCACTTGACGCCGCCCGCGCGATGCTCGCGCGCAATCACCCGACCGCCTACTGGGCGGCGCGCGAGGGAGTCGTAATCCGGGACGGCGGACTCTGGGCGAGTTTCGTCGCCGGCTCGCTCGGACCGATCAGCGGATCGCCTGCACCAGACTGAGGAGCGGCAGGAGAAGTGCCGAGACCGCCGCGAGGCAAAGCAGCCCCGTGCCGACGTAGGCGCCGAACCAGAGGAACCGTCCCCGTCCCGTTCGACCGAGCCGAGGCAGCATCGCTCCCGCCGCGATCAACGCGGAGATGACCAGCCACCAGCCCGTCTTCATGGCTTCGGCGGAACGCAGTGCGATCGTCGTGACCAGCGGAAGCTCCACGCTCAAGCTCCGGAGGACGTCGGAGAACCTCGGCGTCACGAAGATCTGCACCACGACGAAGAAGACAAGGAACAGATACGTCCTCAGGGCGGAACCTCGGGCCGTGGGGAAGATCCACGTCCATCCCTCGGGGGTCGCCGCGGCGGGGGATGGCGGGAACCCGCGCGCGATCTTCTCGACGTTCCCCAGTTCCTCGAACGCGCGGCCCACGGCCTCGGTCTCGCCCATGCCCGAGCGGACCTTCGCGTCCACGGACTCGTCGAGGTGCGCGGCGAGCTCGCACCGCTGCTCTTCCGTCAGGCGCTCGGCGCCGCGCGCCGCGTCCAGGATCCTACGGAGCGCTTCCTCTCGCGTGGCCATGGCGACCTCCCAGGAGAATCTCGGAGACGACCGCTGCGTACTCCCGCCAGTCCGCTCGGGCCCGCTCCAGCGCGGTCCGGCCGCGGCGGCTGAGGGAGTAGTACTTCCGCGCCTTCCCCGTCGGTCCCTTCTTCCACTCGGACCTGAGCAGGCCCTCGTGGTCCATCTTGTGGAGGAGGGGGTATACGGTTCCCTCCTCCCAGCGCAGATGTCCCCGGTCCCGGGCGCGGCGCACGATCTCGTACCCGTGCATCGGCCGGGCCTCCAGGACCGCCAGGACGAGCGCCTTCAGCTCCATACCTAGATCTCACAGGTAATAGTACCTTCATGGTCTATGTATGTCAAGCGTGGAGCGGAAGGACGGGACCCTACCGCTCGCGCTCCACGGGCAGATCCAAGCCGCGCGGAGGTTCATCTCCTTCCGGATAGACCCGCAGCCTTGAGTCGTGGACGGAGAGGAAGACCTGCCTCCCGCGGTCGAAGTGCAGGAACGAATACGCCTCGCTCGGCGCAGATTCTCGCAGAAGCACCTTGCCTGCGCTCGGGTCGATCAGCGCGAAGTCCTCGACGCCCAGAATGGCCCACACCTCGTCCGCATCGCGCGAATTGAAGTATAGCGGAGTTGCCCAAGGGCCGGCCTCGAGGGAAGATCGGACCCGAATCCGCGAGAGATGGAGCCCACCGGCCCACATTCCCTTTCCATATGGCGCACGAGAAACGAAGGTGTCCCGCCCGAACAGCATCCTCCCGAGGGTGGGCGCGGTGCGATGGCGCGGTCCGTCATCGGGTCCCGTCACCTCGGCGCGGCTCCAGTCCGACTCGCCTATCCCGACATGGAGGAGACGGGAGTCGCGGGTCAGGGCCCACAGGCGGTCGCGTCCGTAGTCCAGGGACCAGTACGTGACGTCGGGGACGAAAGGCGCCTCCGACGCGCGCCCCGGCCACTTCGGGTAGAACCGGACACCCTTGACCGACCAGACGACGAGTGCGTGACGGGTGAATCCGGCTTCCCATTTGCCGAGAATCGTCGTCCCACGGTTCAGCCAGCGCAGGCCCAGGCAGTTCCGGACCACAAGCTGCGGCCCGCTCTGGTCCGCGTCCAGGGCCGCCACGTCGTCGGCGAGCCGGCGCCACCGCAAGGTGCCTCGGTCCAGTTCCCAGGCGGTGTCCGAGCGTCCCTGCAGGGCGTAGATCCGGTCCCCGGCGCAGAACGCGAAGCGGAACGTGACCTCATAGCGGCGCTCGGATTCCTCGTGCTCCCGCCGGATCTGCTCCCGCATCTCCTCCGGGATTCGGATGAAGGGTGGAAAGGAGAACCCGCCGAACCCCTGCCCGCATCCGAGCATCGCCATTCCCAGTGTGAACACCCCCACACAGGCGAATGCACGGACGCGTCTGGAATGGGCCATGCTTTGCTCCTCGTCGGTTCGTGGCGCAATTTGCGTGCCTTGCGTCCATCCTCCGCGGATGCTAGGATCCGGCCTTCAGATAGGAGACCTCGATGCCCGCGACCGCCGAGAAGAAGACCCGCGAAGTGTCGAACCACGACGTCAAGGACCTCGCGCTCGCCGCGAAGGGGAAGAACCGCATCGAGTGGGCCGAGGGACAGATGCCCGTCCTCCGGGAGATCCGCGCCCGCTTCGAGAAGGAGAAGCCGCTCAAGGGACAGCGCATCGCCGCGTGCCTCCACGTCACCACCGAGACCGCGAACCTGATGCGCACCTTCGTCGCCGGGGGCGCGGAAGTCGCCCTCTGCGCGTCGAACCCGCTTTCGACCCAGGACGACAACGCCGCCTCCCTCGTCAAGGACTTCGGCGTCCCCGTCTACGCGGTCCGCGGCGAGGACTCGAAGACCTACTACAAGCACCTCAACCAGGCCCTCGACATCAAGCCGACCCTGACGCTCGACGACGGCGCGGACCTCGTGACCGTGATCCACAAGGAGCGGACCGAACTCATGAAGGGGCTCGTCGCCTCGATGGAGGAGACGACCACGGGGGTCAACCGTCTGAGGGCGATGGCGAGGGACGGGGCGCTCAAGATCCCCGTCATCAGCGTCAACGACGCGCAGACGAAGTTCATGTTCGACAACCGCTACGGGACCGGCCAGTCCACGATCGACGGGATCGTCCGCGCGACGAACCTGCTTCTCGCGGGCCGCACGGTCGCCATCGCGGGCTACGGCTGGTGCGGCCGCGGCGTCGCCAACCGCGCGCGCGGCATGGGGGCGAAGGTCGTCGTCACCGAGGTCGAGCCGATCCGCGCGCTCGAAGCGACGATGGACGGCTTCGAGGTGCGCCCGATGTCCGAGGCGGCGAAGGTCGCCGACGTCGTCGTCACCCTCACGGGCAACAAGCACGTCGTCCGCAAGGAACACTTCCAGGCGATGAAAGACGGCGCCATCGTGGCGAACAGCGGCCACTTCAACATCGAGCTCGACCTCGATGCCCTCAAGGCGCTCTCGAAGCAGGTGAAGAAGGGCGTCCGCGAGAACGTGGACCAGTTCGTGCTCAAGGACGGCCGCTCGATTTGCGTCATCGGCGAGGGTCGCCTCGTGAATCTCGCGGCGGCGGAAGGCCATCCCGCGGCCGTCATGGATATGAGCTTCGCGACGCAGGCGCTTATGGCGGAATGGGTCGTGAAGAACCGCTCCTCCCTCAAGGTCGAGGTGATGAACGTCCCGCGCGAGGTGGAGCAGTGGATTGCGCGGCTCAAGCTCCGGACCATGGGGCTCGAGATCGACGAGCTGACCGAGGAGCAGAAGAAGTACCTCGCAGGGTGGGAAGAGGGAACCTAGGCGGCAGGGCATCACTACCGGCGGCAGCGGCAGGCCAATACGTGGGAAAATACCTCACAGCCGATCAGATAGGGAGAGTCAGCGAGGAGTTGTGTCTCGTCTACTCTCTTCCGTACCTGAAAGAACTGCCGGGGACCGCTTGGGAGCAGATTCTGGCGTCTGTCAAGGGGGGAAAATGGACGGGATTGAGGGACAACCGTGCAAGACCGGACTTCTGCGTACAGGGGGGGAAGTCGGCGGTCAACTTCTCGGTGAAGACGGAGTCGTTGAGGTTCACCAAGCGCCGGAAGTCGGCGCGCGACTTCCTCGGGTGCTGGGAAGACCTCATCGTGGCGCGACCCAAAGTAGATGAACTGCTCGCGCATGGCGAATCGGTCGGGTCGCTGTCAGCCGGCGAGCTTGGGGCGAAAGTACTCGAGTACTACAACACGCACATTGTCCGGAAGTTCGAGTGGCACGTGATCTCCGTGCTGCTGCGGTTGGAGGGTGCCGAAGAGAAGCAGTTCATCTACTGGGAAGAGTCGCCACCGGCGATCTACGATCCTGACGGATACGAGTGGAGAGAGAGCGGGAAAGCGACCGGGACGAATCGCAACATCAACGGTTTCCCGAAGGCCTCCGGTCCCCCTGAGACCGTACGCGCCAAGTTCAAGTGGACTTCGGGCGGAAAGCAGTTCTACATCCTATATCGGATTCCGGAGGATGCGGACATCTGGACGGTCGAGCCGGTCAAACTGGGGACGGACGAGGTTCGAAACGCCCTGCGGCACTGGCTCAAACTGAAGAAGCAAGACGAGGGGGGCGACCTAGCTACCTGATTGGCCTGTCCCGATCCAACGAGTCGCCGTCAGGCGAAACTCCGGGAAATCCACCACGGACCTCCGATCGGCCAGGGCTTCCGCGACCCACTCGCTGTAGAGTCGGCGGAAATCGACCTCCTCTTCTCGGTCAACATGGAGATAGGTCTGCACATAGGACTCGATCTTCCGGCTCCGCAGGAAGGCGGCAATGTCCTCCTCGATCGCACCATGACTCACTTGCATGCCCAAGGTCGATGCGGCTTCTTGGCGGATTCCCCGGGCTTTCCTGCAATGGAGCACGAGGTCGCTTCCAGGGGTATTGTGGCTGACATGCTGCTTGAAAGTGCCGTGCTCCTTGTCGAAAATGTCCCTTCGTTCAATTGAAAACCCCGCCAATTCGATCGCCTCTCGCACCACGTGCCAGACCTTGCTCGACGAGTTCATGAAGACCAGCAACATCCAATGCCCCGGTCGCAATACCCTATGGCATTCTCGCAGCGCCTGTTGCATCAGGAGTGCGTATTCACTCAAGGTCTTCCCTTGGAAACGATTGATGATGGCTTCCTCACGGGTGTCGGTTCGGCTGCCGAGCCAAGACTCCCAAAGCAGGTTCATCTCGCTGTAGTTAATGTTCGCGCCGAACGGGGGATCCGCGAATACCAGGTCGATGCACGCGTCCGGAAGGTAGTCCATGCGGGTCGCGGACCCCTGGACCACGACGGTCTTGCCCGAGTAGTGTCCAGCGGTCGTTTCCAGGTGGTCTTGGATTGAGCGAGCCTTGCGCTCGAACGTCCCAAACACGTTGGCCTCGTTGAAGATGAAGGGCACGTTCAGGCGCGCCGTGTTTCCACTGCCGCCCCAAAACCGAAACTCGGAGAGACGCGTTACACGTTGGTACAGCGAAGTGAAGACGAACGCCAGGTGCGCCGCAATCTCGGGGTCCTTCACCAAGTGGATGGCTCTCCAGAGATGACTCATGGCCGCCAAGTTCCTCGGGCTGTATAGCTTGGAGATCGAGTCTAGCCCGTGGCGTTTCGGTTGGCGCAGATTGACGCCGTCCGGCAGCGGGGTAGTGGGATAGAACCCCTCTGCGAGGGGCGGGCATATCTCAATGCACAGCATTCTCTCGAGATCAGCTTGATCCGGTGTCTTCGTGCTCTCCTGCTGTCGGGAGCCGCAGCACTTGTAGCCGATCAAGACGGGTTCCGCGATCGTGCGCCGCAGTCTTGACTTGTTGAGAATCCGTCCGCAGCGCGGGCACGGGAAGCTCTTCAGGATCTTGTGATCGCGCACACGTCTGCCGTACCGGCGGCAATGGTCCCAGAGCAGGATCTCGTGACCACAATGGGGGCAGATCACGTTGTACGACCACACAGTATATGCGACCTCAGCGTCCCGCTTGCAGGTGGCGCATGTAGTCGTGTACAGTCGGCATCGAAGGTCCGCGAGTTGAGCGAGAATGGAGCGCACCGCACCCTCGAATGCCCTGGGGCAAAGCTTTGCCGTGAATCGGCTTGCAATAAAGCAGGCGGCCGGGGAGATCTCGTTGAGGATCGAATCTACCCCTAGAGTACTCGCGGCCACGCCCGTCATTCCGCTCCCCGAGAAGGGATCGAGAACCAAGCCACCCTCGGGCAGGTAGTGGCGCAGCAACTCGGCGATTCCCTGCGGTGGTACCTTGGTGTGGTACGTATGCGCATCGTATGCGTAGGTGTTTTTCCCTGCGCTGACTCCCACTCCGACAGGCGGCATGTCTGGTGTAGCCTTGCCGCGATGCGCCCTGACGATCTCGGATACCGCCTCTCTTCCTTGAGAGGTGTAGCATCCCTCGCGGCAAACCCTGGTCAGAATTGCCGGAAGCGGTTCATGCGTGAGGATGGGCGGCGGAGGGGGGGCGTCGAACAGAGGCAGCAGTTTGTCTTTCCTTCGCGCTCCGCGAGACGCGAATGCCCTATCCCCATGTATCGCTCGGTCGATTCCAGCGGGACCATCCTTGCTCATCCTGTCCCAAAGTTCGGAAATGCGCTTCTGCACGGACAGGCTGGGCTCGGCAACGCCTCGTTCCCAGCGATTCACCGAGACGAACGACACGCCCAAGATGCGCGCGAGGCGTTCTTGGCTTACGTTTGCCCTAGTCCGGATCGACTTCAGAGTGGTCTTGGCATCCATGGGTTCGCCGCTTTATAAAGGAGCGGGGCAGCATTGTCAAGTCGATTCATGCTTCAAGTTTCGATTCCCACTTGGACTTTCTGGCACTTCATTGCTGTCGGAGCAGCCTTCGATCCTGAGGAAGGTCCCTTGGCCGACGGTGTCAGACTTGGCCGGTATCTTGGCGCGCCATGTTGGGTTGCGGTCGACACGTAACATCAAGCTATAGGCGCCGCACATGTTGTGCCAACGACACACCCGCACGATTGCGCCGGGGAAGTGGGCGAAGAACGTTTCATTTCGTAACGCGCGTTACGAAACGTAACATGTGGGCGCGGGCCACTAGTTGAGGATTGGGCCCTGCTTGGAATCGACCAGGCCGCCGCTCAAGGATGGAGAACGCCCGTGCGCGTCGCGCTCGTCCACGACTTCCTCTACACGATGCGCGGCGCCGAGCGCGTCCTCGACGTGCTCTGCGAGCTCTACCCGGACGCCGATCTCTACTCGCTCGTCTACCGCAAGGGGACGCTCAACCCGCGCATCGAGAGCCGCCGGATCGTCCCGAGCTTCGTGAACCGCCTGCCCGGGGCGCATCTCAACCACCGCTACTTCCTTCCGCTCTTCCCGTTCGCGATCGCGGGTTTCTCGCTCGACCGCTACGACCTCGTGATCAGCTCCAGCTACTGCGCCGCAAAGGCGGTGCGCGCGCCGAGCGGCGTCCACGTCTGCTACTGCCACACGCCGATGCGGTACATCTGGGACATGGCGGACGAGTACTTCCGCGGTTGGAGGCGCGCCGTGGCGGAGCCGGTCCTCGGCTTCCTGCGCGCGTGGGACCGCCGCACCGTCGCGCGCGTCGACACGTTCGTCGCGAACTCGTCCTGCGTTGCGGAGCGGATCCGCCGGATCTACGGGCGCGATTCGGAGATCGTCCACCCGCCCGCGGACGCGGACTTCTACACGCCGGCCTCCGCGCCGCGCGAGGAGTGGTATCTCTGCGCGTCGGCCTTCGCCCCGTACAAGCGCGTCGATCTCGCGATGGAGGCCTTCCGCGCGTCGGGACGTCGCCTGAAGGTCGTGGGATCCGGTCAGGACGAGGCGCGAGTCCGTTCGCTCGCGGGTGGGAACGTCGATCTCCTCGGATGGCAACCCGACGAAGCGCTGCGCGACCTCTACCGCCGCTGCCGCGCGCTCGTCTTCGCGGGCGAGGAAGACTTCGGCATCGTGCCCGTCGAGGCGCAGCTCTGCGGCGCGCCGGTCGTCGCGTTCGGCCGCGGAGGACTCCTCGACTCCGTCGTCGAGGATCGCACCGGCCTTTTCTTCCACGCGCAGACGGTGGACGCGATCAACGACGCCGTGTCGAGGTTCGAGCGCATGACTTTCGACCCGGCGGAGTGCCGCCGCAACGGGGAACGGTTCTCGCGTTCGCGATTCCGCGACCGGATACGGGATCTCCTCGAGCAGGCGATGCGGGGTTGATCCTGAAGACGCGCGAGGGTTTCCCGATCGAGGTTCGGGTCGAGGGGGTCCGCGGCCCAGGCCTGCTCCTGATTCCGGGATCCATGCCCTCCGATGCCGACCATACGATCCCGGGGGCGTTCCGCGGCCGCAAGATGACGGTGGCCGGAAGCACGATCTCCATCTGGGCTCCGTTCGTGAGAGCCGCGGTCGCGGCGGGATTCGTCGCCGCGAACGGGCTTTCCATTCTCATGAAAAGCGGATGGCAGAAGACCGGCGGCCCACCGTGAGGCTTCCCCGCCGGACCCGGTTGTCTCGATCTTCGTGACGAATCGCCCTTCTTCGCCTCTTTCCCTCAAAGACCTGCCCCACCCATCCGTAATGTACGGAAATACAGGGAGGTCAGTCATGAGAAGCATGAATAGAGGAAGTCGCATCCTGTTGGGGGCCATTCTCTTGAGCCTGGGAGCCTGCTTCGGGGGCGGCGGCGGGCGCGATTCGCACAAGATCCCGCCTGCGGCCCAACTGTGGGCTAACTTCCGCCACGCCGCAGCCGGGACACTTTTCCAGTTCTGGGGCGAAGGTTCCGATCCCGACGGAGGCGCCGTTTCATTCGCCTGGGACTTCGACGGCGACGGCGGGATCGACTCCACGGCGCAAAGCCCGACGCATGCGTTCGCAACCGAGGGAGTGAAGACCGTTTCCCTCACGGTCACCGACGGCGAGGGGCAGTCCTCGACGGCGCGCATGGTCGTCACCGTCTTCGCCGCTCCGTCCGGCGTCGCGCCGAACGTCCAGCTTCGCGCCTTCACGCTCAACGGCTCCGGCTCGTTCGAGGTCTTCTTCCGCGCGGACGCGTCCGACCCCGACACCGGGGGCTCCATCGCCTCGTATGCGTGGGACTTCGACGGCAACGGGATGACCGATGCCGCCGGGGCGTCTTCGACGGCTTCCTACACCTACTCCGGCGATGGCGTCTACACGGCGAGCGTGAAAGCCTCCGACGCCGGCGGCGCGTCGAGCGTCGCGAGCGTCGTCGTGGCCGTATGCCACGGGATTCCCGATCACGGACCCGCGGCGATGATCCTCGCGGATTCGCCGCTCATCGGCCCGGCGCCGCTGAGCGTGACGCTCACGGGCTTCGGCTCCGACATGGACGGCGGTCCCTCTTCGGCGGCATGGTCCTGGGACGCGGACGGGGACGGAACGCTGGAGGGCACGGCATCCGGCCGGACCGTGACGATCACGGGGCTCGCCGCAGGCGCGCACCGGATCGTGCTCCGCATGACGGACGATGAGGGCAACGAGCCGAGCCTGGCGGAGATCACGGCGATCGCGACGGCCGGTTCGGAGCCCGCGGCGTGGGCCTTCGCCGACGCCATCACGGCCTCACCCGGCGCGCCCATCCAGTTCCACGTCCGCGCCGAGGACCCGAACGGCGACGCGCTGACGTACGCGTGGGACTTCGACGGCGACGGCGTCCTCGATTCGACGGAGGCGGATCCGATCTTCTCCTTTGCGCTCTCCGGTTTCTACGTGCCGCAGGTCACCGTGAGCGACGGCACGAACCGGTCGCTGGCGAGCCTCTCGGTCGTCATCGAGAAGTGCGGGCACGAGGAGTCCGGGCCGTACTTCCTGTACAAGTGCAACGACCTGGTGATCTACCACGGCGGCTCGGGACAGATCGTCCTGACCCCCGTGATCTCGATCGGCGGCAGCTTCCCGAGAACCTACCAGCTCATCGGCAAGGGCGGGCCGCTCGGGGTCGGCGGCGATCCCGCGGGGGGCGAGATCGTGGTCAGCGACGCGAACGGCGGCACGGCGCCTCCGCTGGTGTTCGGCGGCGGGCCTCCCCCTGCGCCCGTGGCGAACGCGGTCGCTCCCCCTGGAGTGATCAACGGCATCACCGTGACCTCCACCGCGGTGCACGAGTCGATCACGAAGCAGTACACGGTTATCATCCGGCTGGTGGATCCGGGCATTCGCGTGCAGATCCTGAAGTGCACGGTGTGGGTGCTCCATGACCGCGCGCACGTGTGCTTCTGGAAGGTGGTCGAATTCGGCCCCAACTCCTTCCGCGGCCGCCTTCAGGTCGGGATCGAAGGGCCGGTGCTCGGCATCCAGGGGCCCGCGGCGCCCGACGTGTACGACGTGGAGATCATCCTGAACCAGCAGAGCCCCGCGTGGAGCAGCATCGACCTCTCCTCGGTTGTCCTTCCCGCGGGATGGGCCGCGCAGGCGATCCCGGGCGGCGTGCGGTTCCACTACGTCGGTCCCGCGGGCGCGCCGCTCAAGGAAGGGCAGGGCGCACAGGAGTTCGAGTTCGACTTCGTGACGGGCGGCGGCAAGCCGACGGCCGGAGGCGTCCTGCTGTCGGACCCGAACGGCGCCATCATCGGCGCGGAGGAGATGAACATCACGGGATTCTGATCGCGCGTTCGACGGGCCCGCCGGCGCAGGCCCTTGACACGGGGCCGTCCCGCAAAGCGGGACGCGCCCGCGGGAGGCGGGCGGTGGCCCTCCGCCCTTGACACCCGGCCGTCCGGCGGCGCCGGACGGACCGCACCGCGGTCCGCAGCCCAGAGGGCTGCTGCCGGGTGTCAAGGGCAAGGACCACAGCCCCGTGTCAAGGGCAGGTCGGCGGGCCCTCCCGCCTTGCATCGAGGAGCGGCGCCCCCTACAATGTCCCCCCATGAATCCCGTTAGACTCCCTTGGGCTGCCGCGCACGGCCTCCCGGGTGGGACGGAAGGAGTCTGACGGGATGAAGAGCCGCCGGCTCCTCGCCTCGGCCGCCTTCGCGCTGTTCGAACTCCTCGTGACCGCCGGCGTCTTCTTCGTCGCCGCGTGGCTCCGGGAGCGGATGCGGTTGGACGTGCTGCGGGGCGACTTCCAGCGCGGTTCCGTTCTCGGCCTGCTGCCCGCCGTCGCGGTCCTCTGGCTCCCGCTTCTCTGGCGGTTCGGCGTCGCGCGCTCCGAGCGCACCGACCGCGTCTCGCTCCATCTGCTGCGGGCCATCGCCGTCGTCGCGATCGGCGGGATCCTCCTCCTCGCCTTCACGTTCGTGCGGCGGCAGTTCGACGTGAGCCGCGCGTTCCTCGCGCTTTTCCTCGGGATGAACCTGGCCGCCCTGAGCATGACGCGGGTCGTCGCGAGCGCCTTTCGCCTGCATGCGCGCAAGCGCGGCTACGACCGCGCGTATGTCCTCGTGGCCGGGACCGGCAAGCGCGCGCGCGACCACGCGGCGCGCCTGGCCGCGCACGCGGAGTGGGGGATCGAGGTCGTGGGCTTCGTCGCGGAGCGGCCGATCGCGCTCGACACGGTCGCGGGGCGCCCCGTCCTCGGGACCCTCGAACGGCTCGAGTCGATCCTCCGCGGCCGCGTGATCGACGAGGTCCACTTCGCGGTCTCGCGCGGGACACTGGAGCGCGTCGACCACGCCCTTCGCGTGTGCGACGAGATCGGCGTGCGCACGCGGTTCGTCCTCGACCTGTTCGGCGAGCTCAAGTCGCGCGTCTATCTGGAGCGCATCGAGGGGGTGCCGCTGCTGACCTTCTCGACGACGCCGCACGACGAGACGGCCCTCCTCGCCAAGCGCGTGTTCGACATCGTCGTGAGCGCCGTCGCGCTCGCGGCCTCGGGGCCGGTCCTCCTGATCGCCGCGGCGCTGATCAAGGCGACATCGAGGGGGCCGGTCTTCTTCCGGCAGAAACGCTCGGGCATGAACGGGCGGGTCTTCTCGCTCTACAAACTGCGTACGATGGTGCAAGGCGCGGACGCGATGAAGGCGCAGCTCGAGGCGAAGAACGAGATGGACGGCCCGGTGTTCAAGATGAAGGACGATCCGCGCGTCACGGCCGTGGGCCGGTGGCTGCGGAAGCTCTCGATCGACGAACTGCCGCAGCTCTACAACGTGCTCCGCGGCGACATGTCGATCGTGGGGCCGCGTCCGCCGGTGCCGGGCGAGGTGGAAAAATACGAGCGCTGGCAGCGGCGGCGGCTTTCCATGCGTCCCGGGATCACGTGCATCTGGCAGGTGAGCGGCCGCAACCAGGTGAGCTTCCGACGGTGGATGGAGATGGACCTCGAGTACATCGACAACTGGTCGCTCCTGCTCGACTTCAAGATCATCCTGAGGACGATCCCGGCGGTGCTGAGTTCGCGGGGGGCGTCGTAGCGCGGAGCCGCCCCCTTTGTTCTTCGTTCTTTGTTCTCTGTTCTGTCCAAGATGCCCTCATGATTTCCGCTCCCCCGCCGGAATCCCCGCCCCCTGCCGTGCGCTATCTTCCCGGCATTGGGGCTAGGGTAGCTCCACCTTCATGGCGGCACCCGGATGATAGTAGTAGTAGTCCATTACGCCCGACTGATAGCCGACCGCATAGAGGGTGACGGTTGCGCCCTGGCAGAAGAGCGGCAGCACCCGCCCCAACTGCGCTTCGGTCATGGGCGAGTACCCTCCCAGGTCCGACTTGTTGAAGTAGACCATGGCGTACGTGCTGTCCGTTCGCTTGAGGGTGGCATATCCCCAGTAGGTCGTGGCCGACTCCGACGCCATGTAGACCCGGATCACCTCTCCGGTGGTCGTCCACGCCGAAGCGGTCGGTCCCCAGAAGTAGAGCGGCCCCGCAATCGCCAGCAATCCGATCCATGCCTTCATCTCTCGTTCTCCTTGCGTGAATGTTCTCTGAGTTCCGTTCAACCGTGACGCGGACGACAGGAACGTATCCTCTCGTTGATCTGTCGCAGGAACTGTCCCGCTTCCGGGGAGGGATCCGGTCGGTCGCCCCAAGTCCGGACGTAGTGGTCCAAGATGTCCGCAACCCAACGGTCGAGTTGGGGCGTCCCGACAAGCCGGGCGAACTCCTCGTGCGGCAAGTTGAGAATCCAGTCCGCCAGCCCCTCCGACGGGGGAGGTGGAGAGAGGGAGAAGATCGGGGCTCCCGCGCGACTCGAATCGCTGCCGGAAGCCGTCGACCCCGGGGGTTCCGCTCTCGTCGAGAGCTCGTGACCCTCGTTCCCCTGGGTTTCGGTGCGTGTCGGGGCCATCCGGTCCCTCCCCATTCGGGTCGGCGAGACGGGTTCCCGATCCTCCGGTCCCCGTACCGCCACCCATCCGAGCCCGAGGAGAGCGGCGATTCCGATCGCGATCCCAGGCCCGAAGGTGCGCAGGGCTCGATTCGCCATGTGCAGTTTCCTCCGCTGGATTGACGCACTCCCATTGGACGCGAGGCGGAGGACCCTCTTGAAAAAACGTCCACGGCGCGGCGGCCGCAACTGAATCCCGCGACGAGCGCCTCACCGGCGCGCTGAAGTCTTCGGTCTCCAGTCTTCAGTCCTCGGTCCTTCCCGACTCGCGCCCGCGACGGGGGAGGCTCAACGGGCCTCGACATGATGGAACTCAAAGGGGACTCTGCGGGTGGCCGCGGCATCATGGACGGTGACTCGCAGACCGGCGAGCCGGCGGATGGACCTCTCGCCGAATGCCAGGATCCTGGTGGGAAGACCAGGCGGGAACTCGATGGGATACAGTCGCACAGGGAATATCAACGGCCTCAGCGCACCCCCTCCCGCTCCAGCCACGCCCGCAGCTCCTTCGTCCCCAACACGCCCGTCCGCTTCCCCACGACGCGCCCCTCGCGGTCGAGGAGGATCCACGACGGCACCAGCGGCTCGTGCGGGTTCAGGAGCGGCGACGCGCACGTCCACACCGGGACGGCGAACTTCTGCTCCTTCACGAACGCGGCCAGCTCGTCGGGGCGGTCGTCCACGTTGACGGCGTAGAACGCGCCGCCGCGGCCGAGCATCTCCTCCGCGAAGACGCCGAAGAGCTTCGACTCCTCGTAGCAGGACTTGCACTGGACGCTCCAGAGGCAGAGCAGGCTCCACTGTCCGCGCGGGGAGACGGATGTCCCGTCCGTGCGGCGCAGCGCGATCTCCGGCACGTCGCCTTCGTGCGGCGGTCGCGGCGGCACGGTCGTCGGCGCCCTCGAGGCCTCGCGGAACGCCTTCAGCTCGCTCAGGCCGCCGGTCTCGGAGATGACGACGCTCCCCGGCCCCACGTCGGCGAACTCCAGCTTCGCTCCGGAAGGCCAGTGGATCTCGACCTTGCGCGCCCGCTTCGCCTCGCCGAGTCCGAAGTGCAGCACCGGCGGGCCCGACGAAAGATACCCCTCCCCGCAGACCATCTCCTGCATCCGTCCGTCGACCCACACGCGCGCGCCGATGCCGAAGCGGTTGCTCTTCGTGCCCCGAAGATGGATCTGGAGGGCCGGCTTCTCCGTCCCCGCGTGGTTCCGGAAGAGCAGGAGCGCGGGCTCGTAGACGTTGCGCAGCACGAGATCGAGGTCGCCGTCCCCGTCGAGATCCGCCGCCGCCAGGCCGCGTCCATCCTCCACGCGCGCGAGTCCGAACGCGACGCCCGCCTCGACGAACTTCCCGCCGCCGAGATTGTAGTAGAAGGGGTTCTCCTCATAGCCGCTGAACGAGAGCGTCTTGAGATGCGGGCGGTCGTCCTTGCAGAGACCGCCCACCGATCGCTCGAACCTCGCGTTTCCGATGACCGCGCGCCGCCGGTCCTCGTTCTCGGCGAGATCGCGGATCTCGCGGTTGATGTCGCGGAGGAAGGTCCGGAAGAGCGACACGTTCCCCTCGTTCATGCTCCGCGCCTTCACGAGGCGCCAGAAGGGGCTTCAGAGATCGGTCCGGTGTCTTCCGGACACGAACCCGTTCGCGACATAGAGGTCCGGGCGGCCGTCGTTGTCCGCGTCGGTGAAGACGCAGCCCCACGCCCAGCCCGCCTTGCCCACGCCGGCGGGGTCCGCGACGTTCTCGAACCGCCCCCGGTCGTTCCGCAGGAGCGTGTTCCCCGCCGCCGCCTTCGTCATCCGCCGGCGCAGGTCGTCCGACAGGTCCTTCGACGCGCCGATGATCCGCGCGCCCGCGGTGGAGGACATGTTCGAGACGTAGAGGTCGAGGTCGCCGTCGCCGTCGAAGTCCGCCCGCGCGAGCCCCATGCCGAAGCCGGCGTCGCGGACGCCCGCCGCGTCGGTCGCGTCCTCGAACGTGCCGTCGCCCTTGTTGCGGTACAACGTGTTGAACCCGAAATCGTGGACGACGTAGAGGTCCGCGTCGCCGTCGCCGTCGACGTCCTGGAACCCGCACGCGAGGGTCCAGCCCTTCTCGCGGATTCCCGCGGCCGCGGTGACGTCGGTGAAGGTGCCGTCGCCGTTGTTGCGGAAGAGGACGTCGGGCTCGCCGTTGTTCGCGTCCAGGAACGACTCCGTGTCGAGGCCGTACGCGACGTGGCCGTCCGTGTCGATCTTGGGGCCGCCGTAGAAGCCGACGTAGAGGTCGAGGTCGCCGTCGCGGTCGATGTCGGCCGCGCACGCGGAGTAGGCGTTGCCCGGCTTGCGCAGCCGCGCGGCGTCGGTGACCTCCTCGAACGTCGCGTCGCCCCGGTTGCGGTAGAGCCGGATCGCGGAGTCTTCGTTGAGGTCGGTGACGAGGAGATCGAGGTCGCCGTCGTTGTCGTAGTCGAGGAAGACCGCGCCCGCGCCCTGGCGGCCCAGGCCGGCGTTCGCCGTCGTCTCCACGAATCGGCCGTCGCGGTTGAGGAAGAGGTGACTCGCCGCAGGGCCGACGGTGAAGACGTCGACCGTCCCGTCTCCGTTGGCGTCGGCCAGCGCGACGCCGCCGAGATGGATCTGCGGGGTTCTGTAGGCGCATCCGTGGCAGCGGATGTCGGGGTCGATCGGGAAGGGGACCGGTTCGAAGAGCGTCCGGTCGGAGGCGACGCGGCGGCCGTCGATGCGCTCCATGGAGACGAAACGCCAGCGGCCGTCGAACCGGAGCGCGGCGCGGTACCGCTCCTGGATCTGCAGGTGTCCCGCGCCGGCGCGGGCGTGCAGGCTCCACTTGATCACGGCCTTCGCCCGGTCCGTCCCGTCGCGTTCCGCCTCCGCGACTTTGGTGCCGAAGAACGTGACCGCGTCGATCGTGCGGTAGAAATCGCGGATCTCGTCGCGCGTGATCGCGTGGGGGCGCGAGGGGCGCGGTGCGATCCGCACGTGTGCCGCCTCGACGGTCGGCGCCGCGGGGGTCCCGTCGAAGAGGGTGTCGCCGGAGAAGCCGTCGGCGAAGCACTCGAGGATCTGGTCCGTCGATTCCTGCGTCACCGCGACGCGGAACTGCTCGACGGCGCGCTCGAGATCGTAGACGAACTCCTCGCGCGGGTCGGCCGACAGTCCGGGCTCGACCGGCTTCGGCGGGCGGTGCGCCGGCGGCGCCGGAGGCACGCTTCCCGGCCGCAACGCGAGCGCGATGAGACCGAGCATGGCGACGAGGACGGCCGTTACGACGAGCGCACTTCGGGACATATCGACCCTCCGGAATCAAGGGGGGAGCGGGGACTTCGCCTCCTGCGGCTCCGAGACGTCCACCACGATCGTCCCCGCGGCGATGTCGCCGAGGCGGCGCCGCATCGGCGTGATCATCATGAACGCGACGCCCACGATCGAGAGCACGAACGTCGCGTCCAGGATTCTCAGCAGGTTGCGGACGAGGGCGCCGACGAGCCCGACGCGCGATCCGTCCCGCCGGCACACGCGCAGGCCGATCACGCGCTTCCCGATCGTGCGGCCGAAGAGGAGTTCGCAGGGAAAGTAGTAGGCGAACTGGATCGTCGCGAACAGGCCGAGCATCCGGAGCGCGAGCGGATCGCTCCAGTCGATCTCGCGCGTTTCCGGCGCGAAGGACAGGATTTCGACGGCGACGAAGAAGACGGGGACGAGGATCATGAAGTCGAGGATGTACGCCATCGCGCGCTGGAGGATCTCGGCGGGCATGCGGCCGTCCGGCGCGCGGTTCGCCTCCGCGGCGAGGTGCTCGAGGAAGAAACGGCGGCGCTCCCGCATGAGGGTGAAGCCGAGGAAGACGAGCGAGAAGGAGAAGAAGAGCATCATCAGGGGCCAGAGGGCGGCGGCGGTGCGGCGCCACATCGGCTCGGCCGCGACCGACACCATGTGCGCCGGGGCGGGACGGAAATCGTCCGCCCGGAACCGCCCGACCTGGAGCGTCGTCGCGCGCGTCGCCGCCAGCGCGACCGTGTCTCGGTCGGCCGCGAGGCTCAGGCCCGTGACCTTCCGGCCGAGGAGGAGGACGGGGTCCCGGAACGAGACGCGCTCCGGTGGCGGCGCGAGTCCGCATTCGTCGCAGCAGGCGAGGCGCAGGTTCAGACGCAGGAACTCGCGGTCCTCCCGGCGAGCGACGACCGCGAGCAGCCTGCGGCCGACCACGGCGGCCGCGGCCGGTTCGCCCGCGGGGACGGAGACGTCGGCGAACGGTTCGAACCTCGTCCCGGTCCAGCGCGCGGCGCGGAAGAGCCCCGTGCCTCGCGCCCTCCAGACGAGGGCGATCGGCGCACCGGGGCTGGGGTAGGCCGCGAGGTCGTCGACCTCGCCGCGGACGTCGGCCGCCCTCTGCTCCTCGCTGAAGAGTCTCCCCGCGCGCCGGCGGAAGAGGATCCGCCCCTCGTGGCAACCGAAGATCCAGACGTCGCCGGACGCGTCGCGGGCCGCGGCGCGCACCTCCCATTTCTGGTCGAGATCGGCCCCGCGGACCGTCTGCCCGCCGCGCAGCACGGCGAAGCGCCCCGAATAGAAGAGGATCGTCTCGTCGCCGTCGGCGACCGCGGCGCGGCAATCGCCCAGGGACTTGAGCCGCGCCCGCGGGATCAGGCCCGCGTCGAGACGCAGGAGCGCCGTCTGCTCCGCGTCGTCGCCCGCCGCGCGGGTCGTGTGAACGAGGAACAGTTCCTCGCCGAAGACGGTCAACCTCGGGCGGGAATAGGTCTCCAGGAAGTAGCCGAAGTACGCGCCCGCGATGAGGAAGGCGACGCTGAGGAGGGCGATGAGGGTCGCGAGCCGCCTGCGGCGGCGGTACGTTTCGGATACCATGCGTCACCCCGGCCCTTGACACGGTGCCCGGCCCCAAGGGCCGGGTCGCCGAAGGCGACGCGCCGCGGTGCGGCGCAACGCCGTGTCAAGGGCCGGCCATCGATCCGGCGCGGCGGACGCCGGAGGCGCGTCAGTCCTCGAGGACGAACGTGATCCGGATCGTGACGCGATACTCCAGGACCTTGCCTCCATCGACCTTGGCCTTGATCGCGGCCACTTCGAGGCCCGTGATCCCCCGCACGGTCTTCGCCGCGCGTTTGAGGCCCACGCTGATGGCGTCCTCGATCCCCTTGGTCGAGGAGGCCGTGATCTCCGTGATCCGTGCGACCGCCATGCTCCCTCCACGTTTGTTCGGGACGCGCCGATGGTAGAGGAAGCCCCCGGGGGAATCAACGGATTTCACCCCCGGCCCCGCCCGATTCGTGAACGATCCGGCGCTCATCCGGCGTCTATGTTCTCGACGCAACGGAGGGACGCCGACCCTGGGAGTCTCGTTCACGAACCTGAACGTCCGGGCGGGGGACCGCGACGCCGCGATCGCCGGGCTCCGCCGGATCGGCGGGCTGCCGGCGTACGTCACGCGGCCCGCGGAGGGGTGGATCAGCGTCTATCCGCGCGAGACGGAGAGAAAGGAGCCCGCGCGCCTCCAGGGCGCGGTCACGCTGCTGTCCGCCGCGCTTGCCGCTCCCGTGGTGGGGCTCCTCGTCCGCGACAGCGACCTCTTCTGCTACGTCTTCGCCGACGGCGGCCGCGTCCTTGACCGGTACGCGTCGCGCACGGCCTCCCCCGAACCTCCGGTCGGAGGAGATCCGCAGGCGATCCTGCGCGTCTGCAAACCGGGGATGACACTCGACGACCTTCGGGCCGTATTGGATCTCAGGATGGTCGGCCGCAGGGCCCGATCGCCCGAGGAACGGGAACGCACCGAGAAGGAAATGGCGCTGCAGAAGGAGCGGCTCGCCGCCCGATACCCGGAGATCTGTCGAGAACTGGCCGCGATGGGGCTGCCGGTGCCCCCGCTGGAACAGGTGCTGGCGCAGCTCAACACGGTCGAGGATCGCCTGACCGGGCAATCCGGCGAGGCCGCGGCGGCGGAGGAGCAGGCCGGCGCGTTCGCCGCGCTCCTGGGCATCCCGGGCCGGCGCGCCCTCCGCGGCTGGAAGCTCATCCGGGAGGACGAACCGGCGCCCGGGGTGCTCGCGACGCCGGTGACGGAGTAGCCGTGGACGCAGGATTCTCAGGCACGCGCGCGCGACGACGGTTCTCATGACGCCATGAACACGCTCCTGCTCAGTCTCTGTCTCTCGTTCGCGCCCCAGGACCCGCCCAAGGTCGACCAGAAGAAGGTGGACGAGGCGATCAAGAAGGGGGTCGCCTTCCTGAAGGAGGAGATCCCCCACCTTCGGCCCAGGGACATGAACGGCCGCGACATGAGGTACGACGAACTCATCCTCTGGACCTTCATCCATGCCGGCGTGAGCGAGGAAGACGAGGCGTTCAAGACCCTGTTCGAACGGGTCTTGAAGGCGAAGGAGGAGGTGACGTATCGGGTCGCGCTCAAGGCGATGATCCTCGAAGAGGTGGATCGCGTCAAATACCAGCCCTGGATCGCGCGCTGCGCCCAGTTTCTGGTGGACAACCAGGGCGAGGACGGCCAGTGGTCGTATGGGGAGCCCTCGATCGCCGTCGACGACATCCCGACGCCGTCGGGCGGGAAGGACGTGGCGACGCCGGGCGGCGAGGGGCCGATCGTCAAGAGGAAGAAGCCGGACGTGAAGCGCCGCTGGCCGATCAAGGCGCGCCGCAAGGGGCCGCGCACGGGGGACAACTCCAACTCCCAGTACGCGGCGCTCGGGATCCGCGCCTGCGCGGACGCGGGGATCGTCTTCGACCGGGACGTGCTTCAGCGCGCCCTGCGGTCGTGGGTCGACGGGCAGCAGAAGGACGGAGGCTGGATCTACAGCGGCGGCCGCGTCGTGGGTCCGGGGCCGGGAGACCGCGACTCGTACGGTTCGATGACGGCCGGCGGCGTCGGGAGCGTCATCATCTACCTTCACCTCCAGGGCCAGAACTGGAAGGCGGACCGGCGCGTGGCGGCGGGCTTCCGGTGGCTGGAGGCGAACTTCAGCGTCGAGGAGAACCCGCGGAAGAAGCAGTGGTACTACTACTACATGTACGCGCTGGAGCGGGCGGGGATCTTCGCCGGCACGGAGCGGATCGGGAAGCACGTGTGGTACGACGAGGGGGCGGCGGTGCTGTTGCGGCGCCAGCAGGACGACGGTTCCTGGAGCCGCAGGCCGCCGCCGAACAACGGGGGGAACCGGCCGGGCCCGCCGCCGGGCGACATGATCGCCGACACCTGCTTCGCGATCCTCTTCCTCCGCCGCGCGACGCGGCCGTTCGACGACGTGGCGACGGAGGACAAGAAGAAGTAGCGGGCGGCGTAGTCCTGCCGCGTCATTTCCACCGCCGAACCCGCGGGATCCGCAGAACCGCTTGCCCGCCGGAGCCCGCGGCAGGCGGGCGAAGGAGGGAATGCGGGTTTCTCCGGTGGAATCGAGGCGGGGGGTGCGTTTCCGACTCTCCGGTTCCTGTCCGGTACCGCCGGGCCGCCTTCTTGCCGACCCTACACGGTCCTTTTCCCTCGGAGGTTCCGCGGTTTCTGCGGTCGAATCCGGCACGGTAGAGTCAGGAGCGGAGCAGCTCGAAGAGCCGCATCAGCTCGGCGGCCGCATCCGACTCGTCGGCGATGTAGTCGCGGACGCGTCCGAGGCAGAGCGCGCGCAGCCGCGCGCGGCAGTGGTTCAGGTAGTTCGTGACGTCCGTCGTCTTCACCCCGACCTCGCGCGCCAGATCCGCATAGGTGGGGGAGGCGCCGGACGGCGCCGACAGCTCGTACCGCTCGAAGATCGTCCAGTGGCGCTCCTTTCCGCCGCGCCGCAACTCGTCCCGAAGGTCGGAAAGCGCGGAGTCCATCACCGACCGCGCCCACTGCCGCTCGAAGGCGTCCTCGGGAGTGCCGTCGCGGCCGACCGCGGCCGTCTCGATCCAGCGATCGTCCAGCGGGACGCTTGTGCGGGCCCCGCCGCGCTTGAGCGCGGAGGACTTCTCGTGCCGCTCGAGGAGGAAGAGCCGGATGGCGCCCTTGAGATAGCCGCGGAAGCTGCCCCTCTCCGGAGAGAACCGCTCCAGCAGGCCTCCTTCGATCACATCCGCGAAGAAGTCCTGCGTCGCGTCTTTCGCGTCATCGCCGGCCATGGAACGAGTCGTGCGGATGTAGCAGAAGACCGGCTTCCAGTACAGGCCGCACAGGTGATTCAGCGCCTCGCGGCAGGCGGACGATCCGGGATCACGCGCGCTGAGGATGAGCGACCATCGCGTGGAAGGAAAGGAGCGCGGAGATCCTCCCGTGCCCGTCTCTACCACGGACGGATTGTATCACGGGCGCGTGTTATACTCGATCGGGGACCATGAGCGAATACCGCCGACTCGCGGGGGACCTGCTGTCGCCGGACGGCGACGACTCCGAGGCGCGCCTCCGGCGGATCGCGATCGAGATGCGGTACGTCGAGCCCGCGCGGCTCGACGAGTGCGTCGAGGAGCAGCGGCGACTGCGCGAGTCCGGCGAGGCGGCGCCGATCGGGCAGATCCTCATCCGCCGGGGACTTCTCACGCCGGATCGGTACCTCCAACTCCTGGATCTCGCGCAGGGGCCGAGCCAGGGTCCCCGCAAAAGGATCGGCCGCTTCGAGATTCTCCGGCGCGTGGCCGAAGGCGGCATGGGGGTCGTCTACGAGGCGTCGGACCCGCAGCTCCGCCGCACCGTCGCGCTCAAGGTGATCCGCGAGGACGACGCCGACCGCGAAGTCATCGAGCGCCTCCACCGCGAGGCGGCGATCGCGGCGCAGCTCCGCCATCCCAACATCGTCGGCGTCCACGAGGTCGGGATGGCGCAGGACGACGAGGGACGCCTGGTCCACTTCATCGCGATGGATTTCGTCGAAGGCGGGACCCTCGAGGATCTCGTCCGCGACCGTCGCACGCCGCGAGCGCAGCTCCTGCGGATGCTGGAGGAGGCGTCGCGCGCCGTGGGGTACGCCCACGCGCACGGCGTCGTCCACCGCGACCTCAAGCCGGCGAACATCCTCGTCGACCGCGCGGGGCGGATCGTCCTGACGGATTTCGGGCTCGCGCGCGCCGACCTCTTCGCGACGCGGCTCACGCGCCCGCTGGACTTCTTCGGGACGCCGGAGTACATGGCGCCCGAGCAGGTCGAGGGCAAGGCGCGCAGCGTGGACGCCCGGACCGACGTCTACGCGCTGGGCGTCACCCTGTACGAGATCCTGCTCGGCCAGGCGCCGTTCCACGCGGAGACGCCGGGAGAGCTTTATCGCAAGATCCTGCACTCCGAACCGATCCACCCGAGCCGCCTCGAACGCACCGTCGAGCACGACATCGAGGTGATCTGCCTCAAGGCGATGGCGAAAGAGCCGGAGCGGCGGTACGCGACCGCGGAGGATTTCGCGGACGACCTCGGGCGCTTCCTGAGGGGCGAGCCGATCCGCGCGCGCCCTCCCAGCTTCTTCTACCGGGTGCGGAAGCGGCTCGCGCGACGGAAGGCGGTCCTTGCGGTGGCGGGGACCGGCCTGGCCGCGGTCATCGCGGCGGCTCTGTGGGTTTCCCACGCGGCAAACGTCCGGGAGTTCGAGCAGAGCCGGGACGAGGCGCGTCGAGCGCATGCCGCGGGCGAGTGGGCCCGCGCGGCCGCCGAGTGCGACCGCGCCGGGCGGATCCGCCGCGACGGAGAGTTGGACCGCATCGCCGCGGACTGCCGCGAGCGGATGGCGCGCGAGCGGGCGGAGACGGAGTCCCGCCTCGCCGAAGCGGCGCGGTACCGTCGCCTCACCGAGGAGAAACTCCGGCCGCTCCAGCGCACGATCCACGAGGTCCGGCAGATCTTCTACATCCCCGGCATCGACGTCCGCGAGCGGCTGGAGCCGGTCGCGCGCGAGCTCGGCGATCTGGAGGCGCTCGCCCGCGACCCGGCGAACGCGGGATTCGCCGATCTCTGGGGCCTCCTCGGCGTCGGGTGGTTCGTCGTCGGCGACGTGCTGCGGGCGGAGGAGGCCCTGCTGGAGGCGGAGCGGCGCGCCTCGGACGATCCGTGGACGCAGTACTACCTCGGGCGCGTCCGCCTCGCGCGCGCCGTCGCGGCGCTCCTGAGCACGGGCGGCGAGGCGGCCTCGGAGCGGCGCGAGCGGTCGCGCGCGTGGTGCGCCCGGGCGGCGGGCCACTTCGGCAGGATCGGTGCGGATTGGGCGGGCTCCGGGCCGCTCGACCGACATCTGGCCTCGGCCTACGCGGCCCTTGCGGAAGGCCGGTCGGACCGCGTCGCGGAACTCTGCCGCGAGGGACTGGAGCGATTCCGCAACGGCCTGGGCACGGAGGAGTACTGGTGCCTCCTCGGATGGGGGAAGTGGAACGCGCAGGGTCTCGACTGCTACACGAAGGCGATCGAGCGGTGCCCCCACCACGCATGGGCGTACTTCCTGCGAGGCACGGTCCGGCAGGAACTCGGCGACCCGCGGGCCGCGCTCGAGGACTACGCCTCGGCGCTGCGCATCAATCCGCGGCTGTCCGTGGCCCACCTGCACCGGGGGAGCCTGAGGCACGCGTCGGGCGACTTCGCGGGGGCGATCGCCGATTACGACGAGGCCATCCGCGTCAGTCCCCGCTACGTCGAGGCCTTCGTCAACCGCGGCAACGCGCGCGGCGATCTGGGGGAGCGCGACGGCGCGATGGCGGATTTCGCGGAGGCGCTCCGCATCGACCCGACCCACGCCCGCGCGTACTACAACCGCGCGTGGCATCGGGCACGCTGGGGGGACGCCGCGGGTGCGGTCGCGGACTACGGCGAGGCGATCCGGAACCAGCCGGGGTACGTCGCGGCGTGGTTCAACCGCGGCTGCCTGAAGGACGTCGCGGGCGACCGGCCGGGCGCGCTCGCGGACTTCTCGGAGGTCGTGCGTCTCGACCCGCGGCACGTCGGCGCGCGCGTCAACCGGGGCTGCCTCCGCGAGGCATCGGGCGACCTGCGCGGAGCACTCGAGGACTTCGAGGCCGCGCTGGAGGTCGAGGAGGATCATCCGAAGGCCCTCGAGGGACGCGGACGGCTGCGGGCGCGCCTCGGCGACACGGAGGCGGGACGCCGCGATCTCGAGCGGGCCGTCGGCCTGGATCCGCTGAACGCCGATCTGCGCGTCGCGCTGGCGGAAGTCCTCGATGCGCGGGGGAATTCGGACGCCGCCGTGCGCGAGTACCGGGCCGCCGTCGAGATGTCGCCCCGCCACGGGCGCGCCCATCACCTGCTTGGGAGGCTCCTGGAGCGGCGCGGCAACGCGGGCGGCGCGATGGCGGAATACGACGCCGCGATCCTGTGCAACGCGAGGAGCGCGCCGTACCGGTTCAGTCGCGCGCGGTTGCGTCACCGGCTCGGCGACTGCGCGGGCGCCATCGACGACTACGGCGCCTTCCTGCAGATCCACCCCGGCGACGCGGAGGCGTACAGCTTCCGCGGGCTGTGTCTCAAGGCGGGCGGCTTCCCCGACGCGGCCCTCGAGGACTTCACGCAGGCGCTGCGCATCGACCCGACGCTCGTGGCCGCGTACAACAACCGCGGCAACGTCCGGCGCGAGCGGGGCGATCTCCCCGGCGCGCTGGCGGATCTCACCGCGGCGATCCGGATCGATCCCGCCTACCATCGGGCCTACTACAACCGCGCGAAGGTCCGCGAAGGGCTGAACGATCCGGACGGCGCGCTCGAGGATTACGGATCCGCGCTCCGCGCGAACCCCCGCTACGCCGAGGCCTATCACAACCGCGGCGTGCTGCGCCGCTCCCGCGGCGACGTCGACGGGGCGATCGAGGATTTCGAGAAGGCGCTCGACGTCGCGCCGCCGGGGTGGCCGAACCGGCCGAAGACCGAGCGTCTCCTGGAGCAGGCGCGCCGGGCACGCGGGCGGTGAATCACTGAGGGTCGACCCCGAACTTGGCCCGCATGCACTGCAAGAGAGCCCAATGATTCTCGTCCGGCGAGTAGGCGCACCACACCCACGGATCCTCGCGGCGCGCCTGGGAGACCCGCTTCCGCAGTTGCCCCTCGATCGCATCCCGCCGGTCGGCGTTGCGGATCTCGAGAATCAGGATGAAGCCCTGCGGCTTGAGCGTCGCATAGAAGACCCGGTCGATCTCCGCGGCGCCGACGTCCCGCAGGTCGAAGTCGCGGGCCACGGCATCCACGTCCGAGCGCACCTTCTTGAACTGCATGCCGCGCGGGAGTTCGTCCGCGGTCGGGACGAGGGTCGAGAAGTCCATCGCGGGCAGGCCCATCCACGGCCGCAGCACCATCGCGAACCTCTCGAACGAGCCGGTCGCGTTCGAGTACAGGAGCAGGATCGCGAGCACGCGCCCGGCGGCGATCAGCCTCAACCGCTTCGCGCCGGCCCAGGGGGGCCGAGCCTCGAGGTCGCTCTTCCATCGCGCGGCCGCGCCTTGGTCCGGGAATTCGACGGCCGTCACCCGGATTTCCGCGGGTCCGGCACGGCGGAAGGAATCGCAGTAGACGGCCCGGACATCCTCCGCCCGCAGACCGGGCCAGGCGCGCTCGCCGCGGACGAACCGGTCGCGGGTCGGCGTGTCGTCGCCGAAGATGAAGTCCCCCTCCACCTTCGTCCAACCTGCCGGGACATCGGACGCGTCGAAGCGCACGTTCGCCAGAGGCAGCGGCGGCATCTCCGCACCGATGCCGAGCTTCATTTGGAGTCGGCGCACGAGATCGGCAAACGCGGCGCGTTCCTTCCGTTCGCGGGCGAACGCGACAAGGAGGAGCGGCCCCGTCCTGTGCGCCCAGAGATGCGGGAACTGCAGGGGTCGAGGAGCCTCGGCGTCGCCGAGATCGAGGACGAGCAGACCGCTCGGCGGACAGCGCACCAGGCAGGCCTGCCGCACCGTGCGGGCGTCGAGGTTCGTGAATGCCGCAGGGGCGCGCAGAAGAGAGTCGATCTCTTCCGGCGTGCGCGCCATCTCCACCGCCCCCAGTTCATCGAGCCCCAAGTCTCCGATCGACGGACCGGACGGGCGTTCGGGCGGATGCGGATCCTCGCGCGACGCCGCGTTCGAGACGGAGAGCGGCGGGCGCTTCCGCCGCGCCAGCGCCACGACGCCGGCGCCGAGCGCGAGGACCGCGAGGGCGGCGACGATCGGCCCGATCCTGCGGTGCGGAGGGCGGAAGGCGCGGGTCAACGCGTCGCGGAATTCGGCGACGGAGCCGTACCGGCCCTCCGGTTCCATCGCCAGGGCGCGGGAGACGACGGCGTCCACGCGCGCGGGCACGGGCGCGCGGCGCGAGGGCGGATCGAACTGTCCCAACGGGACCCGTCCCGTGAGCATCTCGTAGAGGATGACGCCCATCGAGTAGAGGTCCGCGCGCGGGCCGGCCTTCTCCGAGTCGGCGGCCTGCTCCGGCGCCATGTAATGCGCGGTCCCCGCGGCCGTGCCGCTCTGCGTGAGCGCCGGGACCTCCGCGCCCGTCAGTTTCGCGAGGCCGAAGTCGGCGAGCTTCACGCGTCCCTCCGAGTCGAGGAGGATGTTCTCGGGCTTGAGGTCGCGGTGCACGACGTCCCGGCGGTGGGCGTAGTCGAGGGCGTCGAGCACCTGCCCGAGGATCCGCAGCGTCTCGGCGGGCGCGGGGAGGGCCTCGCGCAGGACGTCGCGCAGCGAGCGGCCCTCGACGAATTCCATCGCGAAGAAGTAGGAATCCTCCCCGGCCCGAGCGGAGTCGAGGGGCTCCTTCCCGAAGTCGTGGATCGTGACGATGTTCGGATGCGAGAGCGAGGCGAGGATGCGGGCCTCGCGCTCGAAGCGGGCCTGGAAGAGGAGGGAGCGCGCCTTGTCGGGGGCGAGGACCTTCAGTGCGACGATGCGCTGAAGCGCGGGCTGGCGCGCGCGATAGACGACGCCCATGCCGCCGCGGCCGATCTCATCCAGGATTTCGAAACCGTGGAAGATCCGCCCGGGTTGGAGCGGCGGGAGGTCGACCGCGGTCCCCCCGCCGGACGCCTCCGCGCACGTGGGGCAGGCGCGGCCGACGTAGGCGGCGCCGCATTTCGGACAGTCGACGAACCGACCCACCCCCACATTCTATCCCATCCGGATTCGCCTAATGGACCGGCCGGCGATTCCAGATGAGACGACGGATCGTCCGGCGAGGGATCGCTTGACCGGCGCGAGGAGCGTCCGGTAGAGTGGGCCGTCTCGCCGGGGAGGGCACATGTCGCCGCTGAAGAAGAGCACCGAGGAGGGACGCTATCTTACGTTCTACGGCGACGCCGTCGAGGCCCACACGCTCATGGTCACGTCGCTCCAGGGACGCGAGGCCGTCTCTTCCCTCTACCGGTTCGAGGTCGATCTGGTCTCCAATCGCGCGGACATCGACTCCGCGAAGATGCTCGCGCAGCCCGCGTGGATCGGCATCAAGGAGGCGATGGCGGGCGCGAAGGGCGGGGCCCCGCAGATCCGCACGCTCCAGATCCACGGCGCCCTGGCCTCCTTCGAGCAGTTCGACAGCCGGGGGGACGGGAAGGCCGGGCTGAACTGGGTGATCTACAAGGCCGTCTTCGTCCCGCGCGTGTGGCGGCTCTCGCTCGACCTGCGGTCGCGGATCTTCCTGGACGCGACCGTGCCGGAGATCGTCGAGTCGATCCTCAAGGACGCGGGCTTCGAGAAGGGGAAGGACTACGAGTTCCGCCTGGCGCGGAAGGACTACGCGAAACGCGAGTACGTGGTCCAGTATGGGGAATCGACCTGGAGTTTCGTCTCGCGCTGGATGGAGCACGAAGGGATCTCCTACCACTTCCTTCAGGGGGATCGGGGAGAGACGCTCGTGATCGGGGACGGACCCGATTGTTTCGGCCCGGTCCTGGGCATGGCGTCGGTCTCATACCGTCCCCGGATCCAACTCCCGAAGGGCTGGATGGAGGAGGAGACGATCGCGGAATTCTCCTCCCTCCGCCGGCGCGTCCCTGCAGGCGTGATCCTCAAGGATTACAACTACCGCAACGACGCCGACCTGAAAGCGGACTCCCCGATCTCGGAGGGCGGGGCGGGGACGCTCTACGAGTACGGCGATCACTACAAGGATCCCGCCGAGGGCAAGCGGCTGGCGCAGACGCGCGCCGAGGAACTCCGATGTCGCGAGCACGTGTTTTCCGGAAGGAGCGACGTGCGCTCGTTCCGCGCGGGGGCGGTCTCCCAGCTCGAAGGGCACTACCGGCAGGACCTGAACCAGAGGTACCTCCTCACCGAGGTTACGCACTCCGCGGAGCAGACGCTCGTGCTCGGACAGCGCTCGACCTCGCAGGCATACGTGAACACGTTCACGTGCATCCCCGCGACGGTGCCGTTCCGTCCGGCGCGGGCGACTCCGAAGCCGAAGGTCGCGGGCCTCCTCAATGCGCGCATCGACGCCGCCGGCGAGGGCGAGTATGCGGAGGTGGACGCCGAGGGCCGCTACAAGGTCGTCTTCCCCTTCGACCTCTCCGGCCGCGGCGGGGGGACGGCGACGCGATGGGTGCGGATGGCGCAGCCGTATCTCGGCGCGGGTTTCGGGATGCACTTCCCGCTGCACAAAGGGACGGAGGTGGTCGTCGCGCATGTGAACGGCGACCCCGACCGGCCGATCATCGTCGGCGCGGTGGCCACCCCGAAGGCGCCGAGCCCCGTCGTGGACAAGAACTCCACGCAGTGCGTCCTCAAGAGCGGCGGGAACAACGCGATCGTCTTCGACGACCTGAAGGGCGAAGAGCGCTGGTTCCTGCGCGCGCAGAAGAACCAGGAGATCCGGGTGGAGAACGACGTGTTCGAGCGCGTGGGCCATGATCGGCATCTCACGGTGAAGCACGACCAGATCGAGCACGTCGAGAACGACCTCCACCAGAGGATCGATCGGGACCACATTCAGGACATCCAGGGAAATCGCCATCTGACTCTGCAGGGAAACGAGTCGATCGACATCGCGGGCAGGGCCTCGCTCACCGTCGAAGGGGACGTGGTTCACGTCCTGATGGCCGGCCACTCCGAGGAGACGACGGGGAAGTACTACCTCAAGGCAAACGGCATCGTGATCGAATCGCCCTCGGGCCTCACGCTCAAGTGCGGGGGCAACAGCGTCGTCATCGACGCGGCCGGTGTGACGCTCACGGGCGCGGCGCTCACGCTGGACGGGGCGACGACGAAGATCAACAGCGGGCCGGGGAGCGCGGCGGTGTCCGGCGCGGCGGGGTCGGCGGCGACGCCGATCGCGGCGGCGAAGTCGATCGAGCCGGGCGACCTCGAGGCCGGTGCGGCGGCCCAGGCCGGCGAAGGGACGGCGGCGGCCGGAGCGCCCGAAGCGAAGACCTCATGGGTCGAGGTCGAGCTCAAGGACGACAAGGGCAAGCCGATCCCGAAGGAACTCTACGAGGTGGTCTTCCCGGACGGCACGGTCATCCGCGGAAGACTCGACAAGAAGGGCAAGAGCAAGGTCAAGGGTTGTCCCTCCGGAGAGGGGAAGATCGGCTTCCCCCGCCTCGACAAGGGCGGTTGGAGCAAGGGATAGGCAGGAGACAAGCCATGGCCGATCCGAGGAAGATCGTCGTCCAGCCGGGCGACCACATCGCCAAGATCGCGGCGGACAATTGCCTCAGCGATTGGCGGACGATCTGGGAAGCGAGCGCGGACGTCCGCGAGAAGCGAAAGAACCCCCACATGCTGTGCCCGGGGGACGTCCTCACGGTGCCGGTGTCGCCGGACGGCGAGGAGTCGGGCCAGACGGAGAAGACCCATCCGTTTCAATCGCCGGGTCAGCCGCTGACGCTCCGGATCCGCATCCTCCATCCGGACTGCGCCGCCGTGGCCGATGCGCCGTTCACGCTCGAGATCCCCGGCATGATCGTCAAGAGGAAGAACGACAAGGGGGAGGAGGAAGACGCGACCGTCGATTCGATCGCGGGAAAGACCGACGCGGAGGGGAATCTCAAGCCGGACACGGACTTCGCCCTTCCTCCCGGAGCGACCCAGGGCAAGCTCACGGTGAACGTGCCCGCTCCCGCCGATGCCGCGGAACCGGGCGGACCCTCGACGCTCGTGTGGGAGTTGTCCATCGGATCGCTCCGCCCGATCGCCGATTCGGACTCGTCCGGCGAGCCCATGATCGCGGGCGTGCAGCAGCGCCTCAACAACCTGGGGTTCGACTGCGGGGAGGTCACCGGCAAGATGAACGAGGCGAAACCGGAGGAGGACCCGACGGCGCAGGCGATCCGGAGCTTCTGTGCGAAGTTCGGCCTGTCGGAGCGGAGCAAGCCGGACGAGGAGTTTCGGCGGAGGCTCGCGGAAGTCCACGACGATCTGAGTTACCGATTCGAGCGCGAGCGGGCGCAGCGACCGCAGGGATGACGAATGGCCTTGGTCGTCGAGCGGAGCATCGGCGGGCGCGACTGCGTCATGGCCCGGGAATTGGACGGTGAACCTCCCGGAGGGGACGTCCGTTCCTCGCAGAAGAAGGGATAGCCCGTGTCACTGCATGTGGAGTTGAAGTCGGCGAAGACCGACCTTCTCTTCCAGGAAGATACGGAGATCGAACTCGAGTTTGCCAACCGGGGCGGGGAACCGATCTTCCTGCTCCCGCCGGAATACCTGGGTCAGGTCACCCCGTTGCGGATCACGGAGGTGCGGACCGGGGAGGAGCGCCTGTACCGGCGAGCGGGTCGGCCTCGAGATCGCGAACGGGAGTCTCCGCTGGCTCCGGGAAAGAGCGTCACGGGGTCCTTCCGGTTGCTTGGGCGAATCCCCGAACCGGCTCCCGGCGAGTACGAGTTGTCCGCCTTTCATGAGCACGGCGAGGACGCGAACCGGATCGAGTCGCGACCCGTGCGGATCAAAGTCCATCCGACGGTTCCCAGGAACGTCGCGCTGGATACCCTCCAAGGCGAGGGGATGTGGGGAGCATGGATGAATCTCGGCGCTCAACCGCCCGACGTCGTACTCACGCTGTTCGACGTGGCCGCCGGGGGCGGGGTGAGCAAGGTCCTCCCCTTGGCCAAAGCGACGCTGCACACTCGGCCGGTTCTTTCGCTGCCGGTGAATCGGGGAGACCGTTCCCGACCTTGGATCGCGTGGATCGACGGCGGGGCATTCGTGTTCCTGCGCGTTTCCCCGGGATCGGATCCGGGCCGGATCGAGCTTCCCGGATCCGAAGCGGAGATCGTCCCGGCGCTCTACGTCGATGCGGCGGGAACGGCGACCGCACTCGTGTGGCTCGCCGAGCCCGGCGGAAGGCCGTCTCGCTTCCAAATCGTTCACCTCGCCGCAGGTGAAGCCCGCTTGGGCGCGTGCGGCGAATCGGTTGCACGGCGTCCCGCGTGGGCGATGAGCCACTCCTTCTCCGACGGCACTCGCCTGCTGACGACGTTGGACGATTCCCGGGAAGGGGCCACCCTCTCGTCGCGGGCGTGGAGCGAGAGTCGGGTGGGACCGGTCGACCCCCTGGCCGCTTGGAAGACGCGGCCGGTGACGGCCGGCGCTACGTTGAATCTGAACGACGTTCTTCACGGATGGGTCCTGATGCGGGAAGAGAAGACGGGCCGCCTGGAGCTGGCCGGATGGAAGATCGATGTGGAGCGGAAGTTCGCCGAAGTCGATCGGCAAGCGGTCGAATGGCCGCTCTTCGAACCGATCGATCGCTCCCTGGTTCGAGTGACCCGAACGGGCGCTCCCGCCGTTCTTCTCTGCGACGTCAAGGGCGGCTGGTGGTTCCACTATCGGGGAGCATGCAGGCCTTTGCCCGAACCGATGCGAACGACGCGATTGCCTCTCGATGTGGCGTTCATGGGAGGGGAGGAGCCCGTTCTCGTCTGCGCGGAGGCGGGTCGCGGATTCCGCCTGCGGATGATGAACGGCCGACCCCTTCCTCCCTCTCCGCTTTGACTCGGGACGGGAAAGGAGAACCGAATGGCGGACATCTTCAAGACGGCGAAGGGGATGTTCGCGAACGTGGCGACGAGCGCCAAGAACGCGGGAAGCGGGAATACGCTTGCGCCTGCGGGACAGTTCTACAGGGTCACGCTGAGAATGGGGAGCATCGACGATCTTTTTCCCGACGAGATTACGAAGGCAAAGGGCCGGATGGAACGGCTTCAGGTCCTGGGTCTGTTTTACTACCCGTTGAACCACGCCCTTTCGGGAAAGGCCCTCGAAGAGTGCTGGAAGTGGGTCGAGGAGCACATCAAACCGAAGACGAAATCCTCCCGGGACAACTTCGAATTCGGCATGGAGGAGTTTGTCCTGACGGCGCTCGAGGAAAGAGTGGTCGCTTGCGATCCTTCTCCGTTCAAGGACGTGGGAAGCGATTACGCCGAGGGGGGGCTTCCCGTCGAGACCCCGGGAGCGCCCGCGCCCGGGGATTTTGCGAAGATCCGGATCCCCGGCGGCTACTCCATGCGATGGTCCTTGGGAAGTTCGGACGTCTTCTCCCAAGACAGCGACCCGGACTACTGGTCCCGGCTCGACGGCGAGGAGTCTCCGGAACTGAAGGACAAGGCTCTAAGTTTGAGGAAGGCCCATTTTCCCTTCGGGATGGAAGACTCGCTCTTCGACCATGAGAGGGCCGTTTGGTCCGCGAATCGCGCGCTCGGAAAGGTCCCTCTCGTCGCCAAGGTGGAACGGGGACCTGGGGTCAATGGTCCTTGGCAACCGGTGAACAACGCGACCGTCGGGTTCCAACTCATCGAGCCGTATGAGTGGAAGCACGGCCCCGACTATGACCGCCGCCATCTCAACACTCATCCGGACGTCGAGGACTTCATCGCGAAAGCGGAGAATACGGGGGCATCGTCGCTGGATCCCAAACATCCTCTCAAAGGCAACTGCCATCATACTTGGGGAGGGCAACGCGGGCGAGGCGATCCGCTGAAAGGAACGGGTGTGGGCGGCGTCGTCTTCTCGATCAAGGAGACGCCGGGGTTCAACGCGCCGCACAAGACGGGGCGCAAGCTGCATCGTTACGTCGTCGATCCCGCCCAGTGCAAGAAGGATCGGCCGGACTGCCGGGAATTGCACCACGACGTCCCCCTGGCGTTCCTGCCGCCTGACCCCAAGACCTACCCCTATGCCGTTTGGGCCCAGGTCAACGAGGATGGAGAGGCAGGCGTGATCTTCACTCCATCGAGGATGGGAGGGGATCGGTATCGGATCCGCGCCTATGTCGCGGCGGCCGACGGGAAAACGCTGTTCGACGGGAAGGGCACGCCTTCCTGGAAGTTCGATACCGGCACCATGGTCGTATGGCGCAACATCCGGATCAGCCGCTTCCTCAGGAAGGCGACGTCGGACTCGTTCGTCTATGAGAAGCTCTGGAAGGAGACCGAGCCGTACTCGCTCAACATCCATTGCGGGAAAGACTACCTCGCCTGGGCCGGCCTCTCCCACGGGTTCACACATCCCAAGAAGCCTCTCGATACGCTGAGGGAACGCTTCCGCACGGCATTCTGCGAGATCGAGTTCGACTTCGACCCCGACTCGGACAAGGTCGAAGAGATTCCGCCGGAAGACTATGTCGAGGCCTACAAGACGGCGCTGTCGGTAGCGGAAGCAGGCATGCCGACGCTTCCCCCAGGAGGGCGGTTCTACGACCTGCGGCGCCTCTTCCTGTCCGCCGAGGACGCTGCGCACAGCGATGTGGTCGCACTCTTCCCCATGCATTCCCCCCGGGCGTACAACGAACCTCTCGCAGCGACGGACGAATCGAGACTGGAAACGACCGCGACCGGTCTCACCGACGCCGCGTTCGAACGAGTCACGGACATCATCTATCGCTTCATGTTCCCGACGTTCATGCGGAAGATCGCCAAGAACGGCTTTCTTCCGGGCCTGACGATTCTTCAGGCCGGGATCATCCACTCGTGGGGAGTCCTCTTCGCGGCCAAGTTCAAGAACCCCATGGCGCTGGGGGGACACGCCACCCCCTATGGTGCCGTCGCGATCTTCTACGGCAAGGACCTGTGGGAGAAGCCGCCTTCGCCGGCAGGGATGGATTTCGATTATGCCGGGCTCCTGGCCCACGAGCTGGGGCACTGTCTCCATCGGCCCCACGCGCCTTTCGCCGATCCCGGCGAGCCGGGCGCGGCGGACGGCGAAGAGAACACGGAGAAGCACTCCGGTAACGATTGCGTCATGGCGTACAAGTGCTGTCCCGATGCGGAGTTCTGCGCCAAGTGTCTCCTGGCGCTCCGGGGGTACGACATTGTCTGAGCGTCCCCCAGCGCCGGCCGTCGCGGAACCGGAATGGTGCACCCGCGCCGCTTGCGGGAAGTACTTCCCGGCCCTGCGGGGCTGGAACCTTCGGGAGGTTTCATAGATGCCCGGACCGGAGCTTGCCCATGTGGCGCCGGATTCCACGGAGAGACGGTACACGAACACCCTCGTCCCGAGGCCCACGTACCGGATCGCGCTGAGACTCGGAGAGATCGACGACCTCTTCTCCGAACCGCCCGATACGGAACTCGGACGCATGGCCCGCCTCCAGGTGCTCGGGCTCTTCTACTTCCCCCTGCGCCATGCGATGGCCGCCGAGCGGGCGAAGACCTGCTGGGAGTGGGTCCGGTCGAAGATCGTCCCGCAGCAAGAAGGCGAGACGGGCGATTTCCTCCGAAACGCGCTCCGGGCGCGCGTCGTCGGCGAAGCGAATGCTCCCTTTGAATCGCTCGGATCGTTCCGGAGCGGACTGCCGGAAGCGGCGGAGAACCCGGACTGCCCCGGCGAAAAGAACTTCGCCAGGATCCGCCTGCCGGGAGGATTCACTTACCTCAACTCGTCGTCGATCAAGGTGAACGAGGATCTGAATTACCCCCTGGAGTTCGGCGCGGATCTCTTCGATGCGGAAAGCCGCTTCTACGCCGACAATCCGGTCTTGGGCAAACTTCCTCTCGTCGCGAAGGTCCTGAGACGTTCCGGCCAGGGCGAGGGCTGGGTCCCGGCGGAGGGGGTGCACGTCTATTTCCGGCTCGTCAAACCGTACCCGCTTTCTCCCGCCTACGACCGCACGACCGCCACTCAGGGGATCGACGCCTCGATCGCGAAGGAAGAGGCGACCCACATCGTCCAGGAAGATGCGGATCCCCAGACCGGGAATTGTCATGCGGACCGGGGAGGCAAACGGGGCGCTCCCCTGGCGTCGTCAGGCGACCATCCCCGAGTCGGCCTTTTCAAGATCGTCCCGACGCCGGGATTCAACGAACCCCACCCGTCGCGGCCGCTTGTCCGCAAGACCTGGTTTCCCTGTGCGGAATCGGTCGCGGATCCCCGGAAGCATCCGGACGCCGTGACCGCCGAGACCAACGGCGAAGGCGAGGCCGGGGTGATCTTCATGCCCTCGCAGATGGGCGGAGATCGATTTCGGATCCGCGCGTTCATCGGCCCGCCCACGACGGAGAGCGACGGAGCCGATGCGGCCGCCGTCCGCGCGGAGACCGGGACTCTGGTCGTCTGGCGCAACGTGCGGATCAGCCGATTCCTGCGAAAAGAGCCGGCGCAGTCCGTGCTGCCCGATCTGATCAAGGAAGCGGAGGAGTTCGGATACGGGGCCGACGAAGACTACCTCTTGCGCCTGGCCCTGATGAACGCCTCCTACGAATGGCAGGGGCTGCCCGAAATCTCGCGGGACGAAATCGTCCGTCGCTTTGCCTGCGCTTTCTGCGAGCTCGAATTCGACGGAGGGAAGCTGGTCCCCGAAGTCGTCGAGAAGGAGGAATATGCGTCGGCGTATCGACAGGCGATCGACGACGCGACGGAGGGAGCGGTCGCCCTGGGAACGGAGTGGGAGCCGGACCAGCTTCTCCTCCCGCCGTCCGAGGCGGTCCAAGGCGAGTCGATCGTCCATCTCCCGATGCACTCGCCCGCGGCCTACAACGCCCGGGTGGGCGCGGAGACGACGGCGGCCTTGAGGCTGGATCCGGATACGGGCGAGCTTCCTCAGGACGAAAAGGAGGCTCTCGACGTGCTGATCGACAACTACATGTTCGCCGGCCTTCTCCGCGGTCTTTCGAAGAACGGATCTCTCCCGGGGTTGACGTTGCTCCAAGGCGCGGGATGCTGCACGTGGGACGTGCTCCAGCTTCGGGGCACCGTGGCGCTGGGGCAGTCCAAGGCCTTCCGCGGGTGCGGCCTCTGGTTCGGCAAACAGACGTACGCCAATCCGGGTCCGGCGGGCTACTTCTGGGACCTTACGGGTTGCGCCGTTCACGAGATCGGCCATTGCCTCTTTCGGGAACATGCGCCCGGAAGCGACCCGCCCAGGAAAGGGGCGGCCGGGGCACGGACGGAGGAGCATGATCCCCTGTCCAAGAAGGGCGGCGGAAACGTGTGCGTGATGGCCTACAAGCACTCGCCGGGGTTCTTCTGCTCCCGCTGCACGCTGGCGCTCAGGGGCTGGGACGTCAAGAAGGCGAGCCCGACCTCGGAAGTCCCCCCCGAGCTGCCTCCGGAAGTGAGCTGATGGGACTGTCCGTCGAATTGAGAATGGACCGGACGGACCTCCTGGTTCAAGAGCGTCCCCGCTGTTTGCTGGTTCTCTCCAATTCCGGGCAAGAGACGGTTCGTCTGCCGCACCCGCGGTACGGCGAGACCATGCCGATCCTTCGGACCCTGAACGTGGTTACCGGTGAAGAAACGGTGCACCGGAGGCCCGTGCAGGGGTTGTGGCCGGAGCGCGAGACGACGCTCCGCCCCGGCGACCGGATCGTCTCGCTGCTGCCCCTTCCCGCGGAGGGTTTTCTCTCCAAGGCCGGAACCTACGAGCTGTGGGCGATCTACGAATACGATGGCGGACGGTCGCAGGGAGCGTCGCCCCCGATACGGATCCGGATTCGGCCGGCGACACCGTGCCGTCCGACGTTCGACACCTTGCAGGGCGTCGTCACGTACGCGACGTGGGTCAATCTCGGCGCGGATCCGCCGGACATCGTGCGCACCCGCTTCGACGTGCGGGCCGGAGGAGGAGTGGGGGAAACGCTGGCTGTGGCCGGCGCCACGGCGCGCTCGCGGCCCGTCCTGTCGCTCCCGCCCAACCGGCGCGACCGGTCCGGCCACTGGATCGCATGGTCGGACGAAAGCGCGCTCCGGTTCATCTACTTGTCGCGCGAGTCCGGACCTGCGGCCGCAGGGCGGTTCGATCTCGGGAGCGGCGACGCCCGCATCGTCGCTCCGCTCGTCGCGGATCCCCGGGAGGATCGGCGGGTCACCCCCGCCGCCGCGGCGCTCGTCCTCCTTGGGGCGCACCGGCGCCTCGTGTCCGTGCGCCTGACTCCCGAGGGTCCGCGCCCGGGGCCCGCCGCCGATCTCCCAGGACCGCTTCCGGCGTGGATGATGAACCACGTGCGCTCCGACGGCGGGCGGCTGGCGACGCTGGTGCAATGCCGCGCGGGCGTCGTTTCGCTCGCTGCGATCCGCTGGACGGATCGGGACATCGGCGTTCCCGCGGAGCTCGGCAAGTGGGAGGGCGAGTTCGTGGCCGCTGGGGCGACGCTCGACCTTCGAGACGCGATCCGTGGTGCGACGCTTCTTCGGGTGGGGCCCTCGCTTCGAAAGTACGTTCTCGCGCGATGGTCCGTCGATGCGGGCGGGGGATTTCGGATCGAGGAGAGTCGGGAACCGACCTTGGATGAACGGAAGTCGATCTCCGACGTCGCGATCCGCGTCAGCAGTCAAGGGATTGCGGCGATGCTGTGCCGGAGTGCCGAGGGCGAGTGGTTCGTCGGAGGGGTCCAAGGGTTCCGGGCCCTCCCTCCGTCCGTCACGAACTCCCGGCGCCCGCTGGACCTGTTGTTCCTGAACGGGGTCGAGCCCGTCGTGGTCTGCTCCCAAGAGGGCTCGGGATTCCGCCTGCTGCGGGCGGACGGGTCGCCGCTGCCGGCCGAGTAGAAGAGGGGCCCCGTCGCGCCGCGACTCCGCTACTTCCTCTCGAACTCCGCCACCTCCTCCGTCGTCGCGGCCTCCTTCAGCTCCTTCCCCTTGTGGAACGTCCGGACTCATCTTCGACACCAGGGTTTGTGAGTGCGTTGAGCGCCAAGAAGATACGCAGGGTGGGAAAATCTTTACCACTACACTTTCGGCGTGCAAATG
>JACPRC010000162.1 GCA_016190175.1 Planctomycetota bacterium
CTACGGGGTCGGGAACGTGAACATGCTGCGCCTCTGGAAGGCCGAGGCCCACACGTCGTTCGACTTCCAGGCGTTCAATGCGGGAGACTACTACCGCGCGGTGAACGACAAGGTCTTCTCGGAGAACATCACGAAGGTGCTCTACCCGAACGACGAGCCCGCGGTCGGCCGGCAGCTCCGCCTCGAGCAGCAGTACTTCTTCGTCTCGTGCTCGCTGCAGGACATGATCCGCATCCATCTCCAGCGGCGGAAGACGCCTCAGGATTTCCATCGGAAGTTCGCGGTGCAGCTCAACGACACGCATCCGTCGATCGCCGTCGCGGAGCTGATGCGGCTCCTCGTCGACGAGCACCGCATGGGGTGGGACGGGGCGTGGGAGGTCACGAGGAGCACGCTCGCCTACACGAACCACACGCTGATGCCCGAGGCGCTGGAGACGTGGCCGCTGCCGCTCTTCGCGCGCGTCCTGCCGCGCCATCTCGAGATCGTCTACGAGATCAACCACCGCTTCCTCGCCGACGTGCGCCGCAGGTATCCGGGCGACGCCGGCCGGGTCGCGCGCCTGTCGCTCATCGAGGAGGCGGGCGGGAAGCACGTGCGGATGGCGAACCTCGCGTGCGTCGGCAGCCGCGCGATCAACGGCGTGGCGGCGCTCCACACGCGGCTCCTGAAGGAGACGCTGCTCCGGGATTTCCACGACCTGTGGCCGGAGAAGTTCTCGAACAAGACCAACGGCGTCACGCCGCGCCGGTTCCTGCTGCTCGCGAACCCGGGGCTGGCGAAGCTCCTGGCCTCGAGGATCGGCGACGGCTGGATCCGCGACCTCGGCGCGCTCCGCGGCATCGAGCGGTTCGCCGACGACTCGCCGTTCCGCGACGAGTGGCGGAAGGTCAAGCTCGCGAACAAGACGCGCCTCGCCGCGGCGATCGCGAAGGCGACCGGCGTCGCCGTCGATCCGGCGTCGATGTTCGACGTCCAGGTGAAGCGCATCCACGAGTACAAACGGCAGCACCTGAACGTCCTGCACGTCGTCTCGCTTTATCGGCGGCTGAAGGACGACCCGCGGCTCGACATCGCCCCTCGCACGGTGATCTTCGGGGGGAAGGCCGCGCCCGGCTACTTCATGGCCAAGCTCGTCATCCGCCTCGTCCACGCCGTGGCCGGCGTGGTGAACGCCGATCCGGCCGTGCGCGACCGGCTCAAGGTCGTCTTCTTCCCGGACTTCAACGTGAAGCACGCGCAGCGGATCTATCCGGCGGCCGACCTCTCCGAACAGATCTCGACGGCGGGGAAGGAGGCGTCCGGGACGGGCAACATGAAGTTCGCGCTCAACGGCGCGCTCACGATCGGCACGCTCGACGGCGCGAACGTGGAGATCCGCGAGGAGGTCGGCGCCGAGAACTTCTTCCTCTTCGGTCTCACGGCCGACGAGGTGCGGAAGCGGAAGACGGATCGCTATTGCCCGTACGACCTCTACCGGGAGGACGCGGAGCTGCGCGAAACCGTCGACCTCATCGGCTCGGGCTTCTTCTCGCGCGGGGACTCGGGTCTTTTCATGCCGCTCGTGCGGTCGCTCCTCGACCGCGACGAGTTCATGCTCTTTGCGGACTACCGGTCCTACCTCGATGCGCACGAGCGGGCGGACCGTGCCTTCCGCGACGCCGACGCGTGGACGCGGACGTCGATCCTGAACGCCGCGCGCGCGGGGAAGTTCTCCTCGGACCGCGCCATCCGCGAGTACTGCGGGGAGATCTGGAAAGTCGGGCCGGTGGAGGTCGCGCCGGAGTAGTCGCACACCAAAAGTGGACTGTCCGCTTTTAGTGCGGGCGGTGCTTTCGAGCCGCCCACAGCGCCGCGCCCGTCCAACCCGCGTCGTCGCCGAGCCGCGACAGCTCGATCCGGATCTTCGCGAGCTGCACGGCAAAGACGCGCCTGCGGACCTCGGCGCGCACGGGGTCGAGGATCGCGCGGCCCGCGCGGGCCATCCCGCCCGCGAGGACCACGAGGTCCGGATGGAAGACGTGAATCAAGTTCGCGATGCCGGCGCCGAGGGCCCATGCCGCGCGCGCGACGGCGGCCCGGGACTTCGGATCGCGGGAGCGGAACGCCTCGTGCGCCGGCCGTCCGGCGGCGCGCGCGACGGCGGTGGCGGAAGCGAAGGCCTCGAGGCACCCGCAGCGGCCGCAGCCGCAGCGGGGTCCGTGCGGATCGACGGTCATGTGGCCCAGCTCGCCCGCCGCGCCGCTGGCGCCGACCCACAACTCGCCGTTCAGGACGATCCCGCCCCCCACGCCGGTGCCCAGCGTGTAGAGAGCGAAGCCGTCGCACGGCGGCCACGCGCGGGACTCGCCGACCGCCGCGCAGTTCGCGTCGTTCTCCATCACGACGGGGACGCCGAGGAGGCGGCGCAGGACGGCGGGGACGCGCACGTCCTTCCATCCCTCGAGATTGGGCGCCACGTAGATGCGGGTGCGGGCCAGGTCGAGCGGGCCCGGCACGCCGACGCCGCACGCGCCGATCCGCCGCCGTCCCGCAAGGCGGCGCCCCAACTCGGCCATCCGGCGCAGGGTGTCGGCCGGGCCGCGATGCGCCTCCGTCGGGATCGAATCGCTCGCGAGCACACGACCCCTCGCATCGCAGATCCCCGCCTTGATGTTCGTGCCGCCGAGGTCGATCCCCAGGAGCATGAGGGGGAGGATCGGCGATGCGCGGAAAAAGATCAAAGGAAATCCGGCCCCTCCTTTTCTCGGGAGTGAAGGAGGTGAGCCATGAGGATCTGGATCGCGCTGCTCGCGGTGATGGCCGGGTGCGGTGGTGGAGATTCCGGCGGAACTTCCGGCGCGGCGACGGGAGACCCCCGCATCGTCGTGGACGTCTACGACGCTTCCAAGGCGTACAACGGCACCACGTTCTTCGCGACCAACTACGACAACACGCCGCGGATCATCCGGGTGGACATGACCGGCAACGTCGTGTGGGAGTACGTCCTCCCGGACTATATGCTCGCCGCCGGGCAGATCGCCGTCGACGCGGAATACCTGCCCGACAGCAACTCGGTCCTGATCGTCGCGAGCCGGGTCGGAGTGTTCGAAGTCGACTACGAGGATCCGAGCATCCTGAAGTTCTCCTTTCTCACCGCCGAGATCTCGCACGACGCCGACCGCCTCGCGAACGGCAACACGCTCTTCGTCTACGGGCACGACGACGTCGAGGGCGTGAACACCCAGGTGACGGAGGTCGATTCGCTCGGCAACGTGGTCTGGTCGTGGCGCGCGTGGGAGCATGCGGAGTTCGACTCCTTCAGCGGCACGTTCAACGGCGGCTGGGTCCACGCGAACGCCGTGCAGCGTCTCCCGAACGGGAACACCCTGATCAGCCTCCGGAATTTCCAGATGACCGTGACGGTGGATCACACGCCCGCGGGCAACGTCGTCGAGATCTTCGACTGGGACGCCGCGGGCTACGGCGTCTGCTATCCGCACGAACCGGAGTTCATCCCCGGCACCCCGCCGCACGTGCTCGTCGCGCTTCAGAACGAGTCGTCCTTCCAGGCGGTGGAGATCGAATGGCCGAGCGGCACGGTGGTGTGGACGTATGCCTGGGACGGCCCCCTCAGCTCGTTCATGCCGACGCGCGACGCCGACCGCCTGCCCAACGGGAACACGCTCCTCCAAAGCCTGGTGACGATCGACGGCGTGAAGGACTCGGTCATCGTCGAGGTCACGCCGTCCGGCGAGATCGTGTGGCAGATGAGACTGGTCGGGTACGCGGAGAACGGGACGCCGGGGTTCATCTACAAGGCGCAGCGCGTGGGGTCGTAGGGGGATGTCGAGATCATCGGGGATGGGGAGATCGGACGAGATCCGCCCCGTCGGTTCCTCTATCTCCCCATCTCCATCTCCCCTACGGTTTGCAGTTCCGGCAGGGATGGAGGCCCTCGTCCAGGGCCTCTCCCTTGTCTTTGAACTTCCGGAGATTCGATTTGCCCTGCACATCCTTGCACGAGGAAAGGTGGAAGGCCTGTCCCTTCGCGGTCGCCACGTAGCATTCCGCGCCGCCGATCTTGTAGTCCTTCCAGAATCCGCGACCCGCCGCGCGCGCTTCGCGCTGGCAGGCGAGGAACTCATCCGCGTACCTCACGTTCGGGGGAAAGGTGTACACGTACGCGAGGCCCGCGCGGACGATTTCTGCGTTGACCATCACCTCGCGGTCGCCGTCGCGGATCCAGAGATACGCGAGCGTGCGGCCGTATTTGTCCGTTTTCCCCACATCGGTTTCGAGGAGGATCTCCTTCCCCTCCACGAGCCGGCGGTTGAACTCCGTCGCCTCGCGGCAGAAGGGTTCGTCGGGCTTGCCGTCCCTTCCTCGTTCCGGCGTGTCGATCCCGATGTAGCGGATCTTCTCGCCTTCCGTGGTGTGGATCGTGTCGCCGTCCACGACGACCTTGCACGTCACGCGGCGCGCGTCCGCGGGGATGCGGGAGGTCTTTTTCTCTTCGCGGGGGCGGAGGAGCGGCTCTTCCGTCTTCGCGGTCGGAGTCGCGGCGGGCGGCGGCGGCCGGCGGTGGCACGCAACGACGAAGCAGAGGGAAAGCACCCACAGGTGTCGCACGCGGTTCCGATCCTCCGGGCGCAGACTATAGCAGACGCGGCGCGCGCGGGCCAGCCCGCCCTACCGCCCCGGCTCGAAGATCTCGAACAGCCCCTCCGACTGTTCGTAGCCGGAGAACCGCTTCTTGGGCTCCTTGTCGTCGTCGAACACGACCACCAGCGCGCCCGTCGGCAGGATCGCCAGCCCTTCGGGCTTCGCGCGGAACGCCCGGAGCGGGCGGCCCAGGGAAGGCGCCGGTCCCGGACCCTCGAAGGCGCCGGCGGGCAGCCGGAAGAGATGGCCCTCGTGGCGGCCGCCGGCCTCGTGGCTCGTGAGGATGAGCCAGCTTCCGTCCCGCGGATCCCGCTGGAGATCCGAGAGCCCCTCCTCGCGGCCCAGCGTTTCGCGCGTCGAGAGAAGGAACGCCGCCTCGGGCGCGCCGATCCGTCCCTCCGAGAACGGACACCGGAGGAGGAGCACGAGAGGGCGCGGGTTCCGATAGTCCGGTCCCGCTTGACGGACGCCGAAGAGGACGCTCGTGCCCGCGGCGTCCACGGCCACCCCCTCGATCTTGAACCACGCGCCCGACGTCACGGCGCGCACGCGGGCCCGGAGCGCCTCCTCGTCCACCGGGATCGGGGCGGCTTCGATCGGACCGGCGCGGCGGAACGAGAAGCGCACGACCCGGCGGAAGTTCGGGTCGGGACGGTCGAATGCGGTGGCGGCGAGGAACGACCCGTCGGGCATCCTCGTGAGCGATTCGAACTTCATTCCGAGTCCTTCGTCCGGGTAGCGCAGGGCGCGGTGGAATTCGCCTTCGGGCAGCACGAGCCGGTCGTCCCGGATCGCGTAGCGGTAGACGATGGAATCCACGTCGTTCAGGACCAGGAGCCGCTCCGTGGCGGGATCGTACGCCGCCGCAGAGGGTTCGAACGTGAGGCCGGCGAAGGTGGGGTAGGGGGGAGAAGAGCAGCACGAGAGCACGGTCGCGAAGGCGATCATCCAGCGATTCATGACCCGGGATTGTATCGCCGGCAGCGGCGTTCGCTACCGTTCTTCCAGCCCCCGTTTCAGGGCCCGCAACCTGTCCTCGACGGCGCGCCGATGGGGCCATCCGGGAGGGGCGAGGCGGAGCGCCTGCTCGAGGTCCTCGATCGCGCCCTTGACGTCCCCCATCTTGCGCCGGACCGCGGCGCGGTCGGCATGGGCTTCGGCGAAGCGGGGGTTCAGACGGATCGCCTCGTCGTAATCCCGCAGGGCGCCGGCCGTGTCGCCGCGCGCGTATCGCGCCGCGCCGCGGACGCTGAAGGCCCGCGGGTACTCCGGCTTGAGGCGGATCGCCTCGTCGTAGTCCTTCATGGCGCCCTCGCCGTCTCCGGTCTTCCTCCGGGCGATGCCGCGGTTCAGGTACGCGTCCGCAAAGCCGGGCCGGAACGAGATGGCCCGATCGAAATCCCCGACCGCCCCGGCGGCATCCCCCTGGCGCAGCCGGGCGCAGCCGCGGGCGACATGCGCCTCCGCGCATCGCGGATCGATGCCGAGCGCGGTCTCGGCATCCGCCAGCTCGCCGCCGGGATCGCCCTTGGCGCAGCGGACGTTGCCGCGGCAGACGTAGCTCCTCGCGTCCCGCGGGTCAAGCCGGAGGGCCTCCTCGAAGTCGGCGAGCGCGCCGTCGAAGTCCCCGAGTCGAAAGCGGACATCGCCCCGGAAGACGTGGATGCGGGGGAGCCGCGGGTTGATCCGGAGCGCCTCACCGTAGTCGGTGACGGCCGCCTCCAGTTCGTCGGCCCTTGCCCGGAAGGCGGCGCGGGTGACGAGCGCGCAGAAGTGTTTGGGGCGGATCTCGACGGCCCGGTCGAGCGCCGCGCGGCGCTCCCGCGGCTGGAGCGCGAAGCCGCTCAACCAGTAGAGATCCTCCACCCCGTCCGCGGACGGGAACTTCCTGATCCCGGCGGCGACGATCGCGGCGAACGAATCGGCGTCGCCCCGGGCGCACGCGAGGAGCGCGGAGGCCACCTCGCGCTGGACCGCGTCGTGGAATCCGCTCCCTTCCCGCACGGCGGCCTCGATGTGGGCGACCGACTCGGAAGCGAGGCGCGCCGCCTCAACGGCGTTGGCCGCCGGGTCGCCGACCGGGCTGATGTTCGCAAAGAACGACCGGGTTGCCAGGAGGCGGCCGAGCTGGTATCGCGCGGGACCGAAGTTCGGATCGAGGGCGATCGCCTTCCGCCAGCAGGACTCCGCTTCGCCCCACTCCCCTTTCAATTCCCACGCGCGACCCAGGAGATAGTGGCCCAGCGGCAGGGTGGGAGCCAGCTCGACGGCGCGCTGCAGCAGGGGCCGGCCTTCCTCCACCTGCCGGACCAGCTCCTCGTACCGCGCCTCACGGCCGTAGAGATAGTGATGGGCCCGGTCGATCGCAGGACGTCCCCGTTCGAGAAGGCCCAGGGCCTCCTCCACCTTCGCCTGCCTCTCCGATCGCGCGGCGTCCTCCAGCGTCGCCCGGATTGCGTCCGATTTCCGCGTCGCCGCGCGGATCCCCCATCCCCCGGCAACGAGCACGCACGCCGCGGCGCCCGCCAGGAGGAGGACCGTCGTCCGGTGCCTGCGGACCCCGCGCTTCAGCCGCTCGATTCCGGGGAGGGGACGCGCCTCGACCGGCTCGCCCCGGAGGAATCGCCTCAGGTCGTCGCCCAGGGCGCGTGCGGAGGGATAGCGGAATGCCGGTTCGGCCGCGAGGGCCCTGAGACAGACGGCTTCGATGTCCGGCGGGACGGATGCGGCGATTGGAACTGCGGCCGGCCGCGGGCTCACGGGAGGATGACCGGTCAGGACCTCATGCAGGACCGCGCCGAGCGAGAAGACGTCGCTGCGATTGTCGGTGGTCTCGGCGTCGCCCGACGCCCGTTCGGGGGGCATGTACTCCGGAGTCCCGAGGACGGTCCCTGTGGAGGTCAGGCCCGGCGCGCCGGTCGCGGCCCCGCGCCGGCCGCCGGCGAACTCCTCCAGGAGGCGGGCGATGCCCCAGTCGAGGACGAAGACGCGCCCGTGCTCGTCCACGATGATGTTCGCGGGTTTCAGATCGCGATGGAGGATGTTCTGGTCGTGGGCATGCTGGACGGTGTCGCAGGCGTCTGCGAGGAAGCCGACCAGGGAGTCGCGCGTCTCGCCGCCCTCGATGCGCTCCGCCAGCGTGCGGCCGGGGACGAACTTCATCGTGTAGTAGAGCCGTCCGTCCGGGAGGACCCCGAAGTCGTAGATCGGAACGATGCCGGGGTGATCGAGGCGGGTGAGGGTCTGCGCCTCCATCCGGAAGCGCGCGCCCCATTCGGGGTCGGAGAGCCCGGGGGCGAGGATCTTCATGGCGACGGCGCGGCCGAGGCGCGTGTCCCAGGCCGAGAAGACCTCTCCCATCCCGCCGCGGGCCAGGCGCTCCTTCACCTCGTAGCGGGTGTCGATGAGGAGGCCGAGGGGGGCGTTGTCGAACGCGAGCAGGGGAGCCAGCCGGTCCAGGACTTTCTCCGACGTCTTCATTCCGACGGCGCCCGGCCGAACAATTCCCTCATCTCCTCCTCCGCCTCCTCCTCCGAGGTCACGGTGTCTCGCACTCTTCTCAACACCGCTTCCCGCAGTTCCTTTCGGACGCGGTAGAGGAGGTTCGTCACGTCGGTGACGGTCGTCCCGAGCCGCTCCGCCAGCGCCGCGTAGCTGAGATCCGCGCCGGCCTCCGGCTCCACGTCGTGGAGCCGGAAAAGCCGGAACGCCTTCTCCATCCCGCGATCCTGATACCGCGCCTCCAGCTCTTCAAGGGACTCGTCGAGGACCGATCGGGCCCAGTCGCGGAGAAAGGCCCGATCCGGAGAGTCGCCGCCGGACGGCTCGAAGATCCCGGCGCACTCGATCGAAAGGCGCGGCGCTCCGCCGCCGCGCTTGAGGCGGCCGTCGTCGCGGTGACGCCTCCGGACGAAGTTGTCGAGCGCCGCCATGATGTAGGAGCGGAACCGTCCCTGGTCGGGGGAAAGGCCGTCGAGAAAGTCCTTCTCGCACAGGGCCGCGAAGAACTCCTGCGTCATGTCCTTGGCGTCCTCGTTGGTCTTGCCCCACTTGCGGCGGAAATGGGCGTAGACCGGCCGCCAGTAGGTCGCGGCAAGGCCCTCGATCGAGGCGCGGTAGTCCGGCGCTTCGGGGTCGGCCGCGCTGCGGAGCAGCGTCCAACGGGTCCTGGGAAAGGACGGGTCGCATCCTCCCATCGCGGTATCGGCGTCGCCCATCGACGGTCGTTCTCCGAAGGCGGTTCCTTCCATTATACGAACCGTCCATCGCGATTATTTTCCAAAGGGACTCCCCGGAACGGGATTGAACGTGCCGGAATGTCGATTCTCGATTCCGGGAGGTGGGTCATGGCGAAGCACAGTCGGGCGATTCGCGGGTTCCGGTCCCTGCCGCTTGTCGTTCTGGCCCTTGCCGTATCCTGCCACGGCGGGTCCGACACCGGGGACGGCTCGGAGGCCGGGGACGGCGTGGAAACCGGGCCTACGGCGGCGGAGGTCGAAGAGATCGAGATCTGGGGGGATCTGGACAAGGAATTCGACGGCGACGGGAAAGTGTCGACCTCCGTCCAGTCGGGTTCGAAGGACGATTTCGCCAGGGCGGTGGCGATCCAGACGGACGGGAAGATCGTCGTGGCCGGGAGCTCTCACGGGAGCCTCTACGACGACTTCTCCCTGGCGCGATACAACCCGGACGGATCGCTGGACGCCGGATTCGACGGCGATGGAAAGACGATCACTCAGGTCGGCTCTTTCAACGACCATGCGTATGCGATGGCGATCCAGGCGGACGGCAAGATCGTCGTGGTCGGAGCGGTCCAGGTCCAGAGCGCGACGGGCACGTACTCCTTCCGTGCCGCGGTGGTCCGGTACGGCACCGATGGATCCCTGGACGGCGGCTTCGGCGGCGACGGGAAGGCGACGCTGCCGCTGGACTCTTCCTTCGCCTACGCGGTCGGGATCCAGACCGACGGGAGGATCGTCGTCGCGGGCGCGGCCCCGGGCGGTTTCCTCACGTTCCGCTGCGGTCCCGACGGATCGCTCGACACGGGCTTCAACGGCAGCGGGATGACGACCACGTCCATCCCGGGCTCCGGCGGCGCGGGGCGAGGGGCGGCACTGGCGATCCAGGCCGACGGGAAGATCGTCGTGGCGGGCCACGCCTACAACAACGGCCTGGCCCTCGGTTCGAACGACGATTTTGCAGTGGTGCGCTACCACACGGACGGGTCCCTGGATGCGACCTTCGACGGCGACGGGGTGGCGACCGCGGCCATCGATCCGGAGAAGGAGGACATCGTGAAGGCCGTGGTGCTCCAGTCGGACGGGAAGATCGTCGTAGCGGGGTACACGGACGCGGGCTACAACGACAACGACATCGCCGTGGTCCGCTTCAACACGGACGGATCGCTGGATGCGGGGTGGGGGGGAGGCGGGAAAGTCGTCACGTCGACCGGCGAGGGCGGGTACGACCAGGCGCACGGGCTCGCGATCCAGTCGGACGGGAAGGTCGTCGTGGTCGGACACGGAGGACCCGGCGGCCTGCTCGCGGTCCGATACGCGACCGACGGATCGCTGGACGCGAGCTTCGGCGAAGGGGGGATGCAGCTCTCGACGACGATGGGCTCCAGCACCTCCACTGCCTACCTCACGGCGGTGGTCATCCAGCCGGATCACAAGATCGTCGCGGCGGGGTACTACTACAACTACCCCTACGGAAAGGACTTCGTCGTGGTGCGATACAAGTAGTCGACTACGCGCGAATCGTGCCGCCGGTGACGACGATCCGCGTGATGCCCATGCCGGCGCGTACGTGGTGGTCCCTTTCACTCTGCTTGCGAGTCCGGGACGGACACGATTGGACGAAAGCGGCACGGGATGTGCGCGAATCCGAAAGGGGCCACGACCGGCCGCTCGCCCGCGCCGGGCTACTTCCTCTCCACCGGCACCAGCGCCTCGCCGTCGCGCCAGATCTTGAGCGTCCCGCGGCCCGACGGCGTCCCGGCCGGACGCAGCACCGCGCGCTTGTTCGGCCGGATGCTCAGGATCTTGTCCTGAAGCTCGTACGCCTGCTGCCCCGCCCGGTCGTAGATGGGTTCCTTCGTCTCGGGATCGAATTTCGGCCAGGCGAACGTGACCTTCATCGTCTCGTCGCCCTGCTCGACGCTGTCGAGCTCCAGGCCGGTCGAGAAATCGACCGCACCGTGCGGCGTGTGCTCCGTCCTCCCGAGCGTCTGCCCGAGCAGGACCGTGAAGGTGTACGTGACCGGCACGCGGTTCACGAGGCGCGTGACGGCGAACGTGGCGATGTTGTGGTTCGGACCGATTTCGACGCACCGGATCCGGAGGCACTTCTCCGGGTCGAGGCCGCCCCGGAGGGGCGCCTGGAGCCGCACGGGCACCGATTCGGCCTTCTCCGAGTTGGCCTTGATCGCGACGAAGCGGTACCAGTAGACCTTGCCGGGCTCGACGCTCGAATCCTCGTACTCGGAATCCAGGAGTCCCGACTTCAGCTCCCGGTAGTTCTTCCCGTCGTCGTCGGACCGGAGGACCGAGTAGGAGACGTAGTGCTCCCGGCCCGCGAACCGGGCCCGGACGACGATCGCGTCGTACATGAACGCGGCGGCCGAGGAGTTGCCGGGGATATCGTGCGCGTTCTTCAGCCGCTCGCGCATGAGGTCCTGGTGCATCTCCCGCATGCGGGCGGCGACGGCGTCGTTGTGCCGCTGCGCGCTCGCGGCGGAATCCGCGACGGCCGCCTCATGCCCGTGGACGCTCTGCTTCAGCGCCGCGACCTCCTCGCGGAGCGCGCGGATTCTCGACGCCGCCGACGCGCTGAGCGCCGCGGCGATGCCGGCGACAATGACGAGGGCCGCCGCGATCTGCAGCCACGGGCGCTCGCGGAGGAAGCCCGCGACGCGCTCCCACCGCGTGGCCTCGGCCGGTTCCGCCTCGGTGGGGCCTTCGATCTCCTCCATGACGCGGTCGATCATCTTCTCCCGGAACTCGTCCTTCGCGACCGCGTTGGTCACCATGCTCTCGTTGCGCAGGAAGATCGAAAGCGTCTCCCTGCAGGTCCCGCACCCCTTCAGGTGCTCCTCTACGCGCCGGCGCTCGTCCGGCGTGGCCTCGTTGTCCACGTACTTGGACAACAGCAGGCCCATCTCCTCTCCGCACACCATCGTGAAACCCCGACGTTATGAGAAATATAAATCCTGCAGTTTCTCCTTGAGCATCAGCCGCGCCCGGTACAGCCGCGACTCGATCGTGGCCACCGGCAGCCCCAGGAAGTCGCCCATCTCGCGGTACGACATCCGGCGCAGGTGTCGCAGCAGGATGATCTGCTGATAGATCCGCGGGAGCCGGCCGACGGTCGAGAGGATCTTCTCCCGCAACTCCTCCAGCTCCGTGGAAGTCTGCCGGAGCCCGCCGCCGATCACCTCGCCCTCAGGCTCGATCCCCTCCTCGGCGATGTGCTCCAGCGAAGCGGGGTGGATCCGCTCCTTGCGCAGATGATCGACGCAGGTCGTGCGGACGATGGAGCAGAGCCAGCCCTTGAACTTGCGCGGGTCCTCGAGGTGCTCCAGATGCCGGTACACCTTGAGGAACGTCTCCTGCGTGACGTCTCCCGCGACGTGGGCGTCGCCCAGGATGTTGTACGCGATGGAGGCGACGAGGTTCGAGTACTTGGCGATGAGGGCCTTGAACGCCTCCATGTCCCCGTCCCGCCAGCGGGCGATCAGCGCCCCGTCGTCGGTGCGGGTGTCCAGGTCCTCGAGCTTCGTGCGCGTCCGGGGTCGGCCCATGGTCCGATTCTACCTCTTTCAACGAGACGCAAGAAAGCTCCCCGTTCTTTCGATAATGGTGATTGGCGGAGCCGCTGACCGCCGACCCGGTCGGGCGCAGAATCCGGCCAACCACCCGAGCGGGTGCTCGTTCAAGGGAAGACGGCCGCCTAAGGGCCAAGGGCCAAGGGCTAAGGGCTAAGGGCTAAGGGCTAGTCGAGGCGTCGATGCACGTGGAAGCGGAGCTCCTGACCCGCTGCGCGCGGGGCGAGGAGCGGGCGTACCGGGAACTCGTCGGGCGGATCGAGAAGCCGCTCGTGAACTTCATCTACCGGTACGTCGGCGAGCGCCATCTCGCCGAGGACATCTTCCAGGAGACGTTCGTGCGGGTCCTGCGGACGCTTCCGGAATTCCGGCCCGAGGCGTCGGTCGCCACGTGGATCTTCACCATCGCGCGGAATCTGTGCCTGGACCACGCGAAGGCGAAGAAGCGCCACCGCGAGGTTCCGATCGACGCGGACGCCTCCGGGAACGGGGGCCGCGTGCTCCACTTCCGCGAGATGCTGCACAGTCCCGCGCCGTCGCCCGACGCGGGCGCGGAGAAGTCGGAGATGGAGCGGCGCGTGATCGAGGCGCTGGCGCTCCTGACGCCCGCGAAGCGCGAGGCGCTCGTGATGAGGCTTTATGCCGACCTGCCGTACCAGGAGATCGCGAAGGTCGTGGACGCGCCCGTCGGGACGGTGAAGTTCCGGGTGCACGAGGCGCTGAACGAGCTGTCCCGCATCCTGACGGGGGCGGAGCGGAACGAGGCGACGGGAACATGAGATGCGAAGAGGCACGGGACCTGATCCCCGCGCACGCGCTCGGCGATCTGGACGCGGAGCCGAGGCGCGCGCTCGAGGAGCATCTCGGCGGATGCGCCGTCTGCCGCGCGGAGTCCGAGCGGACGTCGCGCGCCGCGAAGGCGCTCGCGGAACTCCCGGCCATCGAGACGGCGGAGGCGCGTCGCGACCGCGCCGTCGCCGCCATGGCGCGGGAACACGCGGATCGGGTGCAGGGGATCCTCCTCCTCCCGCGCCGCCGCCGGCGGATCATCTTCGCCGCGGCCGCGGCGCTCCTCCTCGTCGCGGGCGGGGCGGCCTGGCTCCTGGCGCCGCGCGACTCGTCCTATTCGCTGCGGATCTCCGAGGTGCGCGGGCGCGCCCAGTGCCTCGAAGGCGGCTCCTGGAAGCTCCTGCAGCCGGGGATGCGGCTTCGCCGGGGCGATCGGATCGCAACGGAAGCGGAGAGCGTCGTGACGGCCGAGATCTGGGGCGGCGCGCGCGTGGGCCGCCTCTGCGTGAACCAGAACTCCGCCGTCGCGATCGGCCCCGACCGTACGTTCGACCTCGAACGCGGGGAGATCTACGGCGAGATCGCCGGGGGCGAACCGCTCCGCATCCGGACGTTCGGCAACGACGCGATCGTCGTGCGCTCGGGGCGCTTCGAGGCGGGGCTCCGCGAGACGGTGTCGGCCGTCCTCGGAATCTCGATCAAACGCCCGCACAAGATCGAGGGCGCGGACCTCGTGTTCGAGGATCGCCCGTTCGGCGAGGTCGCCGACGAGGTCGCGCGGATCGCGGGGCGGCCCGTGCGCGCCGACGAGGCCGTCCGGCAGCGCCGCGTCTGGTTCTACGGGATGAGGAGCCGCGGCCCGGAACTCCTCGCGGAGCTGCGGGCCCAGGTCCAGGATCAGGGGATCTGGCTCCGCCGCGACGGGGAGGCGTTCGTCGCGGGCCTGTCGCTCACGGCGGAACGGCGGGAGACCGGACGGCACCTCTTCGCGCGGGTGGCGGAAGGCGACGCGTCGATCGCCTCGAGCGGCGGCGCGATCAGGCTCGCCGGCGGCGAGGAGGGGACCGTCCAGCCCGGCGGCACGCCGTCCAAGCGGCCCGCGCGGGCGGCCGAGACGCCGTGGCTCCGGCCGGACTACTACACGTCTCGCCGGCGCCTCGACTTGCCCGGCGCGCTCGCGCTGCGGATCGTGGGGAAGGACGCGCAGGGCCGGCCGATCGTCGAGTGCTCCGTCGAAGGAGCCGAGATCCTCGCGGTGCTCGACGGTGAGACGGCGGCGATCGTGGTCGAGTCGGCGACGCAGACGGGGGCGGGGGAGTTCGTGGTGCCGGTCCGGATCCGGTTTGAGAAGAAGTGATTCGTGGTTGGTGATTGGTGGTTGGTGAAGAGAAAGGATGCTGTCTCTTCACCAACCACTAACCACTAACCACAAACCACCAGCGGAGGACGACATGCGCAAGCTGGCGTGGGCGGCGGTCCTGATCGTTCCGTTCCTTCAGACGACGGGGGAGGCGCAGGACCGGGACGACAAGCTCAAGCTCGAGTACCTGGAGGGCGTGAACCTGCACGAGATCACGATCTTCGTGCAGAAGAAGACCGGCTACAAGTTCCTCTGGGGCGAGGACGTCCAGCTCAAGAACAAGAAGGTCTACTTCCGCTCGAAGGAGCCGATCACCGACGCGCAGGTGATCTTCCGGATCTACCAGTCGTTCCTCCAGGTGAACGACCTGCTGCTCGTGCAGGTGCACGGGAAGGACGCGAAGGACCCGGTCTTCAAGATCCAGCTCGGCACGACGCTCTCGAAGCGCGCCACGCGGTTCGAGGAGGGCAAGGTCTCGCCGGAGGACCGCGTCGTCACGCGCGTGTTCTCGCTGCGCTACGTGAGCCCGCGGGACGTCCACACCGCCCTCATCAACATGACGACGTTCCCGAACGCGATCCTTCCGATCGAGTCGGCGAGCGTCCTGCTCATCACGGACTACGACTACAACATCCAGCGCTTCGAGCGGATCATCGAGCAGATGGACCGGCCGCGCCCCGGCGTGGAGCTGCGGCGGGTGGAGCTCAAATACGCGCTCGCGAGCGACGTCGCCGAGATGTGGACCAAGCTCCAGACGGGCTTCTCGTCGCGCACCACGACGACGGGGGGGCGTCCCGTGGTCCAGCCGACCGACTCGCGCGGGGTGCCGACGGGCGGGGAGCAGGTCCAGGTCGTCCCGGACAAGCGGACGAACTCCGTGCTGATCGTGGCGGACGTGAACATCATCGACCAGGTCGAGAAGATGATCCGGGAGCTGGACAGCGAGACGGGCTTCGAGACGAGCGGCGTCTACATCGTGCACCTCAAGCACTCCAACGCCGCGGACATCTCCAAGACGCTCAACGCGATCTACGGGGTCTCCGTGGACCAGAGCGGGATGCCGTCGGGCGGCGGCGGGTCGCGGCCCGGCCAGCCCACGGGCCCGGCCACCACCCCGACGACGCCCACGACCTCGTCGACGGGCTCCGCGCCGACGGGGAACGAGCCGAAGATCGTCGCCGACACGCGGACGAACTCGATCATGATCATCACGGACCGCAACACCTTCAAGACCCTGGAGGAGCTGATCCGGCGGCTCGACTCGCGCCGCCCGCAGGTCCTCATCAAGGCGACCGTCGTCGAGGTGCGGTCCAAGGACAACTTCGACTTCGGCGTGGAGCTCGCGCGCGTGGCCGACCCCACGGGGAGCCTCGAGCTCATCGGACGCACGAAGCTTCTGGGGACGACCCTTACGGCGGACACGTCGACGAATACGTTTTCCCTGACGCCCGTGGACACGACGGGCCTCACCCTGGCGCTGATCAAGGACAAGATCGGGAACATCGCCGCGCTCATCAAGGCGTCGCAACTGAAAGAGAAGGTCTCGGTCTTGGACGAGCCGGAGGTGACGACCGCGGACAACGGGACGGCGGAGATGAAGGTGACGAACGAGGTCCCGGTGCTCCAGACGACGTTCCAGGGCACCTCGGGCACGCCCGTGACGACGTTCAACAAGATGGAAAAGGCGGAGACGACCCTCTCGATCTCGCCGCACATCAGCGAGGGGGGCTACCTGCGGCTGGAGACGACGATCAAGATCGAGAAGTTCACGGGGGAGTCCACGGACAAGACGATCCCGCCGCCGAAGACGACGCGCGAGATCAAGACGAACTCGATCATGGTCCCGAACGGCCGCACGATCGTCATCGGCGGGATCGTGAGCCAGGACGACACGGACAGCGTGCTCGGCATCCCCATCCTCTCGGACATCCCGATCATCGGGCTCCTCTTCCGGAGCAACACGAAGACGCAGCAGTACCGGACGCTCTACATCTTCATCACGCCCTACATCCTGTACGACGACAATTTCGGGGACATCGCGAGCCTGTCGGGGGAGCGCAAGGACGAGATCGAGCGGATGCGGGGGGAAACGATGAGGCGGCTCCAGCTCGACGGGCCGCCGCGACTGGCGCCGCGATCGACGTACCGGTTTTCGAGGAGGGGGGAGTAGCCGGAAGTCCCACGTCGCGCGCCCTGCGTCGCGGCTTTGCCGCGCCGTGCCTCGACGCAGGACGCAGGACGTGTGTAGCTTCCCGTTCCCGCTTGCGGTATCCTGTCGAAGTATGGCCCTCATCGACCGGTTGAAGGAGATCCTCAAGCGCGAGAACCTCCTCGTCGAGGAGAAGTTCGCGGAGTACGCCTCCCTCGCCAAGACGACCCACCAGACGCTCGACCGCGTCCTCGTCACCTCGGGCTACCTCACCGAGGTGCAGATGCTCCGGGTCTTCGGCGAGTGCCTCCAGCTCCCCGTCATGGACCGGCTCGTGGACGCGCACGTGCCGCCCCTCTTCGTCGAGAAGGTCCCCGTCCAGTTCGCCCGCCACCACAACCTCGTCGCCGTCGGCGAGGCGAACGGCACCGTCCGCGTCGCGTCGTGCGCCCCGCTCGAGACCCACCCGATCGACGACCTTTCGGTGATGCTCGACGCCATCGTCGAGCCCGTCCTCGCCTCGCGCGCGGAGATCACCTCCCTCATCAACCGCGCCTACCAGCAGAAGGTGGACGTGGTGGACGAGATGCTGGAAGGGATCGACGAGGAGGAGCTCGCGGGGATCTCGAAGGAGATCGAACAGTCCCAGGACCTCCTCGACATCGCGAACAAGGCGCCGATCGTCAAGCTCGTGAACATGATCCTCTTCCAGGCCCTGAAGATGCGCGCGAGCGACATCCACATCCAGCCCTACGAGGAGAAGCTCCCGGTCCGGTATCGGATCGACGGCATCCTCTACGACATGATGTCGCCGCCGAAGAAGATCCAGGACGCGATCCTCTCGCGCGTGAAGATCATGGGCAAAATGGACATCGCCGAGCGCCGGCTCCCCC
>JACPRC010000168.1 GCA_016190175.1 Planctomycetota bacterium
GTTCTGGGCCCTTTGTTCTTCGTTCCTTGCGCTGCCCGGCTACTTCCCGCCCCTGGACTTCTCCATCGCCTCTTCCCTCCGCCGGATCTCCTCCCGGCGGAAGCGCGCCAGGATTGCCCGGGCCTCGGCGTGGACCTCCGCGTTTTCCGGCCACGGGAGTTCGTCGAGGACGAATCGGAGCGTCCGTTTGGAATCGTCGCGCTCCCCGCGCGACTCGTGCCGCCGCGCGATCTCGAGGAAGGCCCTCGCCTCGACAGGGCTGTGCGCGTAGTCCCTGGCGATGGCGCGCAGACCGTCGAGGTCGTCGCGCTGGAGTTTCGCAAGCCGCGCGATCCCGCGGGCGACGGCGAGCTCGCGGAGCCGGGCGGCCTCGGGATAGCCGCGATAGTGCCGCTCCAGCCACGGGCGGACGAGGGTCAGGAACTCCTTCTCGTCCCCGGCCGCGAGATCCTCCGCCCGGGCGAGGACCTTCGGCAGTTCCCGGGCGATGCTCTTCATGAGCGTGCGCGCGTTCCGCACGGCCGCGACCAGGAGCGCGGGTTCGATCTCCGCGGGGCGGACCTCCAGGACGTTTCCGTGACCGTCGAGGAGGAGGAAGCACGGGACCCGGTCCGGCGCGATCCTGCGACTCTTGAAGAACTCCTTCTCCGACGCGTAGTCGACGTTCGCCAGGGCGACGATCATCCGCGACGCACGGGCCAGCCCCGGGTCCAGGAACGCCGCGGGGACCTCCCCCTCGGCGGACATCCCCACCGCGACGAGGGCGGGGAGGTTCCACCGGGCCGCGTGGGCGAGGGCCTCGTTCTCGTCGGCCCGCACGAGCGGCGCGAGAGGCCTGGCGGGCGGGCGGCGCTGCGTCTTCTGCGCCTCGGCCCGCGTGCCGGCCCAGAGCAGGAGGACCAGGACCCGGCAGGCGGCGGACTTCATGCGGCGCCCTCCCCGGCGGTCACGACACCGGCGTCGGCCGCGGGAACCGCGGCGCGAGCAGGCCGTACTTCTGCATCCGGTAGTGAACCTGGTTGCGCGTCATGTTCAGAAGCCTGGACGCGCGCGTCTGGTTGCCCCGCGTCTGCTCCAGCGCCTGGACGAGGAGCTCCCGCTCGATCTTGTCGAAGTCGACCCCCTCCTGCGGGAGGGGGACGGGGATGGCGTGCTCCTCGCCCTCCGGCGGGTTCGCGACCGGGCCGAGGATGATGTCCTCCGCGGAGATCGTGGGACCCGAGGAGAGGAGGACCGCGCGCTCCAGGACGTGCTTCAGCTCCCGGACGTTCCCGTACCAGGGGTGGGCCTGGAGCTTCCGCATCGCGTCGTCCGCCATGACGGGCCGTTTCAGCCGGAACTCCGCCGCGAAGACGCCGAGGAAGTGCTCCACGAGGAGCGGGATGTCCTCCTTCCTCTCCCGCAGCGGCGCGACGCTGATCGTCAGCGTGTTCAGCCGGTAGTAGAGGTCCCGGCGGAAGCGCTTGTCCTCGATCAGCTTCTCCAGGTCCCCGTTCGTCGCGGCGACGACGCGGACGTCCACCTTGATGTCCTGGCTTCCGCCGACGCGGCGGAACTGGCGCTCCTCCAGGAACCGCAGGAGCTTCGACTGGAGCGTGACCGACATGTCCCCGATCTCGTCGAGGAAGACGGTCCCGCCGTCGGCGAGCTCGAAGAGCCCCTTCTTCTGCGTCTTGGCGTCGGTGAACGCCCCTTTCTCGTGGCCGAAGAGCTCGCTCTCGAGGAGCGTGTCCTGGAGCGCCGTGCAGGTGATGTTCATGAACGGATGGTCCGCCCGCGGTGACTCGCAGTGGAGGGCCTTCGCGATGATGCACTTGCCCGTCCCGCTCTCGCCGCGCAGGAGGACCGTCGTCGCCGGGCTCTTGACGAGCTTCTGGACGATGCCGCGGACGTCGCGCATCGGCTTCGAGTTCCCCAGGAGGTTGTGCAGCCCGAACGCGGCCCGCTTCTCCTGGACGTGGTCGCGCACCCGCCGGCGCAGGCGGCCCGTCTCGATCGCCTGCCGCACGCTGACGACGAGCTGGTCCATGTCGAAGGGCTTGACGACGTAGTCGAACGCGCCCGCCTTCATCGCCTCGACCGCGGTGCCGATGGAGGAGAAGGCCGTGATGACGATGACGGGGATGTCGCGGGCCCGCGCCTGGAGGTTCTTCAGGATCGTCAGGCCGTCCATGTCCGGAAGGCGCATGTCCAGCAGGATCAGCTCCGGGACCTCGCGGTCCACGGTCGCCAGCGCCGTCTTGCCGTCCTTGGCCTCGGTCACGTCGTATCCTTCGCCGATCAGGAGGTCCTTGAGCGACCACCGGATCAGGTCTTCGTCGTCGACCACCATGATGCTCATCGTGCGATCTCCAGAATGACGGTCGTGCCCTGGTCCCGCCGGCTCTCGACGAGGATGGACCCGCCGTGGGCCTCGACGATGTTCCGCGTGATCGAAAGACCGAGCCCCGTGCCGCGGGTCTTCGTCGTGAAGAAGGGGCTGAAGAGCTTCGAGACGTTCGCCGTGTCCATGCCGACTCCCGTGTCGCGCACCTCCACCCGGACCCGGGGGCCGTCCGTCACGCGGACCGAGACCTCGCCGCCGCCGGGCATCGCCTCGATCGCGTTCTGGAAGAGATTGATCCACACCTGACGGAGGAGGTCGGGGTCGCCCGGGACCCGGATGGCCGCCGCGCCGTCCAGGGCGAAGCGGACGCCCGAGGCCTGCGGCTGGCGGGAGAGGATCCGCCAGGCGCCCGCCAGGGACTCCCCGAGGTCGACGGGATGCCGGCGGGGTTTCACGGGCCGCGCGAACATGAGCAGCGCGCGCACCGTGCGGTCCAGCCGCTGGACCTGGTCGAGCACGTCCCCGACGATCTTCCGGCGGCGGTCGCGCTCGGGCATGCCGCGCCGCAGGAGCTGGATCGCCGCGCTGATCCCCGCGAGCGGGTTCTTGATCTCGTGGGCGACCGTGGCGGCCATCTCGCCCACGGCGGCGAGGCTCTGGGTGCGCACGAGGTCCTCCGACAGCCGCCGCAGGTGCGTGACGTCCCGCGCGATGAGGGAGTGGCCCATCGGCCGGCCCTGCTTGTCGTGCAGGATCGTGGAGGTCATGTTCACGATGATGCGCCGGCCGTCCCTGGTGACGCGCATGCACTCGTAGTCCTTGAGGCAGCCGTCGCTGTCGGCCAGGTGCCGCAGGCGGATCGTCTCGCGCGTGATCTGCTCGTGCTCCGGGACGAGGATGCTGCCGCTCCGGCCGACGACCTCGTGCTCCTCGTAGCCGAACATGCGCCGGGCCCCTTCGTTCCATTTCCGGATGCGGTTCTCCAGGTCGAACACGATGATCGCGTCCCCGGAGCTGTGCAGGATGTTCTCGAGGTACTCGGTCTTCTCCTGGAGTTCGTCGATCAGGCGCGACTTCTCGACCTCGATGGCGATGCGGCCCACGAGGCTGCGGAGGATCGCCTCGTGAGGAGGGCGGTAGGCCCCCGGCTCGGGACTCAGCAGGAAGACCGCCCCGATGGGGCTCCCGCCCGCGCGGAGGGGGAGCACGAGGGCGGCCCCGGCGGGGCGGGCCAGGATCCGGCGCATCGAGTCTCCCGGCGCCAGGCCCGCCTGGAACCGCGCCAGGTCGTTGAGGGCCGCCGCACGGCCGTACTGGAGGAGCTTCCGCAGCCCCCGGCCCGAGATCTCCTCCCAGGAGCCCTTCTCCGCGGCGGGTCCGGCTTCGGTCTCGTCCGCCAGGACGCTGAATCGTTTCAGCCCCCGATCCGTCAGGAGGGCGGCGATGCGGTCGTACGGGACGAACTCGCGCAGTTCGCCGTACAGGAGGCGGATGATCTCGTCCGGCGGTATCCCCTCGTTGATCCGATCGCCCACCCGGTTGACGAACTCGAGCTCGCGGCTTGCGCCGGTCGGGATCACCCGGACGTCGCTCCCTTCCTCGCGCCAGGTCACGGGCGACTCAGAGCAAGAGCGGGACCAGTTCATTCCGGCCATCGGTTTCACGCGGGGAATTCGGATGGCGGGGCCCATGCCCTCTCGGGGCGTACGCAGAAACAGAAATCCGCTTTGACTCCGGGGGAGACGTCCGGCTCAAGAGCAAGATCGGTGCCTGCTGGATTTCGTGCGGCCCCGTTGTCCGCAGTGTTCAAGACCGCTGACTTTTCAACGCCTGCCGGACGGGAAACGTCGGAGGGACGGATGATCCGAAGGCCCGGCGTGCAGGCGAAGCGGGGGAGCGCCATCAACCCTCCCTCCATCCGGCGGCCATTCGGGACGGCCGGGACGGATCCCTTGGACCAAGACAGTATACCACACGCAGGGCCGAGTCAGATGAGAATTTGTCTCAATCGTGGCGGCGGCGCCGACGGACCGGGCATCCGGCGTGCTGGGATTACAGGGGTCCGGCCGGAGACGGGACGATGAAGTCAGACACAAGAACCTGGGACGCCGACCGCCGGAGGGCGCCGCGCGAGCGCGTGCGGCTCCGTGCGCTCCTGGGGTCGCCGCGTTCCCCGAAGTCCCGCTGCGAAGAGGCCTGGGTCGAGGACGTGGGCTCGGGCGGCCTTCGCATCCGAACGGTCCACGCCATGAAACCGGGCGAGCGCTGCATCCTGCACCCGGAATGGTCCAGCACCCCGGCGACGGTGATGGTCGTGTGGGTGCAGAGGGCCGGGCTCGTCGAAAGGAGATCGGCGGGGGCGTCCGTCCAGACCTTCGTGGCGGGATGCGTCCTGGGGCCGGCGCCCGCGGCCCGGTCGCGGCCGGGGCTGCTCCATCTGGCGTGGAACCCGATCTGGTTTCCCCGGCTCCTGCTGGGCGCGGTGGTCCTCGCGGTCGTCGCGCTGGCCGCCCACTTCCTGGTCTCGGTCGTCGCGCTTCTGATGTAGTCGGCCTCGATCGCGCCACGGCCGGCCGGCTACTTCAACCTCTCCGGCAGCGCGATCGCATCGCCGCTGGCGGGGGATATGACGTACTCCGCGGGGGCGCTGCAGTTCCACGACGGGACCTCGTGGCTCACGGCGGCTACCACGTCGGGAACGAACGCGGCGGTGCTGCTGCAAGCCGGCACGCCGGGAAGCCCACAGACGGGGAACTGCAACGTGAGCGGCGTGGGCATCGCCGGGACCGCCCTGAGCGTGGGGACGAACGCCTCTTCCGCCGGCGCCCCCCGCGCGGGGCGTGTGGGGCAAGGGGCCGGGCCCCTTGCGTGGAAGCTACCGATCGATATCGAACAACAGGATCACGCCGCTGCGGCAGTAGTCGAAGTTCGGACCCTGGAACGCACCGCAGTCGCACCGAAAGCCCTCCAGCGCGACGGTGCAGTTCCATTTCCCGGTCCGTTCCGGCACGCCGACGATCTGTATCCCTTCGATTCGCAGGCCCGGCGGAAGGGTGCCGGTTATGAGCCTTGCCCGGTCAAAGGTCCAATTACAGGGGCAGACGGCGGCGTAGAAGCCGAACTTGAAAGGCACACCGGTCCTTCCTTCGTTGCTATGGAACTCGCTATGGAACGAATGCTGGCCAGGGCTGGCAGTCGTCACGCCTGTATCATCTTTCGGAGCCGCCCAACCCCGGCAACCCGAAA
>JACPRC010000161.1 GCA_016190175.1 Planctomycetota bacterium
CCTTCCCGCTGTATCCGACGCCGTTGATATCGAGGACCTTCTCGAAGCCCTTGGAGACGCCCGTCATCAGGTTCGCGATGTGCGCCCGCGTGGTCCCGTGCAGCGCCTTCACGAGCTTCTGGTCCGAGGAGCGCTTCACGACCACCCGGTCGCCCTCGACGGCGACGGAAACCTCCGGTCGGAACTTCACGGACCCCTTCCCCACGGGACCTTCCGCCTCGACGACGCCGCTCTTGACGGCGACCTTCACCTTTTCGGGGATCGCGACGGGGATCTTTCCGAGTCTCGACATATCACCACACCTTGCAGAGGATTTCGCCGCCGGTCCGCTTCGTCCGCGCCGAGCGGTCGCTCATGATCCCCTGGGACGTCGAGAGGATCCAGATGCCCAGGCCGTCCATCACCTTGCCGAGACGGCCCATCGGGCGGTAGGTCCGCCGGCCGGGCTTGGACACCCGCACCACGTCCGTCAGGACGCGGTTGCCGTCCGCATCCGTCTTGAGCGTCACGTGGAGGAACTTCCTCTTCGTCCCCTTGGCCTCCACCTCGGTCACCCGCACGTCGGAGAGGTACCCCTCCTGGTGCATCACGCGCGCCACGCCCTCGCGCAGGCGCGAGTGCGGGCACCGCACCTCGCGCCGGCCGCGCTGGTTCGCGTTCTTGATCATCGCGATCATGTCGCCCAGCGTGTCGGTCATCGTTTCCTCCGTCCGCTACCAGCTCGCCTTCCGGACGCCGGGGATCTCGCCGCGGTTCGCCAGTTGCCGGAAGCAGAGGCGGCAGATCTTGAACTTCCGGTGGTACCCCCTCCGCCGCCCGCAGATCGAGCACCGGTTATACTTGCGGACCTTGAACTTCGGCTCCTGCTTCTGCTTCACCTTCCAGCGGATGCTCGCCATTCTTCCAACCTCACGCCTGCCGGAACGGAACGCCCAGCCGCCTCAGGAGCTCGAACGAGTCCTTCGGGTTGCGGGCCTTCACGCCGATCGTCACGTTCATCCCCTGCACGAATTCCAGCTTGTCGATGTTGATCTCCGGGAAGACGACCTGCTCGCTGATCCCGAGGTTGTAGTTGCCGGCCTCGTCGAACGACTTCGGCGAGAGGCCGCGGAAGTCGCGGATACGGGGGATCACGATGGAGACGAGCCGGTCGAGGAACTCGTACGCCCGGCTCCCGCGGAGCGTGACCTTGACGCCGATCTCCTGGCCCTTGCGCAACTTGAAGCTGGCGACGGACTTGCGGGCCTTGCAGACCACGGGCTTCTGGCCCGTGATCGTCGCGAGGTCCTTCGCGGCCGCCGCGAGCCGGTTCTTGTTCTCCAGCGCCGAGCCCACGCCCATGGAGACGACGATCTTGTCCAGGCGGGGCAGCGCCAGGCGGTTCTTCACCCCCAGCGACTCCGACAGGGCGGGCGCGACTTCGGTCCGGTACTTTTCGAGGATGCGGGCCATCGATCTATCCTTCCGGCGTGACCGCCTGCTTGCACTTGCGGCAGATGCGGGTCCGCCCGGCCTTCTCGAGCTCTTTCATCACGACGCGCGTGGGCTTGTTGCAGGACTGGCAGATCACCGCCACCTTGGAAATGTGAACGGGGGCCTCCTTCTGGATGCGCGCGCCGTGCGGGTGCTGCTGGCTCCGGCGCAGGTGCTTCCAGACGAAGTTCACGCCCTCGACGAGGACCCGGCCGTCGCCGTGGTCCACGGAGAGGACCTTGCCCGTGGCGCCCTTGTGGTCGCCCGCGAGGAGCTTGACGATGTCGTTCTTCCGGACGTGCATGTCACACCACTTCCGCGGCCAGGGAGATGATCTTCATGAACTTGCCGCGAAGCTCCCGCGGGACGGCGCCGAAGATGCGCGTCCCCCTCGGGTTCCCGTCGGTGTCGAGGAGGACCATCGCATTGCGGTCGAAGCGCACGTACGAGCCGTCCTCGCGACGGATGGCGCTCTTCGTGCGGACGACGACACCGCGGACGACGTCTCCCTGCTTGATCGCCGCGCCCGGGAGCGCCCGCTTCACGGAAGCGACGATGAGGTCGCCGACGCGCGCGTAGCGCCGCTTCGAGGCCCCAAGCACCATGATGCAGCCGGCCACCTTCGCCCCGGTGTTGTCCGCGACGTCGAGCAGCGTCTTGAGCTGGATCATGGCGTCGTCCCTGCCTGCGCCGACTTGTCCGCCGGAGCGCCGGGCGCGGAGGCGGAGCCGCCGGCAGGCAGGCCCGGCTTCGGTCCGGCCGGCGCCGCCTTCGCGGATTCCGGCGCCTTCTCGACGATGCGCAGGAGCCGCCACCGCTTCGTCGCCGACAGCGGGCGGGTCTCCATCAGCTCCACGCGGTCGCCCACGTGGGCCTCGCGCTTCTCGTCGTGCGCCTTGCAGGTCGTGGTCTTGCGGAGGTACTTCCCGAACTTGGCGTGGCGCACGAGGCGCTGGACGTCGACCGTGATGGTCTTCTCCATCTTGTCGCCCGTGACGACGCCCGTCACCGTCCGGCGGCGGTTACGCTCCGCTTCCTCTTTTTTCGGGGTAGTTTCCATCGATACTCCGCCTGGAGAGGCCAAAGAGAACGGCAAGTGTAGCGGAAAACCGCGGCGTGTCAAGGCAAAAACCGCCCTCCCGTCCGTTCCTGTGCCCCTTCCTCGGCAAGCGTCCCTCATGGTATAGTCAGAGTCGATGAGTCCGCGAGCGGTCGCGCGCAAGGCCGAACTGGAGCAGGCGCTCCGGCAGATCGTGGTCAATCTGGTCGAGCGGTACCGTCCTCAGTGCATCATCCTCTACGGCCTGTTGGCGCGTGGGGAGTGCGGCGAGTGGTCGGACATCGACCTGTGCGTCATCAAGGAGACGGATGAACCCTTCGTAAAGCGCGCCGTCGAGGCGGACCTCGCGACGGAGCGAACGGTCGCGATGGACTTCGTGGTCTACACCCCGGCCGAATGGCGTCAGATGCTCGCGAACGGGAACTACTTCGTCAGAGACGAGATCCTCGCAAAGGGCAAGGTCCTTTATGGCCGACCCGAGTGAGCGGTTGAAGGACGCCGAGGACGACATCGCCTCGATGCGGATGCTCCTTCAAGGACGGCATCCCAAGCACGCGCGCTTCCACGCCCAGCAGTCGGTCGAGAAAGCGTTCAAGGCAATCCTCCTCGCGCGGCAGCAAACGGTACCCAGGACGCACGACCTGGTCGACCTGCTTTCACGAGTGCGCACGGCGATGCCGGCATTCCCGGACCATCTCCGCGCGGCGACGACCTTGGGCCGGTACTACGGCCTCCTCCGATACCCGGATTCGCGTCCGCCGTCGTGGGTCCCGCCGAGTCAAGCCGAGGCGGAGGAAACGGCCCGCTGGGCGGAGGCGATCGTGGCGGACGTGGGGGTCCGGCCCCCATAGTCCTGGCCGCGCCCCGGACGGGCGAACCGGGTAACGCTCCCCTCCGTTTGCCTATGATGGGGATGGAATGGGGCTGCTCTTCGCCTTCCTGCTCCTCCAGGAGATCGACACGGGCCGCATCGAGCGGCTCGTCGAGGAGCTGGACGCCGATTCGATCGACGCGCGGGAGGCGGCACAGGAGGCGCTCGTCCGGATCGGGGCGCGGGCGTATCCCGCGATCATGCGGGGGCTGATGTCGGGGAGCCTCGAGCGCCGCTGCCGCATCGAAGCGATCCTGCGCGGGCCCGCGTTCCTGGCGATCCCCGAGGTGCTCCGCGAGAACATCCGTGCCCTCGGGGGCGACGGGTGGCTCGAGGCGCTGCCGCTCATCCTGCACGTGGGCGACGCGGCGGTGGATCCGCTGCGGGAGGTGCGGAGGGACAAGAACCTGCTCCTCGCATTCCGAGCGAAGCAGGTGGCGGACATCCTGCAAGTGAGACCCGTCGGAGGGCTTCGATTCGGCGTGGTGGTCGCGAGACCGGTGGTGCGGGTCGGTGATCCCGTAGCGGGTATGGAGGTCTTCCTGAATCCGGGGACTGAACCGATCCTTATCGACGCGACGGTGGACGCGATGACCCTTGTGCTAGAAGGCGAGATGTCTCTTGCACAGCCCGACTTCACGCGGGAGCCGCAGTACGTCGAGATACCTCCGGGCAAGGTCCACCTGAGACCTCGACCCGATCTTCTCGTCTCCCACTGGAGTACCCTGACTGTCGGATGGCGGATCAAGAAGACCGGAAACTACTCGCTCACCTGGATATATCGGAACTCCCCTCTTCCTTCCGATGGAATCCGCTCCTGGCGCGGGGAGATCTGTGCCGACGATGTCTCCGTCACCTTCACCAAGAAGCGATTGACGCCACCCGCGCCCGTAGTACGATAAGCCCCCATGCTCGATCTCAAACTGATCGCCGACAACCCCGACCTCGTCAAGAAGAACGCCGCCGCCAAGAACGAGCGCCGCGCCGACGTCGACCGCATCTGCGCCCTCAACGACCGGCGCCGCAAGCTCCAGATCACGCTCGACGACTGTCGCCAGGCCGCCAACGCGAAGAGCAAGGAGATCCAGACGCTCGCCGTCGAGGCGAAGAGGACGGGGAAGAAACCGGACTTCGAGAAGCTCCGCGCCGAGGCCAAGTCCCTCGCCGAGAACGCCAAGGCGATCGAAGAGCAGTTCAAGCCGATCGAGAAGGAGATCGAGGATCTCCTCATCTGGGTCCCGAACATCGCCGCGCCCGACGTCCCCGTCGGCGAGGACGCGCGAGCCAACAAGACCGTCCGCACCTGGGGCGAACCGCGCAAGTTCGACTTCGCCCCGAAGGCGCACTGGGACCTCGGGAAGGCGCTCGACATCCTCGACGAGGAGCGCTCCGCGAAGCTCTCCGGCTCCAACTGGCTCCTCCTCAAGGGCGCGGGCGCGCGGCTGGAGCGCGCCCTCATCAACTTCATGACCGACCTGCACATCACGAAGCATGGTTATACGGAGATCTGGCCGCCGTTCTGCGTGAACCGCGCCTCGATGTTCGGGACCGGGCAGATCCCGAAGCTCGAGGAAGACATGTACCGCCTGAAGGACGACGAGCTCTGGCTCATCCCGACGGCGGAGGTCCCGGTGACGAACCTCCACCGCGACGAGATCCTCTCCCACGCGCAGCTCCCGGTCTGCTACACGAGTTACACCGCCTGCTTCCGCCGCGAGGCCGGCGCGTACGGCAAGGACACGCGCGGGATGGTTCGCATCCACCAGTTCGACAAGGTCGAGATGGTGAAGTTCGCCCACCCCGACCGCTCGTGGCCCGAGCTCGAGACGCTCACCGCGAACGCGGAAGAGATCCTCCAACTCCTCGAGATCCCCTATCGCGTCGTGCTTCTCTCGACGGGCGACATGAGCTTCGCCAGCGCGAAGACGTACGACCTCGAGGCGTGGGCGCCGGGCGTGAACCGATGGCTTGAGGTGTCGAGCTGCTCCAACTTCACCGACTTCCAGGCGCGGCGGGCGAACATCCGCTTCCGCGACGCGGACGGGAGGGTGAAGCACGTCCACACGCTGAACGGGTCGGGGCTCGCGCTCCCGCGGACGGTGATCGCGGTCCTCGAGAACTTCCAACAGCCGGACGGGAGCGTCGTGATCCCCGAGCCGCTGCGGCCGTACATGGGGGGGATGGAGAGAATCTCGAAATGAACGCGCGGCCGGGCGGCGACCCCGACCGCCGAAGCCTTCACGACTGCAGGCTTCGCGTAGAGTCGCCGGGCTTCCGACGCCCGATACGACGCCCATGAGCGATCCTCGTGGCCGTCGCGCACGACCCTTTCGCGCCCGCAGGGCGCAGGTCAGCGGCATGAAGCCGGGGATGAGCATCCAAGACCGGACCACCGGCCGTCAGGCGGGCGATCGACGCCAAGGCGCCCTGTCCGAATGATCCGGATCTCGCGGACCGCATCTATCGGCATCCCGCGATCCGCCGGCGCGCCCAGCACCCATCCGCGACGACGGAAGGGTAGATGCGGAGACGAGCGCCCGCGGTCATCCGACCGTGTCGAGGTACTCCGCCACCACCCGCAGATCCCCGTCTTTCGGCGTGACGACGATCGGTTTCAATGCCTTGTTGTCCGCTCGAAGGGTGATCTCCAGCGCCTCGCCCCTGGCGCCGATCTTCGTTACCTTCCATCGCTTGAGCGTGTATGCGCCTGTCTCCGGATCCGACTTGGAAGGGAGGCGTGCCACGACACGGCGGCCGTCCAGCGAGAATGGCGACGGCTGCCCTGTTGCCACGAACGACCGGAAGATCCCCCACGCGCCGTCGTAGATCCCCGGCTCCATGGAGTGACCGACGACCTTGGCGAGGAACATCTCGTCATCGAGTTCGCGTCCCGGGAGCCGTCCCCAGCCGATCACGCTCGGGGCGACGTCGCTGCCCCAAGTGCCGGCCTTCACGGCCAGGTCGTAGACGGGGAGAGCGTTCTTGAACTGCTCCTCGGCGTCGACAGTCGCGAGCATCTGCTGGATGCCCGGGCGAACCGCGCCCGGCTCGGGGACAAGATCCAAACCCTCGTGGCGACGGACCAGGTCTTCGATCGACTGGACCGATTGGTTCTGCCACCACGTGATGTCCTCGCGGGCGAGCGCCGGATTTTCCACGAGCATGAGATAGTGCCAAGGCTCGACATCGTTCTCGGTGAGGATCTCGCACCAACGCCGGCCTCGGCGCGCTTTGGCCTTGTCCTTGTCGTCCAGGCGGCCCTTCACCTCGACGATGAGGTTGTGGAACACCGCGCCGAACCTGGCCCTCACCACGAAGTCCGGAAAGTAGTGGGCCGTGTGGCCCTGCCAATCGTACGGGATCGAGTACGCGATGCCGTGGCGGTGATTGAACACCCAACCCACCACGTCGTTCGACGCCTCGAAGAGCACGGCCACGCGACACTCCTCAGGGTTGGCGCCCGCGAGGCGCTGGAACGGCGACCTCTTGAGATTGTCCACCACGTTCTGCTTGAGCGCCTGATAGCCGCCGATCTGCGAGGCGCGGCGCACCATGAGATCGACGTTCGCGGCGCGCAGCGACGTCTGGATGGCCCCGCGAATCGGCGACAGAAGCGCGCCACGTACGGCCCCGCCCACCTCGGGCCGCGAGAGATTGCCGATGGCGATGGTCGCGTCGGCCGGGTCCTTCACCTCGTCGAAGCGGATGGGCACGCCGGCGGGAAGCGCGAAGGTCTTCCGTTCCAGAAACTCCTTCACCACGTCTTTCACGGCGGTCTTGTGCTGGTAGCCCACGCGCAGTTCCTGCAGCAGCGGAATGGCGAAGGCGAACTCGATGACGTGGTCGAAGTCGCGGTACGAGGGCTCCGCCGAGAGCGTGAACCGCTGACCTTCCTGCTCGCCGGCCTTCAGTGCCTCCTTGAGCCACGTCCTGATCTCGGTGTCGTCGATGTGCGGGAGCCACGGAACGCGCGGCGCCAGGCCGGGGAGCTTGTTCACGTCCAGATCCCGGCGCCATTCCCTCGCGCCGGCGGTCGTCTCGCCCACGCGCACCAGGCGCACGTCGACGGACTCCCGCGCCTCGGTGTCTTCCAGCGGCGGCACGGCGACGTAATCGGGCCGGTGATCGATCTCGTCGCTGCTCTTGCGCTCGATGAGGTCGTCGATCTGGTCGAGGATCTCCTTGAACGACGGGTGCTCGATGACGTACAGCTCCTCGGACGACATCGACGCCGAGCCGTCGTCGTCGATGACCGGAGGGTGCATCTTGCGAAGGCCGCGGCCGAGCGCCTGCTCCGTCAGGGTGCGCGAGCCGCAGGGCCGGAGCGGGACGATCACCTTCACGTTGCGGACGTCCCAGCCCTCCTTGAGCATCATCACGCTCACTACGACGTTGAACCGGTTCGGCACAGTCACCAAGTTACCCGCGTCGTCGCGCTGTTTGACCTCGTCCCGGTCGATGGCGTTGACTACGGCTCGGACCTTCTCCCAATCCTCCTCGTTCGACTCCTCCTTTTGTCCGATGTGGATCTGGACGACCGTGGAGCGCGCGACGCCGTCATCCTTCTCGACGAACAGCGCCTTGCCGCCGTCGGGCGCGACGTATCCCTTCACGGGCTTGCCCGAAAGATCGTCTCGCGTCGGCTCCCCATATGTCAGGAAGTTGGCGACCTCGGCGGCCTCGCCCTTGTCGGTGCACAGGACGAAGAGGATCGGCTTGCGGAGGTCGCCCTCCTCGCGAAGTTGGTCCCGCACTTTCTTCCACCGCTCGATGCCGGTGACGAGAAGGTGCTCGTACTTTTTCCAGGCGTTGGGGGCGGCCGGCTGGACGAGCGGAAGCGGATCGCCCGTGCGCTCGTTCCGGACCTCCACGCGCTCGAGGATCGGCTTCTTGACGATGCCGTCCCGGATCGCCTCGGCGAGGTCGTAGGTCACCACCGTATGCCGGAACAGCTCGTTCTCCTTGAAACGCACCTCCGCGCGGCCTTCCTTCTTGCCGCGCTTCGTTTGCGTGGTCGTGCCGGTCTCCTGGAACAGGGTCGCCGACAGGTCGACCTGCAGCCCGACGCGCCCCGGTGAGTTCTCGCTCCCGTTGAGCTTGCGGATGGCGCTGATCCAGGCCATCGCCTCCCTCTCCTCGTCGGACTCGGAGCTGAGAGCCTTCTGCCGCGCTTTCTCCTCGAAGGCCGCGTGACCCGGCTCGTCCCAGACGTGGTGGGCCTCGTCGTTGAGGACGAGGAGCCCCTTGGACCGGGCGAACCGCTCCAAGAGCGGCGACTTCACGGCCTCCAACCTCTCGGGCTCGGGATCGCCGAACAGGATCTGAAGCTGCCGATCCTCGGAAACATCAGACGCTTGCTCGATCTCCTCGCGCGTGCGCAAGAGTTGGTGGAAGTTCGTAACGACGAGCGCGCCTTCGTCCGGATCGAGCTGTCGCGGGCAGGTGCTCGGGTCGTAGACCTTCAGGTTCCAGAGCCGCTCGAACTCCGGCGGGATGACCGGATCGGACCAGAAGACCGGCACGCCGTTGTTGGGGGGCGCGAAGTCCTGCAGCAGCCTGTCCTTCACGAACAGCCCGGGCGCGATGAGAATCGCGTGGCGGCCGAGGCCGAGGTCGTTGTCCGGTTCGCACACGGAGTTCAGGTAGGACCATGCGACGATGAGGCTCATCATCTTGGTCTTGCCCGAGCCCGTGGCGAGTTGGCCGCCGAGCTTGGCCCATGGGTCGCGCTGCGGCCCCATCGCCTCGACGCCGCCGAACCGGTAGAGATCCTCGGTACGACGGAGGCCGACGACCTCGTGCAGGTAAATGAACGTCTCCACGAGACGCCGCTGGTGCGGCCAATACTTGAAGGCTGCGGTGTGCGGCTCGACGCCCACGATGTGCGGCTCGCGGCGAAACCAGTGCTGCAGAAGAGCCATCGTCGTGTCGGAGACCTCGCGCTCGCCGTCGGCGACCGGCTCGTAACGCGGGGCCTCCTCGTCATACGGCTCGGCTGCGTGACCGAGGGTGAAACCGCGCCAGGCGTCCACGCGGCGGGCGATCGCCTCGATGAGTTGCTGCTGGAGGGGCTTGGCGCTCATCGCCTCGTCTCCACTTCCACCGTGGCGATGCCGTCGTTGCCGAAGACGTCCGTGACGCGCGCCGCGACGCGATAGCGGCCGCCCTCCGGGTAGCTGAACTTGGCCGAGAACGTCAGCTCGCCGTCTCCGCTGCCGCCCTGGCTCCGGAAGCTCTGCCACTCGGTGACGAAGATGGGCTTGCCGTCCTCGCCGACTTGGCGTCCGTAGTTCCAGTCCACGGCCCAGAAGTCCACGAACGCCTGCCAGCTCTTCGCCTTGGCCAGCCAAGCCTCGAGCTCCTTCTCGCGCTTCTCCCAGCGCTTGACCTCGTCCGCCGCCTTCTTCCTCGCGGCTTCGGACATGCGGTCGGTGATGGGCTTCAGCATCGGCCGCTGGCTGGCGATGAACGACTCGATGTCCACCTCGCAGCGATCGAGCTTGATCTCGACGTTGCGGCCGGCGACGTGCTCCCTCAGCACGATCGAGAGCGGGGCGTAGAAGGCCGGGATCGCGGTGGACTCCACGGCGAGGTCCGGGTTCTGGCGCTGAAGATCGAGCCGGCGCCTCACCTCGTCGATGGCGCTCGCAGGGATCACGCGGATCGTGACGGTGACGCCGGTCTTCTTCTTGATCTCGTCCTTCTCGCTGCCCGACAGCGTGTCGAAATCCGCGGAGAGCACGGTCACGGCCTTGGTGGTCGTGCGCTGCGCCTCGCGCGCGATGGACCAGACCTGGACCGAGGAAACCGGCGCATCGAGGGGGCCGACGTGGACCCACGTGTTGCCCTTGCGGCCGTGGAGGAGCGGGGAGTGCTCGACGGGCTCGCCGCCGAAGACCTTGATCATCTCGTCGCGGTAGGCGGTTCGGTGCTGCTGGAAGCCTTGCCACTCGGAGGCGCGCTGGTAGACGCCCATGTTCTCGACGGTGAAGGGGCGGACGTGGTACGGGCCGGGGCTCTTCTTCGGCCTCTCCTTGCGCTCGATGTTCTTGCAGGTCTTGCACTCGACATAGTCGCAGCCGGGTTTCTCCGGCGGGCGCGGCTGGCCGTGAAGCTGGATGAGGCGCTTGCGCGTGAGGTGGATGGCGTACTTGCCGTTGTCAATTCCGATCCAGCGGCGGCCGAGCCGCTCGGCTGCTTCGGCCGTGGTGCCGCTGCCGAGGAAGCAGTCGAGGACGAGGCCGCCGGGCGGACATGACGCGGTGATGATCCGCTCGACCAGCGCGACGGGCTTCTGCGTTGGGTAGCCGAGGCGCTCGACCGCCTGGGCATTGACTGGAGGGATGTCCATCCAGATTGATTGCAGGGGAACACCTTCCATCTCAGACAAGTAGAGCTTTAGACGCGGCATGTCGCCTCGCTCGGGCCAGTAGATCCGGCCTTGCTTGTCAAGGCGATCCAGCTCAGCCGGCGGGTATTTCCAGTGGAGTCCTTTGGTCGTCGGGTTTATCCCCCGCCAAGCATCACCCGTGGCACCACCGCGCACCCCAGGTGGGGTAAGAGAGATTGGCTGATACCGGCCGCCCTTGTCCACCAATCCATAGTGCTGGCGAATGTACGTGGGGTCGTAGGGCGTCTTGACCTGCTGAACAAAGGGGGACGCTCCGCCTCCGTAGACCAAGATGACGTCATGGACATGGTTGTACCCAACGGTATCCGCTCGCGACGTGGTGCGCTTCCAGACGATTTCATTCTGGAAGATTTCATATCCGAACACATCGTCCATCAACACCTTGACATAGTGCGAGGCGTGCCAGTCGAGGTGCACGTAGATGCTGCCCGTCGGCGTTAGGAGTTGCTTCAGAATCAGGAGGCGCGCCCGCAGCATCGACAGGAAGCTGTCGAGTCCCTGCCGCCACGTGTCCTTGTAGGCGAGGATCTCGACGAGCGACGGCTCTTTCCGCGCCTGCACGCCGGCCTTCTCGTCCAGCTCGATGTCGATGGCGTTGTCCGCGCGGAAGTCGGCGTTCACCATGAACGGCGGGTCGATGTAGACGAGGTCCACCTTGCCCCTGTAGCGGTAGTCCTTCGTCTTCGCATCCCGCTCGTCGAGCAACGTCTGGAGCGCGACGAGGTTGTCGTTGGTCCAGATGAGCCGGTTCTCGGGCCGCGCCGGCTCCGCGCGCGCGGCGCTGCGACTCGAGAGATCCAGCTCGTCCTTGCGCTCGACGGCCCGGCCGGGCGAAACGATCTCCACGACCTGCGTGGGCACGGCGCCGGCGAGCTCCTTGCGCTCCATGCCCTGCCACGCGAGGCGCGGCTTCCGCGGCTCGACGTCGAGGGTGATGGCGAGATCGGCGGTGGACTTCGCCGGAGCCGCCGCCGGCGATGAAGCAAGCTGCGCCATCGAGATGTGCGGCCCGTCGGAGGTTGGTTTGTTGGACATGTGGGCGTCAACATAACATCGAACATTCTGCGCGGCAAGCCCTTGACACGGCGCTGCGGCTGGGAGCGAAAGCCTGCCGATGAAGGGGCAGGGGCTGGACCGGGAATGGGTGGACGTCCGGTGTGGCCCGTGCTATACGTATCAGATCCCTACCCGTGACCCTGAGAGGAATCCAAGGTGGCTGACCGCATCGGCGTGGACGCCGTCCGACTGAACTGGAAGGACAAGAATCGTCCGGTCGTGGTCACGCCCGACGACCAGGATCGGTTCATGACCACTGTCCAGGATGCCGTCCGGGCGTGTCGCGCACACGAGAACAGCGTGAGATTCAACGACCAATTCCAGCAGACCATCAACCGACTCGGGACCTGGGTCCGGGACCACAGAAGCGAGATCCTTCAGGCGTACGTCAGCATCCGGGATACCGACCTCCTGTTCCTCGTGGAGACTCGTTCGAGAGAATACAGCCGGGAGTTCGAGGACGCGCTGACCGACCTTGACATCTCGATCGCCCAAGATAGTGCGTTGAATCTCATCCGCCTCAGCGTCCTGGCGATCCCGCACTCCTCACCGGAGGCGGTCAACTCCTTCCTCTCCGCAGGCCGTGCGCTCGTCTTCTCGCATGCCTAAAGAGGAAGCCCATCTCGTGGCGGCCCTTCGGAATCAGGCCGCGATCGACCATCTTCTGGAAAAGCCCGAGGGCTTTTCGGAATGGATCGCCACGATTGCCTTCTACAAGGCCCTCCATGTCGTTGAAGCCGTTTTCTTCGCACATGGCCCTGTTCCTCACGGGCACAGTCATGAAGATCGCGACCGGGCGCTGAAGGTGACGCCAGAATACTCGGAAATCTACAAGCACTACCGACCGCTCTGGGCGGCGTCCATGGTGGCCCGCTATCTGTACGAGCCGGGTTCGGGGCTGGAGCACCCGGTCTTCTCGACCTACCTTTCGCCTGAGAAGGTGAAGAGCGAACTTCTCGGACACCGGTTACATCGCTTGCAGGTGAGTGCGAAGAAGTTCCTCTCCCCGCGGCTGCGGGATCGTTTGGGCTGACGGGTCATGCCGGCATGGAGAGCCGATCCGGCCGTGATCGGGGAATAGAGAGGGCGCGGGCGCTTGTTCGAGAAAAACTCCACTCTCCCCGTTCAGCCGCGCCATGGCGATCGGCTCGACAACGCACTCCGCATGCCCCGACGGCACCTCGAAGAGTGACCGGTCACTCCTCTCCGACCTACGAAACCTCGGCCTTGGGGCTCCGCGTCCGCACGCCGTAGGCGTCCAGGACGGCCAGGACGCTCCCGACGAGCGAAGCCAGGGCCGAACCCTCCTGTCCGTTCCCCGCGGAGCCGAAGGTCACCGAACGCAGCTCCTTCGGCGCGGGCAGCTTCTCGGCGATGGCGGGGAGGGTTTCGATCAGCCGCGACTGGAGGTGATTCGACGAAACGTCGTTGGCCACCTTCTGGCGGGCGCCTTCGAGGGCGACCTCCCGCTCCGCCTGGCGGTTCGCCGCCTGGAGCCGCGCCTCCTCGAGCTTCAGCTCGGAGGTCGTCTTGACCTCGTCCTGCGCGGCCCGGGAGCGGATCAGGTCGGTCTGGATCTCGATCCTGGCCTTCTCCAGCGTCGCGGCGGAGGCCGCGAGCTCCTTCTCCTTCTCTTCCTGCGCCATCCGTTGCGCGGCCTCGAGGAGGAACTCCCGCTGCTTCGCTTCGAGCCTCGCCGCCTTCAGCTTCTCCTCCTGCGCGATCGTCGATTCCTCCAGGAGCCGCTTCGCTTCGAGTTCGTGCTGCTGGGTTTCCCGGCGCAACGTCGCGCTTCGCCGCGCCGCCTCTTCCTCGACGTTCTGCCGGCGGAGCTTCTCGCCCTGGTCGCGGTCGAACTTGGCGGCTTCCTGCGTCGCGCGGTGCTTCTCGATCTCCGCGCGCGTGAGGATCGCCGCGGTTTCCTGCGCCTTCTGCGCCTCCAGCTCGCGGGCGCGGATCGTGGATTCCGTCTCCAACTGGGCCAGCCGGGCGATCCGCTCCCGCTCCGCGCGGAAGGGTTTCTGCATGTTCTCCCAGACCCTCGCGGAGCTGACGACGGCCTCCTTGATCTGCACGGTGACGATCCGCAATCCCAGGCCGCGATTGTCCGTCCCGGATCCCTCGGCGACGGAACGGAGGCGCGCCGTAAGTTCGTCGATGATCGGCTGTTTGTCGGAGAGCACCTCGTGGATGCTCATGGTGGCGACCTTGTCCTTGATGGCCGCCTCCGCCTGCTCCCGAAGCTGCACGTTCACGATCCGCATGGGATCGATCGCGTCGCTGAAATCGAGTCTCTTGTAGGCGACGGAGAAGTCGTGGATGATCCACTGGACGTAGCCCTGGACGAGGATCCCCTGGAGCTCGCGGCAGATGCAGTTCGCGCTGATGAGGACCGTCTGCATCGCGGAGGGGGCGACGAGGAAGGAGTCCTTGTAGGGATCGTACCCGAAGGAGATCCCCAATCCGGTCGTCACCGGCTCCTTGCGGCCGCGGCGCGTGTGGACGACGTAGGCGTTGGGCGGCACGATGACCGTCTTCCACCGCCACCAGCCGGTCACGCGGACCTCGATCGGCGGCGTCGTCGCCGGACCGGTTCCCCGGAGAGCGGCGGAAAGGCCGGTCCGGGTGTCGTGCTCCTGCGCCCACGGCGGCGGCGCGCCCGGGGCGGCGACGCCTTTCTTGGCCTGAAGTTCGTCGGCCAGCACGGCCTGCTGGGCCTGCACCTGCTTGAGATAGACGTTCTCGACCGGCGCCTCTTCCGGCGGATTCATGCGTCCCTCCCGTAATACCGCGTTCAGACCCTAGCAGACGCATGCCATGCGTGCAAGCGATGCGGTCCGCATGCCCCGGCGCCGGCTACCGCTCGTCCTTCTTCTCCGCCGCCCGGAACGTCCCCGTTACGCGCACTTCCTTCTCGCCCAGGACGAATGTCCCCACGATCGTGCCGGTCAGCACGCCCTTGTCGCATCCCGTGATCTTGAGCGTCGCCTCCTTCGCCGCGAGCGTCCGTTCGGCGTCGAGCGTGATCGTCGCGCCCTCGGCGACCGCGAGATCGATCCCCCGGAGCGCCTCCACCTTCCGCGCCTTCGTCGGGAAACTCGCCGCGAGCGGACCTTCGAAGGTCAGCATGCCGTCGCCCTCCTCGTCCGCAGGCGGGGCGAACGTGAACCGCAGGTCGGCGGCGCTCGCGGCCTTGCCGTCCACCTTGAGATCGAGGCCCGTCTTCTCGGTCTTGTCCTTTCCCTTTTTCTCCCCCGGCATCTCGCGCTTCGTGGCGTCCGGATCGACGGGCCGCTCCTCGGCGAGATCGACCGTCACGGTCGTGACCTCGTCGGTGTTGATCCAGATCTCCTCGTCCAGCTTCTCGCCGCGCACGACGCAGCGGAACCGGTAGGCGCCTTCGGGCAGCTCGCGCCGGTCGCCGAAGACGCCGTCGGCGATCTTCTTCCCGCCCTTGTCCGCCAGCTCGTAGGTCAGCTTCGTCGCGACGATCTGCTTGAGCTGCTCCACCAGCTCGTCCGCCTTGAGCGCGGCGAAGCACATCCCGCGACCGGACTTGGAAATCGCCTCGCACTGCCTCCGTTCGTTCCTGTCGTTGACGTCGAAGGCGACGACGTGGACGATCGCGTTCGGCCGAGCCTTGACCAGCTCCGCGGCGACCGCGGCGGGATCGGCCCCGCGCGTGCTCTCGCCCCCGTCCGTGAGGAGGATCACCGTCACCTTGTCGCGCCCCGCGGGATCGAGGTCCTTGACGCACTCCTGAAGGCTGAGCGTGAGCGGCGTCCTCCCGAAACAGTCGAGCTTCTTCACGCGCGCGGCGAACGCCGCCTTGTCGAGCGGACCGAACGGGATCAGAAGCTCCGTGTCCCTCTCCGCGTCTTCTTCGCGCACGATGCGGTGGTGTCCGTAGACGCGCAGCCCCATCTTCGCGCCGGCGGGCATCGCCTCCACGATCGCGCAGACGGCGTCCTTCGCGATCTGGAACTTCGTCTTCTCCCCCATCTTCCGCTGCATCGAGCCCGAGGCGTCGAGGATCACGTGGTAGTTGCCCGTACCGGTCGAGGCGGCCGTGACCAGCGTGCCCTTCCCCCCGCGCTTCGGCGGCTTCATGAGAGGCGACGGCGTCGCGCGCGTGAGGAAGAGGAGCGCGAAGCCCGTGGCGAGGACCTCGTTGCGGTCCCCGTCGGACTTCCAGCTCCCGTCCTCCAACTGGGCGCCGACGAGGTACTTCGCCCCGAGCGGGTACCACTCGTGATCTCCGATGAACTCGGTGTCGAGGATGCGGCCCACGCGCTCCAGGCCATATAGATAGTAGTAGTGGTATTCCGAATGCTGCGGCGGGTTCTCATCGACCTTGAAGTGCGCGCCGAGCCACGCCAGCCCCTTCTTGACCGCCGGCTGATCCTTCCAGTCCTTCCGACCCAGGACGTAGGCGCCTATCGCCGCGCTGGCGACGCCGGCGCACGCCATCGAGCCGTAGCTCTCGCAGAGGGGCCCGTATCCCCATCCGCCGTCCTCGGACTGGCCCTCCAAGTAGAACTTCAGCGCCTTCTCGAACGCTTCGGGATCGATGGAGAGCCCGGCGCGGTGACCGGAGTACAGGCCGAGAACGGCGTATTGGGCCGAGGAATTGTCGTTGCCGTCCTCCCCTGCCGCGTCCTTCGCCTTCTTCAGGACCTCCCCCTTGCGCGCAGGACGGTCCAGCGGTTTGCCGCCGGTGACGCGCAGGCGCGCCGGCTTCTTCTCCCCGGTCTTGAACGTCTTCGCGGACGGGGCGTCCGCGCCGCCGTAGGTCCAGGACCCCGCCGGGCCCTGGCCGTCGAGAAGCCGCTGCACGCAGGTCTGGAGCATCGGAACGAACTGCGGGTCGCCGTAGGACTCCAGGATCATCGCCAGCACGCCGAGCTCGTACGTCCCCAGCGCCCGCGGGTCGGCCCCCTTGAGCGTCGCGCGGACCTTCTCCCCCACGTCCTTGTGTCTCCTGTGCGCGTCGGCGTGGATGAACGCGAGGATCGAGATCAGGTCCTCGTTGGAGGCGGTCAGTTCGTTCGTCGCGTAGTGCTTTCGGAGAAACTCGACGCCGCGATCGATCGCGCGGTTCACGTCCTCCGGGCGGAGCCCGACGCCCGCGAGCCCCTTCGGTTTGCGTTCCTCCTGGGGCCCCGACACGAGCAACACCAGGGCCAGCAGAACCCTCATTTCTCCTCCGCGTAGAGGTCCACGACGACGCGCGTCGTCGCGTCCGTGTTGACCCAGAATTCCTGGCGGACTTCCTTCTCGCCGAACATGACGCCGATCGAGTATTTCCCTTCCTTCAGCGTCCGTTTGTCGCCCAGCTCCCCCTTCCCGATCTCGGTCCCCGCCGCGTCGTAGAGGACGTAGGACGTGGAGCCCCGCACGCCCCGCGCGAGGCCCTGTTTGAGCGTCTCCGCGTCCGGGGCGGGGATGAACTCGCCGCGCGCGGCGTCCGAGACGGCCTTGAGATGAGTCTGTTCGCCCTTGTTGTTCACGTCGAACCCGACCACAACGAGCCGGAGGTTCGGGCGGGCCTTCTTGAGCGCCCGGGCGGCCAGGTCCGGCTTCGCCCCCCGCGTGGATTCGATGCCGTCCGTCAGCAGGAGGACGATCACCGGGACCTCCGGAGGGACCTTGGCGAGATCCCCGGCGCACTGCTCGAGGCTGTACGTGAGCGGCGTCTTGCCCCGGCAGCGGAGGGAGCGCACCTTGGCGAGGAACTTGTCCCGGTCCAGCGGCCCCAGGGGGATCTCAAGGGCGGAGTCCGTGTCCGCGTCCTCCTCGATCGCCCGCTTGCGGTGGCCGTAGACGCGCAGGGCCGCCCACATTCCGTCCGGCAGTTCGTTGACGAGCGACTCGACCGCCTCCTTCGCGATCTCGAACTTCGGTCGCCCCTGGATCTTCGCATCCATCGATCCGGACGCGTCAAGGATGATCTCGATCAGGTCTCCGGGCAGCGCCGCGACGGTCAGGAGCGTCCCGCTGCCGCCGCGCTTGATCTCGGGCTTGAGGCTCGGAGTGGCGCGGGTGAGAAAGAGAAGGGCGAAGGAGGTGGAGAAGACCGGCTTCTCGTTGTCTTTCGTGTTCCAGGAACCGTCGCCCGCCTGCGTGCTCACGAGGCGCTTCGCGCCGAGCGGATACCACTCGTGATCGCCGATGAACTCCTCGCCCAGGATCATGCCCATGCGTTCCAGGGAATACAGATAGTAGCCGTTCCACTCCTTGGCGACCGGATTCTCGTCGACGCCGAAGTTCCTCGCCATCCACCCGACGGTCTTCGCGACGCCTTCGTCCTTCGCCGGATCGCCTCCGAGATAGTGCCGGCAGATGGCGAGCGTTGCGGCGACGGCGCAGGTCATGCTCCCGTAGGCCCGACCGGTGGTGTAGCCGCATCCTCCCGACTTGGCGTCCACCCGGGTCAGGGTCTCCTTGTAACAGCGATCCCACACCTCCTTGGGGATCCCCACGCCCTTTCGTGCCGCGGCGCGAAGTCCCAGGACCGCGTACTGCGTGCAGGAATTGTCGCCGTCATGTCCTTTGTCCGGCCCGCCCTCCCGCACGATCTCGATCCAGGGCTTGCCGGGCTCGTCGATGGGCTCGCCGCCGTTTACGGTCACGCGCCGCCGACGCGGCTTGACGTCCTTGAGCTGCTCCACCGCCCTCCCGTATCCCCACGTTCCCTTCGGTCCCTGGTTCTCGACGAGGTACTTCGCGCAGTTCGCCAGGCGCACGTTGTCGATCTCGAGCTCGTCCAGGAGCATCGCCAGGATCGCGACGCCGTAGGTCCCCAGATGATTGATGCTCGCTTCGCGGATCAGCTTCAGGAACGCCTTCTGCAGCTTCGCGTCCCGGTCGAACGCGCGCGCGTGGACGAGCGCCAGGGCGGTGAGAAGATCCTCGCCGCCGTCGATCGCCCTCTTCTGGTACTTCTGGATGAGGAAGTCCGCTCCGCGATCGATGGCGCGGTTCACCTCCTCGGCCGTGAGTCCGACGCCGGCGATCCCCTTCGGTTTCGGTTTCTCCTTCGGCGGATCCTGCTCGTCCCTCTGCTTCGGTGCCGGTTCCAACTTCTTCCCGCATCCGCCGCAGAACTTCGCCCCCTCCTTGAGCTTCTTTCCGCAATGGGGGCATTCCTTCTCCTGGGGAGCCTGGACCCACGAGACGGCGACGACGACGCAGGCGACGTGGCGCAGCAGCATGTTCCGCCCCCGAGATGGTACGACGGACATCCTATGACGGCGGTCAGCAGGCGGCAAGGCGAATCAGCGGACCGCGCGGAACAGCACGAGCCATCCCTTGTGATACCCGACCCGCAGTTCTTCCCGCAGGACGATTCCCCGCGCGGCCGCCGCGTCGAGCACCGCTTTGGGAATGCCCCCCGCATCCGACGGCGTGACCGCGACGGACCCCGATGCGGCGAGCCGGCCGACGAGATCCCCCTCGTCGACCACTTCCGGGGCCGTGCGGTCGCGGTAGAAACCGAACGCGCCGCGGATCCGGTCGTCGGGGCGGTAGAGGAGGATCTCGCGCCCTGCCCCGGCCTCGATCGCGACCCTCACGCCGGGCCGCCATCCCGCCTGGCGCTCGATGTCGAGTTGGGCGACCGGACCGGTCACGGCCAGGACACCGATCAGGACCAGGAGGGCGGCGGTCAGCACGCCGGCGGAGGACGGCTCACGGCGGCGAAGAACGGCCGGCAGGGCCGCGAGGCCGCACGCGAGGACAAGCGCGCCGATGACGAACGCGGGACAGAGCCCGCCGCGGATCCCCGCGAAGACGACCGTTCCGCCGGCCGCCGCGGCCGCCGCGAGAGGGCCGGCCGCGAGCGCCGCGCGGTTTCGCACGCCCACGACCCACCCGGCCACGAGCGCCGCGAAGGCGGGGTACGCCGGAAGGAGGTACACGTCGCACTTCGCGCGCGAGGCCGACAGGAGCAGAAGCGGCCCCACGGACATGCAGAGCGCGAAGAAGGCCGCGGAGTCCCGCCGGCCGCGCCAGGCGGCGGCGACGGCGAGCGGAAGCACAAGGGCCCCGGGCGCGAAGCGGTACCAGATCGTCGCGAGGTAGTGCCAGGGAGGCCGGTCGTGGCTCGCGTAGGCCTGCGCCGCGCGGCCGAGGTGGTTGCTCACGAAGAACTCGTGCCGCTGCTCCGGCGTCGCCTGTCGCAGAAAGGGCACGACCCACGCGGCGACCGGCGCGAGAAAGGCCAGCAGGACGAGCGGATGAAGCGCCCACTTCAGTTCCCGCCAGCGCCGCGCCGCGACGAGGTACAGGAGCAACCCCGCCGCGAGGATCGCGGGACCCACGAGTCCCTTCATCAGGAACGACAGGCCGGCGGCAAACGCCGCGCCCGCATAGCTCTCGCGCTTGCGCCGCGCATCCGTCGAGTCGAGACCTCGCCACGCGAAGAACAGGGCCCACGCGACGCAGGCCGTGAGGGCGTTGTCGAGCAGGATCTCGTGCGACGTGCGGACGAACATCACGGAGAGGGCCAGCGCGGTGGCCGCGGCCGCCCCGCCCGCGACGCCCCATGCGCGCCTGCCGAGGAGGAAGACCGCCGCAAGAGCCGCAAGCGCGAACGCGGCCGAGACCAGTCGCGCCGCCGGGACGCTCGGTTTCCCGGCGATCCCGTACGCGGTCGCCACGACCGCGGGGTAGCCCGGCGGCTTCTCCAGGAAGGGAAGGCCGGCGAGATGCGGGACCACGAAGTCGCCGGAACGGAACATCTCGCGCGCGACCTCGGCCTCGCGCAGATCGTCGATGGACGTGAGGTCGCGCTCGACCTGTCCCGCGAGCACGAGGAGGGCGTCGAGGGCCAGGACGAAGGCCGCCGCGCGGATCCGCGGGCTTTCCAGGGAGCCCGCTTCCCGGGACCGCCCGGCATCCTGGTGACCCGGCGGTTTACGATCAGAGCGGGTCATGGTCGGCCGTCAATCCTTGAATCTCCAGCGGCGGTGGAACCAGTTCCACTGCTCGGGATGGTCCAGAACGAAGCCCTCCAGCACCCGGTTGTACTGGAGCGTGTTCTCGTAGATCTCGCGCTCCGCGTGGTCGCACCGGATCCACGGGAGCGGCGCGCAGAACCGGACGACGTGCCGGCCGTCCCGCTCCCGCCAGCTCGTGGCCGGGATCACCGGCGCCCCCGTGTGGCCCGCCAGGAGCGCGAGCGAGCGGTACGTGCTTGCCTTCCGGCCGAAGAACTCCACGTCGATCCCCCGGCGCGACCGCGTGCTCGCGTGCTGGTCCAGGATCATGACCACCGCGGCGTTCTTCGAGAGCGCCTCGAGCGCCCGGTCCACCGCGTCCTTCTTCGTGATGACGCCGAGGCCCGCCTCCTCGAAGCGCCGGAATACCAGCTTCTCGATCGTCTCGCTGATGAGGGTCGTGCGGATGAAGTAGAAGCGCCGGCGGTACTGCTTGAAGTGATGGAGCGCGGCGATCGGCGTCAGTTCCCAGTTGCCGAAGTGACCCGTCAGGATGAGGACGCCGCGCTTCAGGCGCGACGCCTCCAGGACATGCTCCCACCCCTCGACCCTCACCCGGCGCTTGAGCAGCGCCTCCGCACTCGCCCGCATCGTGAGGTTCTCCACCACGGACTCGATCACGTGGCCGTAGAAGGCCTGCGCGATCCGACGCATCTCCGGCGCGCGCAGCCCGCCGTCGAAGACCTGGCGGATGTTCCGCATCACGGTCGACTTCCGGAGCGGGAGCAGATAATACATCAGCGTGCCGAGGAGGGACGGTGTCGGCAGGTGCGGGTCGCCGGACAAAGACGCTCCCCCGGACATAGGCCTCCACCCCCGCCGCGGTCACGCGCGCCGCATGGGGGGCCGCCACCGCATCTCGCCTGAAAACGGAACCTCCGTGTTGCGGTTCGCGCAGCCCCCGCGAGACCCCTCGAGATGATACCACGTCCGGAAAGGCGAGTCGGGCGGTTTCCGGTTGCCGCCGGCCCGGCAATTCCCGCCCGGCCCGGTCGGCTCAGTGCTCCCAGCAATGGCCCCACGCGCCCGCATGGAACTCGCAGAAGTAGTTCGGACACTGGTAGTTGTACGTGATCATCTTCACGCACCGCTTGACGACGGAGCCGTGTTCCCTCGCGGCCTTCCCGCAATCGGAGGGACAGACCTCCCCGGACGCGTCCGGTCCGCTGCGCTCGATCGTCGCCGCCTTGCCGTAGCCGCCGCCCTGCGGCGTGTTCCCCGGGCTCGAACCCGCGAGCAGGACCACGAAACCGAGCGCCAAGGCCGACATTCCGATGAAGCGTTTCATGATTTTCTCCTTTCAACGCTGTCGCCCTCCGGAGAACCGAAACGGGCGGGGCGTTTGAGGGAGGTCCATCCTGCCAGGGGATCTCGCCTTCCTATGATGTCGCTCCCGGTTGGAGTCCGCTCACCGGCCTGCTGCGCCCTCCATGCTGCCGAGACCCGTCCCCCGTCCGGTTGATCCGTATCCCATCGGGCGAAAATCGGATCGTCCTTTCGAAGATTGAGTCGCCCGTAAAAAGGCTTCCTTACGGGCGACTCATGGTGAGCGAGCCGCAGGCGAGTCGAACCCATTCGACTCCAGCCGCTAAGAAGCGGCTTCCGCTCAGGGTGAGTCCGCCGCAAGGAAAGGACCCTTTTTACGGCGGACTCAAGATTCATCGGGAAGTCGCGCGA
>JACPRC010000163.1 GCA_016190175.1 Planctomycetota bacterium
CAGGATGTCGCCGCTCTTGCCGCCGGGGCTGTCCAGCGGAATCGGCCGGGAGGGCCGATGAAGCTGCCCGGAGGGTGACTTATTCATCCGGGCGGCGGAGCCCGGATGAATAAGTCAGGTTAGGCGTCATTCCGGCATGGTGGACGAGAGAGGGACCCTCCTGGCCGTGAAGGTCGTGCCCGGCGCATCGCGATCGAGGATCGCGCGCTGGGGGGACCGTCTCAAGGTCTGCGTCACCGCGCCGGCGGAGAAGGGGAAGGCCAACGCGGCCGTGATCGAGCTGCTCTCGGAGTTTTTCGGCGCGCCGGTCGTGCTCCGTTCGGGCGCGGGCGGCCCGCTGAAGACCGTGGAGGTACGGTTGTCGAGGGCGGAGGTGGAAGAGAGGATCCGGAACGTCGACGGAGGATGAATGAAACTGCGGCAGAGGATCCAGGAGGCGGTGGAGAGCGTCCGCGCCCGGCAGAAGCCGGAGTTCGCGATCGTGCTGGGCACGGGTCTGGACGGCCTGGCGGAGCGGATCAAGGTCGACCGGACGGTGCCGTATTCGCGGATCCCCAACTTCTCGGCGACCACCGTCGCGGGCCACCGGGGCGACCTGGTGTTCGGCACGCTGGAACGGCGGCGCGTCGTGGCGCTCCGCGGGCGCCTCCATTTCTACGAGGGCCACTCGCTCGACGAAGTCGTCTTTCCGGTGCGCGTCGCCCGCGCGCTGGGGGCGAAGGCCCTCATCGTCTCCAACGCATGCGGGGGGCTGAATCCGCTCTTCTCCCGCGGCGACATCATGCTCATCGACGACCACATCAACCTGATGGGGGGGAACCCGCTGGTGGGACCGAACGACGATGCGGTGGGGCCGCGCTTCCCGGACATGTCGGAGCCGTACGACCGCGCGTTCCTGGAGCTGGCGGAGCAGGTCGCGCTCGGCGCGGGGATCCGGCTGCGCCGCGGCGTCTATGCGGCGATGTCCGGGCCGTGCCTGGAGACGCGCGCGGAGTACCGGATGCTTCGCACGATGGGGGCCGACGCCGTGGGGATGTCGACCGTTCCCGAGGTGATCGCGGGCGTGCACGCCGGGTTCCGCGTCCTGGGGGTCTCGGCGGTCACGGACCTGTGCTTCCCGGAGTGTCTGAAGAAGGTGCGTCTCGAGGAGATCGTCGCGATCGCGCGGGCGACGGAGCCGATGATGACGGAGCTGGTGCGGCGGTTCGTCGCGGCGGCGAGGGTGTGACTACCCGCCCTTCCCCGCCTTCTTCCGCGCGTCCGCGAGCCACATCCCGAGGAGCGATTCGAAGAACGGGACGTGCCGGCAGAGTTCCTCCCAGTCGGCGACGGCCTCGGCGTGCCTCTCCAGGGAGTAGTTGGCGAAGCCGCGCAGGAGCAGCGCGAACATCCGCAGGACGTGCGCGTGGGGGTCGTTGGGGACGACGCCCGACAGGATCTTCGTCAGTCCCTCGCGGGCCTTCGCGTACTCCGCCTTCGCGTCCTTCCGGTCGAGGTGGAGTTCCATCGCCTTGCTGATGTGCTCGAAGGCCTCGGGCGCGATCGACGCGTACTTGTAGACGCTCCCCGCCTCCCGCAGGTCCGCCGCCGCTCCCTGCATCGACGAGACGCACAGTTCCTTGTCCCACTTCATGAAGGCGAAGAAGCCGCGCACCATCTTGAGCGTGGCCCGGAAGACGACCGTCCGCGCCCGGTCCGTGGCGTGGCGGTTGCTCACCGCCTGGTCGCACGCCTCGATCGCCCGGTTCAGCTCCTGCATGCCCTCGTCGAGTTTCTCCATCGGCGAGCGGGAGAGGACGTACATGAACTTCCACATGTGGGTGACGGCCTTCGCCTCGAACAGCGCCGAGCTGGAGAGGCCGAGCTTCAACGCCTTCTGGATGTCCTCCTGCGCCCGGTCAAGGTCCCCGCCGGGATCCCGGCCGCGCATCATCAGGACCAGCGCGCGCAGCCCGCGCGCGACGGCGCGGCTCTGGTAGCCGTCCGCGTCGTTCGGGTCCAGCTTGAGCAACTGCTCGAAGGCGTTCATGGCGCAGTCGATCTCGGTCTCGGCCTCGTCGACCTTCGGTCCCGCCCCCGGCCTGAAGATGTAGTTCGTCGCGCCGTGGAGGTAGGAGATGCCGAGCCAGAAGTGGACCTGCGGGTTCCCGAAGGCCTTCTCCTTGGCCTTCATCATGTGCTTGCGCGCCTCCTCGACGTACTCCGTCGCGTCGAGGCCCATCACCATCTGGCGCTCGGCCCGCACCAGGAGCGCGCGTCCGAGGTCCACGCGCGGTTCCGGGGTCTCCAGCGCCTCCTGCAGCTCCAGCGCGATGCGGTACTCCCCGATCGCCCGCTCGAGGAGATCCAGATCCAGGTGCTTCGCGTCGAAGTTCTGGACCTGTTGGAGGCACGTGTCCGCCAGACCCGAACGTGCCTCCGGGTCGCTGCGCCAGATATCCGCGGCCTTCTTGAAGGACCGCTCCGCGTCGGCGTACTTCGCCGGGTCGTTCCAGCTCAGTTCGAGGAACATCTGGCCCGCGAGCTTGAGAAGGACGGGGTCCCGGTGGTCCGTCACGCTGTTGCAGATCTCCAGCGCCTTCTTGGAGTTGTTCTTGTAGTAGGCGATGACGGCGTCGGCGATCGCCTTCTCCCACTCGCCCAGCGCGAGCTCGCGCGCCTTCTGGAAGTCGGCGAGGGCGCGCTCGCGGAGATCCTGGAGTTTCTTGAGCGACTCGGCGAGCCCCTTGCGCTTGGCGTCCTGGGTGGCGGACGCATACTCGCGCCGGTAGCGGCTGAGCATCAGCTTGCCGCGTTCGAAGTAATAGCGGCCCTGTGCCCCGGCCATCTCCACGGCGAAGTCCAGTTCCTCCCGGGCCGCCTCGGTCTTTCCGAGGAGGATGTAGATGCGCCCGAGCAGGTAGCGGGCCTCCGCCTGCCGCGGCTTGTCCTCCATGCGCTCGAGCCGCTGGCGGATCGCCACGATCTTGTCCTGCAGCCCGCGGGCGCAGTCCCGCGCGAGATAGTCCTTCGGAGGGTACATGACGTCGCTTTCGTACTTCTGGATCGCCCCGCGGACCTCGTCGAAGAATCGCTCCAGGTCCATCTGCCGCCCGCGGGCGAGCTTGTTTTCGCGGGCCGTCCTCAATCCCGACTTGGCGGCCTGGTTGTCCACATGCATCTCGAGCACGGCGGCGTACAGGCGCTCGGCCTCCTCGGGATCGGTGACGGCGTATCGCCCCGCTTCGTTGAGCCTGGCCTCGACCAGTTTCTGCCGTTCCTTCAGCTTCGCCCGTCCCTCGCGCGCGGTCTGATTGTCCGGATCGAGCGCCTCGACCTGCTTGTAGAGTTTCTCCGCGTCGTCGAGCCGCGCCTCCTGGAAGGCCTGTTCCGCGTGGGTCAGCATGCGGCGTACCTGCGAGGACTTCTTGCCGCCCGAGATCAGCAGGCCGACCATGACGATCAGGCCGACGAAGAGCATGCTCGCGCCGGCCACCGCGACGATCCTGTGCTCCTTGATCCGGCGCCAGACTCGCACCGGCATGGAGACGGGCCGCGCCTGGATGGGCTGGCCGTCCAGGTAGCGGCGCAGGTCGTCGGCGAACTCGCCCGCGTTCGCGTAGCGGACGCTGGGCTGCTTGTCCATCGCCTTGAGACAGACGATCTCCAGGTCGCGCGGGACGCGGCTCTCGACCGTGCTCGGGTTCGGCGGCTCGTGCGTGCTGATCTGCCGGTACAGCTCGAACTCGTTCTCCGCGCGGAAGGGGAGGTGCCCCGTCAGCATCTCGTAGAGGAGGACGCCGAGGGCGTACACGTCCGTCCTTGCGTCGACCTGTTTGCCCTCGACCTGCTCGGGAGCCATGTAGAAGGGTGTCCCCAGGATCGTCCCCGTCACGGTGAGCTTCGTGTGGCGCGAGATGTCGTGGGCGAGGCCGAAGTCGAGGAGGATCGGGTTTCCCTTGCCGTCGATGATGATGTTGGAGGGCTTGAGGTCGCGGTGGACGACGCCGTGGCGGTGCAGCTCCGCGACGGCCCCGGAGACCTTCTGGAGGATCTCGACCTTGTGGCGCAGCGACATCGCGCCGGGCGTCATCGCGCCGTCGAGCGAGGTCCCGTCCACGAAGTCCATGATGAAGTAGGGGCGGCCCTGGTACTCGCCGGTCTCGTGGACGCCGACGACGTTCGGGTGGCGGATCTTGGCGAGGACGCGGGCCTCGCGCAGGAAGCGCTCGACGGACTTGCGGTTCTGGGCCATCTCCTCCCGGAGGACCTTGACGGCGACCGGGCGGTCGAGGGTGGTGTCGCGCGCGAGGTAGACCTCGCCGGCGCCGCCCTTGCCGAGCTTGCGGACGAGGGCGTACTTCCCGTTGACGAGGGGGGCGTCCGCGGGGACGCCTTTCTGGTTGAGGAGGAGCCGGCGGATCTGGTCGCTGGTGAGGAAGCGGCGCTGGACGAGGATCTGGCCGAGGGGGACGAGCCGGCCGGTCTTGCGGAGGGCCGCCTGCTCCGACAGGCAGAGTTTGAGCTGGTCCGCCGTGACCAGCTTCTGCTGGACGGCGAGCTGTCCGAGCAGCTCCAGTTTCTGCTCGCTCACGCGCCCTCTACGACTAGTGATTGGTGGTTAGTGGTTCGTGGTTGGTGAAGAGAGAGGGTGTTCCTTCTTCACTAACCACTAACCACAAACCACCAGGAAGGATTATACTTTGGACAGTCGCGATCCGCCATCGGTTTCCCTGAATCGTGCGAATTCGCACATGGACCTGGTCCCGATCCTGAAGCAGGCCGTCGCCCTCAAGGCGTCCGACGTGATCGTCACGACGGACGCGCCGCCCGCCTTCCGGGTGGACGGCCAGCTCGGGTTGGCGAAATCGCCGCCGCTCACGGCGGAGCAGACGAAGGAGCTTCTGTACGGCATCCTCAATGAGCGACAGATCGCCCGGTTCGAGAAGGAGAAGGAACTGGATTTCTCCTTCACGCTGGAGGGGACGCATCGCTTCCGGGCGAACGTCTTCTACCAGCGGGGCGACGTCGGCGGAGCGTTCCGGCTCATCGCGGACCGCATCCCCACGATCGGCGAGCTGAACCTGCCGCCCGTGGTCGAGGAGTTCGCGCTGGCGCCGCAGGGGCTCGTCCTGATCACGGGTCCCACGGGGCAGGGCAAGTCCACGACGATGGCGGCGATGATCGACCTGATCAATTCGCGCAAGCGCGCGCACATCGTCACGATCGAGGACCCGATCGAGTACCTGCACGCGAACAAGAAGTCGGTCATCGAGCAGCGCGAGGTGGGGGAGGACACGTGGTCCTTCGCGGAGGCGCTCAAGCACGTGCTGCGCGAGGCGCCGGACGTGGTCCTGATCGGGGAGATGCGGGACCCCGAGTCGATCGCCTCGGCGCTCACCGCGGCGGAGACGGGGCACCTCGTGATCGCGACGCTCCACACGAACGACTGCGTTCAGGCGGTGGACCGGCTGCTCGACGTCTTCCCGCCGCACCAGCAGGGACAGATCCGCGCGCAGATCTCGCTCTCGCTGCTGGCCGTACTCTCCCAGCGGCTTATCCCGCGCGTCGACGCGGGCGGGCGCATCCCCGCGGTGGAGGTGCTGCGGAACACCCCCGGGGTGGCCCATCTCGTTCGCGACGAGAAGACGCACCAGATCTACTCGATCATGGAGACGCACGCGAAGGACGGGATGAGGACGCTCGACTCCGCGCTCAAGGAGCTGTACCTGAAGGGGGCGATCGAGTACGAGGAGGCCCGCTGCCGGATGCGGAACCCGAGCCTGCTCGACCGGTCGTGACGCCCGACACAAAAACCTCCCTGTCAACTTTTGGTGTTGACGGATGGTGCGGCCATGTGGGTTCTCGCCGTCGTCGCCTTCTGGAGCTTCGCCGGGGCGTTGAGCGTCCTGTCGCGCCTGGACTGGCCTCCGCTGCGGGTGAAGTCGGTGCAGGCGGGGGCGATCGCGGGCTTCTTCGCCCTCTTCTTCGTCGCGGTCTGGGCGCTCCGTTCGTCCGTCGGGCAGCTCGCGCTGCTTTTCTCGTTCGGGATCATGCTCGGCGGCATCGTGTGCGGCTTCGCGTTCTTTCCCTATCTCATCCGCGACTGGTTCGACACGGCCCACCGCTGGGCGACGGGCATCGACCAGATGAAGGTGGCGAAGAGCTACGATCGCGCGGAGGCGGCGGAACGCGATCGCGAGTGGGACGCGGCCGTGCGGCTCTACCGGGAGGAGGTGGCGCGGGATCCCGCCGACCCCGAACCGTGGCGGCGGATCGCCGAGATCGAGGTGCGGCGGGACCGTACCGAGGCCTCGGCCGCGCCGTACCGCGAGGCGCTCGCGCGGCTCCGGGAACCCGAGCCGAAGGCGACCCTCGCGTTCCGGTTCTCGGATGTCCTCGTGCGGATGGGCCGGGTCGAGGAGGGCCGGGCGGTCCTGGAGCGCGCCACCGCCGACTTGAAGGGAACGCGATTCGAGGAATTCGCGAAAGAAAGGCTCAAGAATCTCCCGGTCCGTGCCGATAGAAAATGAGCATGGATGTCTCCGCCGTCACCGCGTCCAAGCAGGCCCAGGTGCAGACCCAGGTCCAGGTGGAACTGCTCAAGAAGATGTTCGACGCGCAGAAGGAGATGATGCAGCAGATCCTCGCGTCGATGGGCGTCGGCACCCAAGTCGACGTTCAGGCCTGAGTCCGCTTCGCCCGGTAGAGCGCCTCGTCCGCCGCCGCCAGAAGGGACTTCGCGTCGTCGCCGTCCTCCGGATAGACCGAGAACCCCAGACTCGCCGAGACGTCGAACGAACCCGCGCCGGTCTCCAGCTTCTCCCGGAGGCTGTCGCCGAGCCGCGACGAGATCCCCTGGATCTTGTGCCGTCCGGCGTCGAGGAAGAGGAACGCGAATTCGTCGCCGCCGTAGCGCGCGGCGATGTCGTACGCGCGCAACTTCTGGCGGTACCGGCGTGCGACCGCGACGAGGACCTCGTCGCCCGCCGGATGGCCGTGCTCGTCGTTGATCCTCTTGAAACGGTCGAGGTCCGCGATGCACAGCGCGAGCGGCTCGCCGACGCGCTCCGCGCGGCCGATCTCGTCCTCGAGCTTCCGCAGGAAGTACCGGCGGTTGAAGAGCTGCGTCAGCCCGTCCGTCACCGACAGCTCGTACAGCCGGTGGTTCTCGATCTCCAGGGCGAGGTGGCCGGCGAGGTGCTCCAGGATCGCCTGATGGCGCGCCCCGAACGCGCCGCGGCGGGCGCTGTTCATCGAGACGACACCCAGCACGCGCCCGCGGACGGCGAGCGGGACGCACAGGAGCGAGACGATCCGCGTCGTCTGCTCCGGGAACGACTTGAAGCGCCGGTCCTTCGAGACGTCGGCGACGCGGGCGGCTTTCCGCTTGAGCGCCACCCATCCGGCGATCCCCTCGCCCATGCGGAACCGGATCCGCTCGATCTCGCGGCGCGGGAGCCCGTACGCCTCCTTGAAGAGCAGCTCCCGGCGCTGATCGTCGAGGAGCATGATCGAGCACGTGTCGGCGTCCGTCATCGCGGCGACCCGCCGCGCGACCGAGCGGAGGACCGATTCGAGCGGTCGGTCCGAGGAGAGGGCCCGGGTGATCCGGCCGAGGAGGGGGAGGAGGCTCCCGTCGTCCGCCATCATCCCCTCAGCTTCTTCTGAAGCGCCTCGTCCTTCGCGGCGACCTCGTCGGCCATCGCGCGCTTCTGGTCCGCGAGCTTCTTGGAGAGCTTCGCGTCCGAAAGCGCGAGGATCTGGGCGGCGAAGAGCGCGGCGTTCCGGGCGCCGGCCTTGCCGACCGCGAAGGTCGCCACCGGCACGCCGCCGGGCATCTGGACCATGGAGAGGAGGCTGTCGAGGCCGTTGAGCGCGCTCGGGATCGGGATCGCCAGGACGGGCCGCGTCGTGAGCGCCGCGACGACGCCGGCGAGATGCGCGGCCCCGCCCGCGGCGGCGATGAAGATCTTCGCATCGGACTTCCGGACGTAATCCTGAAGCGCGTCAAGCGTGCGATGGGCGGAGAGGACGCGGGCCTCCCAGGAGACGCCGAGCTTCTTGAGCGCGTCGATCCCGTCCTGGACGTGCTCGAGGTCGGAGTCGCTACCCATGAGGAGGGCCACGTCCGGCATGGGGCGCATTATAGAAGGGCGGAATCAAAGATCAACGATCAAAGCGCCGATAATGTGGGTAGTACGGGAGATAGGCCATGAGCCGCCGCGCCGCCGCGCTGTTCCTTCTCGCCCTCGCCGCGTGCCAGCCATACCAGGGGCCACCGCAAAAGGGGGGCGAGCCGCCCGACGGGGGCAACCGCATCGAGCCGGACTTCGTGGATCAGACCTGGGCGGAGCTGATGCAGCACACCCAAATCGGCGTGCCGGGCCGCGCGACCCACCCTTGCGCCTCGCGCGACGGGAAATTCATCGTCTACTCCTCCACGGAGACCGGGCCCCGCTCCCAGATCTTCATCCGCGCGACCGGAGGCGTCGCCCCGACGCAGGTGACGACGAACAACGGCCAGAACCTCTTCCCGCGCTTCTCGCCCGACGGGAAACGCATCGCCTTCGCCTCCGACGTGGCGGGCAACTTCGACATCTACGTCGTCCTCAAGGATGCGCCCGCCAACTGGATGCAGGTGACGACGAGCGCGCAGGACGACGTCGCACCGAGCTGGTCGCCGGACGGGAAGAAGATCGCATATTCCACGAAGAACCCCAACGGCGTGTGGCAGTTGATCATCGTGGACGTCGGCACGGGCATGCCCACCTTCCTCGGACCGGGGATGTATCCCGACTGGTCGCCCACGGGGGAATGGATCGCGTTCCAGAGCCAGCCGAAGGGGGACTGGCGGAGCTCGATCTGGCTCGTCAGGCCGGACTGGACCGATCTCCAGGAGGTCGCCGCGGACCGGCACAAGCAGTGGGCCGCGATCACGCCGCGCTTCTCGCCGGACGGGAAGTGGATCGCGTACGCGACCGTGAACCGAAGCGTCGAGTCGAGGATCTACGGCGAGGCGGGCGCGGCGGATAACATCTGGGTCATCATGCCCGACGGCCGCGGGGACACGCAGATCACGACCGACCTCTCCGCGGAGTGGTGGCCCTCGTGGGGCGGGGAGCGGGTCTTCTTCGTCTCCGATCGCCACCGGCATCCGAACATCTACAGCGTGAAACCGAAGCCGCTGATCGAATAGGGGAAGGGAGGAGGGGGCATGCGTCGCGCCGCACCGTTCCTGCTCATCGCGCTCTCCGCGTGCTTTCCGTCGAGGAAGTACCGCGAGTACCCGCCGAACCCGTACGCGGACGTGCGCCGGATCATCGTGCTCCCGTTCGCGAACATGACCGAGGACTCGCGCCTGGACACGGACGAGATGACCACGATCTTCGCGTCGGAGCTCGTGAAGTTCCCCGGCTTCGAGGTCGTGCGGCCGCAGATGGTCCGCGCCGCCCTCCAGGAGGGGGAGAAGATCGCGACGCTCGACGACGCGGTCCGGGTGGCGCGGCGCCTCAAGGGGGACGCCATCGTCGCCGTCGCGGTCACGGACCACGATCCATACGATCCGCCGCGCACGGCCCTTTCGATCCAGTGGCTGCGGACTTCGGCGCGCGCCATGTCGGCGCAGGACATCGACCGCCTCATCCAGTCGGCGACGTGGCGGGGCCCGTTCTCGATCACGCGGGCGCAGGCGGGGTACGTCATCGACGCGTACGAGGAGATGTGGGATGCGCACAACCGCAACGTGCGCGACGAGATCAAGAAGTACGCCGACGCGCAGTACGGGGAGGGGACCGCCTACCCCGACGAGACCCTCTTCACCGCCGTCCAGGAACGGTGGATCCAGTTCGTCTCGAGCCAGGTGATCCTGCGATTCATCGAACGGAAGGGGACCCGTGGGGCTTGAGGCGGAATTCCTGGAGCACCTGCGCCTCGCGCGGCGGCTCTCCCGGCACACCGTGCGCGCCTACGGCGGGGACCTGGAGCGTTTCGCCGCGTTCCTCGGCGGGGAAGGGCGCCTCCTGCCCGCGCCCGACATCCTCACGATCCGGAAGTATCTCGCGCACCTGCACTCGAACGGCTACGAGAAGTCCTCGACGGCCCGAGCGCTCGCGTGTCTGCGGACGTTCTACGAATTCCAGCTCCGGCTCGCGCGGATCGAGTCGAACCCGTTCAAGCGCGTGCGGACGCCGAAGCCCGACCGCAAGCTCCCGAACTTCCTCGACGAGGAGGAGGTCCGGCGACTGATCGAGGCGTCCTCGGGCGACGGCGTCGGGGCCGCGCGCGACCGCGCGCTCCTGGAGACGATCTACGGGGGCGGCCTGCGCGTGAGCGAGGCGGCGGGACTCGACCTCGGGGACGTGCACCGCGACGGCGGGTACGCGCTCGTGCGCGGGAAGGGGAACAAGGAGCGGGTCGCGCCGCTCGGCTCCTCGGCGCTCGCCGCGATCGAGGAGTACCTGCCGCCGCGGGCGGAGCTTCTCGGCGCGCTCGGGCGCGAGACCGACGCGCTCTTCGTGAACAAGAACGGGACGCGGCTCGACGTGCGCAGCGTGCGCCGGATCGTCCTCAAGGCGGCGCGCGCGGCGGGGCTCGGCAAACGCATCACGCCGCACACGCTCCGGCACAGCTTCGCGACCCACCTCCTCGACCGCGGCGCGGACCTGCGCTCCGTGCAGGAGCTGCTCGGCCACGAGCACCTGGGCACGACGCAGATCTACACCCACGTCACGACGCACCGGCTCAAGGAGGTCTACGACCGGACGCATCCGAGGGCGAGGTAGATCCGGAACCAAATCCTGCGCGCGACGGGGTCAGGGCCGCACGTCCATCCGGAACCGGACCAGGCCCAACTCCATGGGGATGCGCACGATCCGCACCGACCGGCCGAGGATCTGCGACCGGCGGAAGCCGTCGGAGTCCGGTCTGGTTTCCACGTAGCGATCGCGGCCGCGCCGATAGAGCACCAGTGCGACGGGATCGACGCGACCGTCCGCAACCCAATATTCGCGCACGCCCGCCGCGAAGTAACGGGCGGGAAGCCGCTCGCGGTCCTTCTTCTTCGACGAGTCGCTGACGCATTCCACGACCAGATCGGCCGCGCCCTCGATCTCGATGAATCGACCCTCGCGCGCACCCGCTTTTGGAATCAACCGCACCCGACCCGACCGCATCGATTCCGTGAGGATCACCACCACATCCGGTTCCACGGAGAGATCGCCGGACGGCGAGCTGAGCCGCGCGCGGTCGATGAGCACGACGCCCCGGTCGGAATCTTCGATCAGATTGCCCAGTTGTCTCGAGACCGCGCTCTTGAGCGTGCCGTGCGTCGTGATGTCCTCCGGCGACATGTCGACCTCCACCTCTCCTCCGATCCAATCGATCCGCCCCCGCTCCGGAAAGTCGTCGGACCGCGCCCATTCCCGGAACGTCTCGATGTCGGGGAGAAGCCGCGGAATGCGGACTCCTTCGGGTTGGATTACGATGGCCGGTTCCACGAGTTGGATTCTACCTGTTCCGCTCCGCCTCGGCAATCCGTTCGTCGGGCGGAAGCGGTCGGGGTAGATGACTCCCCGGCATGTTCAAACCGGGGCACAGTCCGGGAACAGGCCGGAGGCTCCTGGCGTCGGCTTGAGCCCAGATGCCGGATTCCCTCCTTCGCCCTGCGGGCTCCGGCGGGCAAGCCGGATGCCGGATGCCGACTTCCGCGCCCGGGCCGGAATCCGACATCCGGCATCTGGAATCGGGAGCTTCTCCATCGCCCGCCAAACAGCAAGGGCGGGCCCGCCGGGTCGTCGAAGACGACCTTGGCGGGCAAGAGCGCGCGACTCGGTCCCCGAAGTGGGACCCGTGTTTGAACCGTGATGCCGATTCCTCCTTGACAGTTCCCGAATGGTGGGACATACTTCATGTGTACACCATGCCCCAGATGGGCCTGTCGGCGGGGGGATTGAGATGGGCGAGGGTCTTGTCCGCGGGGCCTTCAGTCATTACCATGTAGAAGTCGCCACGCCACGCCACGCCACGCCACGCCACGCCACGCCAGTTCAGCAGTAGAAGCGGCTGGTAGACCCCTCAGCCCCACATCGCATCTGCGTTCACCCGGCCAACCATCGCAGCGAAACTTCCTTCTTCGACTTCCTCGGAGGGCTGCGTCATGAGGCTGACTCTCCCTCTTCTGGCGGTTCTCGGACTCACAGCCCTCGACGGCTGTGGAGGGGGCGGAGGGGGAGGAGACGGCGGGG
>JACPRC010000176.1 GCA_016190175.1 Planctomycetota bacterium
AGAGCAGAGATTCGACCTCTAAGGAAACCAGGAAGCCAGGAACGGATCGCGCATTTCGGCCCATTTTCCTGGTTTCCTGGCTTCCTTGGAGAGAATTCTGTTCCGCGCCACCTTCAAGCTCTACCAGGTGAAAATGTGAAGTTACTCTTGCGCGGGTGCTAACTACCGCCCGAACAGCTCCGCAAACCTCGGCTCCTTCCGCACGTCCTCACCGATCTCGCTCCTCAACGCCGGCTCCAGCTCGACCGCCCGCCGGAAATCGGCAAGAGCCGCATCGAAATCCCCCGCCCGGAACGCCGCCAGGCCCCGATTGAAGTACGACTTCGCGTGCGCCGGGTGGTGCCGGGCTGATTGCGAGAACATCGCCCGCGCCCCCGCCCAGTCTGCTGCCTCGGCGCGCAGCACGCCCTTCTGGTAGTACGACTGGTAGTAGTACGGCGTCGCGCGGATCGCGCGGTCGACTATCGCCTCCACTTCCGCCGGCGGCTTCTTCGCTCCGGCCATCGACTCCGCCAACCCGCCAAGCGCCGGGGCGTGGAACGGGCGGTGATCGAGAACCTGACGGAAATGGGTGCACGCGTCCACGTGCTTGCCCTGCTCCGCGTAGACGCGGGCGAGTTCCATGTGCGGCCGCCAGTCGCGGAAGTTGACGTCGAGCGACTCGCGCAGGCGGGCCGCCATGCGGTCGGCGTCCGGCTCCCGCGGCGCGGCCAGGAAGTGCCGCTCGGCGACCGCGCGGTTGAAGGAGACGAGGCACGCGAAGACGCCCAGGATGACGACGGTCCCGTAGACCGCCAGCCGGAACTGCGTGCCCGCGGCCCGGTGCACCTTGACCCGCTGGTTCCCCAGGAGTTCGATCGTGCCGAGAAAAACGAAGAACGCCATGGAATGCGCCGCCTGCACGTGCAGCGAGTAGAAGAACCCGGAGACGAGGAACGAGGCCGCCGCGCCGCCCGCCCCCGCGATCGTCGCGAGGGCATCCGGATCCTCCGTCGTTCGGACGTAGTACCGCCACAGGCGCGCGGCGACATAGGCCACGAGGAGCAGCGAGAGGAGCCCCGGCACGCCGGTCTCGGCCAGCGTCTGGACCCAGGTCGAGTGCGGGTTCTCCGCCTCGACGTACCCCCGGCCCGGCGTCGGGTTCGAGATCCGGAACTCCTCCGCATCGCGGTACGGCGGGAACTGCGCGGAGAAGTTCCCGATCCCGCAGCCGACGATGGGATTGGCGAGGAAAAGCCTGAACGCTCCCTTCCAGAGCCCGATCCGGACCCGGGCGGTCTCCGTGCGGCGCAGCGCAAAGGGGACGATCGCGGCGGCCCCGAGAAGGGCGGCGAGTCCCGCGACGGCCAGCCCTCCGCGCCCCCACCGTCGCCACGCGATCGCGCCCCCGGAGACGAGCGCGCCCGCGACGAGGCCGGCGAGGGCGCCGCGCGCGCCGGTGAGGACCGTCGCGAGCAGCAGCGCAGCCGCGGACGTCGCGTGCAACCAGCGCCACGACCCGTGGGCGCGGCCGAGGGCGAACGCGCAGAGCATCGCCGCCATCGCTCCCGCGGTGTTCGTGTTCCCGATCGTCGCGGTCGCGGGCCGGCCCAGCGCCTGCTGCCCGACCGCGCACGTCGCGAACGCAAGCCCGACGGCGGCGAGGACCGCGGAGCCCGTGCCCGCCAGGAACGTCCGGGACAGGACGCCCGACGTGATGCAGAGGTAGGCCGCGATGCCGAGGAACAGGAGCAGCAGCGGCCCGATCGCGGCCCACACGTCCGCCGCCGAGGCGAGCGACAGGAAACCGCAGACGAACCAGGCGGTCATCGCCGTCCGGAGGGGGTCGCCGCGGATGCCCGTCTCGCCCCGCCGCGCCGCGCTCCACGCCACGCGGAGGGCCAGGAGCGTCACGAGCGCGGCCGCGGCCGGGAGGCGCAGCGCGTCGGGACCCAAGCCGGGCGCCGCGAGGAGCGGCAGCGCCGCGAGCGCCGCAAGCCCGGCGTCCCCCGCGATCCGCCTTCCGGCGCCCGTCTCGGCGCTCATGTCCGCGGCAGCCAGACGCGGGCCGTCGTCCCGCGCCCGGCCTCCGACTCGAGGGTGACGTCCCCGCCGTGCGCCTGGACGATCTTCCGAGCGATCGCGAGTCCCATTCCCGTCCCCCGCGCCTTCGTCGAGAAGAAGGGGGTGAAGGCGCCCGCGACGACCTCGGGCGCCATCCCCGGTCCGTCGTCGCGGAACTCGACGACGACGCCGGAACGCGGGTGGCCCGTCGTCGTCACGGGCGGCGCGGTGAGCGCCTCGGCGCGCACGACGATGCGGCCGCCCCGCTCCGCGCACGCCTCCATCGAGTTGATCCCGAGGTTCAGGAAGACCTGCTGGAGCCTGTCGGAATCGACCCGCACGGGGATCGGGCCGGTCCAGGCGCGCGTCACTTCCACGTGCTTCGCCTCCTCCCGCGACTCGAGAAGGACCACCGTGTCCTCCAGGATGCGCGCGAGGTCGCCGTCCTCGAGATCGAGCGGCTTCTCGCTGGCGTACTCGAGGAAGTCGGAGATGATCTTGTCGAGGCGGTCGGACTCGCGCATGATGACCTGGAGCAGCTTGCGGTCGTCGTCGTTCGCGCCGGGGGTGGACTCCAGTTCCTGGGCCGCGCCGCGGATCGACGCGAGGGGGTTGCGGATCTCGTGGGCGATCCCGGCGCTCATCTCCAGGAGGGCCTTGAACCGCTCCTCGCGCTGCGCCATCCGCTCGACATCGCGGCGGAGCGTGAGGTCGTTGAGGATCGCCACGACGGCGCGGAGCCGGCCGGGTCCCTCCGTGAGGTAGGAGACGAGGACCTGCACGGGCCGCTTGCCGAGGGAGATCTCCCGTTCGATCCGCGTTCCTCCGCGGAGCGCATGCTCGACGGTGGCCGCGACGGGGGCCGGGAGCGCCTCGGCGTACGGCCTCCCGAGGGCGGCCTCCGGCGCGGGGAGTTCCATCAGCCGCGCCGCCTGGGCGTTGACGAACGCCACGCCTCCGTAGCGGTCCACGGCGAGCACGCCGCCGGCCATGTTATGGAGGATCTCGTCGTTGAGGACGCGGATCCGGCTGACCTCGGCCGCGAGCAGGGAGGCGAGGAAGGCCACGGCATGGAGGGACAGGGCGAAGAAGAAGAGGTAGGCCGTGAGGAAGGGGCGGCGGGGCGCGTACTCCAGCCAGACGGCCGTCTCGACGAAGGGCAACCGCCCTCCCGACCGCGCCGCGAGGTCGTACGCGACGGTCGCGCCCGCCAGGAGCGCGGTGGCCGCGGTCGCGAAGACGAATCCGGCGCGGGGGCTGATCAGCAGAGCCGCCGCGATGACCGTCGCGAAGTAGAGGAAGGTGAAGAGACGGTCGGGTCCCGCGAGGTAGACGAGGGCCGACACGATGAGGAGGTCCACCGAGAGCTGCACGACGGCCATCCGCCGCGGCGGCGCCCCGGTCCGGACGGCGACGAGGTAGACGACGTTCACCGCGCACGCGAAGATGAAGGTGTAGTAGGTGGGCAGATGCGCGCGCGCCAGGGGTTCGCGGAAGCCCGATTCGACGGCGAGGACGGCGGTGATGCCGCACAGGGCGAAGAGCAGCCGGAAGAACATCAGCCATTTGAGCCGGCCGGCGAGGCGGTACTCTTCGTAGCCCTGCATGAGTGGTGGTTAGCGGTTGGTGATTGGTGGTTAGTGAAGACCCTCTTGAGACGTCTTCACCAACCACCAACCACTAACCACCAACCACTAACCCCCGGTGAGCTGCTGCTGGATCTTGAGGATCGGCAGGAAGATGGAGAGCACGATTCCCGCGACGATGCAGCCCATGGTCGCGATCATGATCGGCTCGATGAGGGAGGTGAGGGCCTTCACGGTCGCGCGGACCTCCTGGTCGTAGAACTCCGAGATCTTGAGGAGCAGCTTCTCGATGGCGCCCGTCTTCTCCCCGATCGCGATCATGCGCGTGACCATGGGCGGGAAGATCTTCGTCGCCGCGAGGGGGTCGCCGAGGGTCTCGCCGCGGGCGACCGCCTCCTTCGCCCGCAGGACGGCGTCCTCGACGAGGACGTTGCCGGCCGTGCCCGCGACGATGTCCAGCGCGCCCAGCATCGGGACGCCGCTCTGGATGAGCGTCGCGAAAGTCCGCGCGAAGCGGGAGATCGCGACCTTCCGGAAGAGGGGTCCGAAGACCGGCATGTGGAAGCAGACCCAGTGCCACTGCTTCCGCCCCATCGCCGTGCGCGTGTACATGATGAACGCGACGATGAGGACGATCATGCCCAGGATGAACAGGATGAAGTTCGCCTTCATCCAGTCGCTGACCTTGAGAAGGATCTCCGTCGGGGCCGGCAGCTCCTTCATCTGGAGCTGCTCGAAGATGAGCTTGAACTTCGGGACGACGCCCACGACGAGACCGATCGTGATCGCCGTGATGAGGCACAGCGAGACGACCGGGTAGGTCATGGCGGCCTTGATCTCCCGCTTCAGTTCCTCCGTCGCCTCCAGGTACTCCGCGAGGCGGTTGAGGATCGTGTCGAGCTGGCCGCTCGCCTCGCCCGCCTTCACCATGTTCACGTAGATCTTGGAGAAGACCCGGGGGTAGTCGGAAAGGGCCGTCGAGAAATCGCTGCCGCTGCGGACCTTGTCGATGATCCGGTCCAGGGCGATGCGGAACCCCGGCTCCGTCGACTGCTCGTGCAGGATCTCGAGCGCCTCCAGCAGGGGGATGCCCGCGGAGATCATCGTCGAGAGCTGCCGCGTAAAGACGGAGACTTCCGCGGGCTTGGCGCGGGGCCCCATGCCGAAGAGGCCGCCCTTCCCCTTGGCGGCCGCCTTCTTCTTCTCCGCCAGCGTCGTGACCGCGATGTTCCGCTTCCTCAGCTCCGCCTGCGCGGCCGCGCGGTCCGGCGCCTGCAGCACGCCGTCCATCTTCTTCCCGTCGGACGCCTTGCCCTGGTACGTGAAGACCGCCATGACCCTATATTACACCACAAAGACACCAAGACACAAAGGATCGCAAGGTCGGGCTAGTCCGTCATGGTCATCCGCAGGACCTCCTCCAGCGACGTGCGCCCGCGCATCGCGTTCAAGAGCCCGCACCGACGGAGCGTCAGCATCCCCTTCTTCTCGATCGCGAGCTTCTTGATGTCCATCGCCGGCTTGCGCTCGACGATCACCTTCTTGATGTCGTCGTCCACCTCGAGGGCCTCGAGGATCGCGAACCGCCCCCGGTAGCCGTTGGAGCAGGCGTTGCACCCCACGGCGCGCCAGAACTTGGCGGTGGGCAGGTCGGCCTCCTTGCATCCCATCCGGAGGAGATCCTCGGGGAGCGGCATCTTGTCCAGCGGCGCCTTGCACCGGTCGCAGAGCTTCCGGCACAGGCGCTGCGCGGCGACGAGGATCAGGGAGCTCGACACCATGAACGGGTCGATCCCCATGTCCACGAGGCGCGAGATCGAACTCGGCGCATCGTTCGTGTGCAGGGTCGAGAAGACGAGGTGGCCGGTGAGCGCCGCCTTGACCGCGATGTCCGCCGTCTCGAAGTCGCGGATCTCGCCGATCATGATCGTGTCGGGGTCCTGCCGCAGGAGGGAGCGCAGCGCGACGGCGAACGTGAGGCCGCGCTTCGGGTTCACCGGCACCTGGATCACCCCGTCGAGCTGGTACTCGACCGGTTCCTCGACGGTGCAGACGTTCTCCTCGGGGTTGAGGACCTCGCGGAGCGACGCGTACAGGGTCGTGGACTTGCCCGAGCCCGTCGGCCCGGTCACGAGCACCATGCCGTACGAGGCGGCGAGGGCGCGCCGGAACGCGGTCTCCGCCTCGGGCTCGAACCCGAGCTGGCTGATCCCGAGGTTGAGCTTCGAAGAGTCGAGGACGCGGAGCACCGCCTTCTCGCCGAAGATCGTGGGGAGGATGGAGACGCGGAAGTCGACCTGCCGTCCCTCGAACTTGACCTGGAACTTCCCGTCCTGCGGGATGCGCCGCTCCGCGATGTCCATGCTCGACATGATCTTGATGCGGGAGATCAGGTTGTTGACCATCGACTTCGGCGGCTGGGCCGCCTCCCGCAGCACGCCGTCCTGGCGGTAGCGCACGATCACGTTCTTCTCGTACGGCTCGATGTGGATGTCGCTGGCCCCCTCCTTGAGCGCCCGGACGATGAGCATGTTGACGAGCTTGATGACGGGCGACTCCCCGCCCTCGTCGGAGATCTCGGAGAGGTCGATCTGCTCCTCCTCGCTCTCCTTCTTGAGCTCGAGGTTCCCCGAGTCCTTGTCCTCCTTCAGGGCCTGGATCGCCTGGTCCATCTTCGCCTCGTCCGGGTTGTACGCCTTCTGGATCGCGCGCTTGATCGTGCGCTCCGTGGAGACGACCGGACGCAGGTCGCAGTTGGTCAGGGTGCGGACGTCGTCGAGCTTCAGGATGTCGAACGGGTTCCCGACGGCGACCGTGAGGATGTTGCCGATCTTGGAGACGGGCAGCACGCCGTAGTAGGAGGCCAGCTCCTGGCTGAGGACGCCCAGGGCGTCGCCGTCGAAGGTGACCTTCTCGACGTCCACGGGGGGCAGGTTCGTCTCGATCGCGATGGCGGAGAGATAGGCCTCCTCGTCCACGAACCCGCGTTCGAGGAGGATGTCGGCGTACGAGTGCGCGTCATCCTTCTCCGCGAGCGCGACCGCCTCGTCCGCCTTGACCTCCTCGATCACGCCGTGCTTGAGGAGGACCTTGCGGATCCTCTGGTAGAACTTGTCCTTGATCGGCATCCGTCCCAGCGGTTCGTGGTTAGTGGTCGGTGAAGAAGCGATCCCTCTTCACCAACCACTAATCACCAACCACTGGATTATACCCCGATCTTGGCGCCCGCGGCCTTCGGAGCCACTTTCTTCAGCGTCTCCATCACGCTCGTCGCCGTGGAGACGTAGATGAAGAGGCGGCATCCCGAGAGCCGCTCGAGGTGTTCGAAGATCTCGCCGTTGAGGAGTCCGGAGACCGCGACGAGCAGCGCCTTGCCCAGCTTGTCGAGGATGACGAACTGGTTCTGGACCATCATCTCCCCCGGAACGAGCGAGAGCGCCTCCTTCGAGATGTTGTATTTCGTGGCGTCGATGAACGGCAGGCCGAACTGCTTGGCGATCGCCCGCGCGATGTCGATCTCGGAGACGTAGTTGAGCTTGACGAGCACCTCGCCCAGGAGCCCGCCGCTTCCCTTCTGCTTCTGAAGGGCCTCCTGGACCTGGTCCTCCTTGACGAGCCCCTCCTCGACGAGGATCTCGCCGAGCTTCTTCCGGACCAGCTTGGGGAGGTTCATGTTCGGATGCCGGATGCCGGATGCCGGATGCCGGCCGGCATCGCACCCGCCTATCCTCTCTGGAAGGTTTTCTTCAAGTCCTCCGGGTCCGACGAGTAGTTGAGGCAGTCCTCGAACGTCAGGTGTCCCGCCTTGTACAGCTCGTACAGGGACTGGTTCATCGTCTTCATGCCCAGCTTCTGGTTCACCTGGATCACCGAGTAGATCTGGTGCACCTTGTTCTCGCGGACGAGCGACCGGATCGCCGGATTGGCGATCATGACCTCCGAGGCGAGCACGCGCCCCTTGCCGTTGGACTTCGGAAGGAGCTGCTGGCAGAAGACCGCGGACATCGTGAAGGAGAGCTGCGTGCGGACCTGCTGCTGCTGGTACGCGGGGAAGACGTCCACGATCCGGTTGATCGTCTGCACCGCGTCGCTCGTGTGCAGGGTCGCAAACGTCAGGTGCCCCGTCTCGGAGATGACGAGCGCCGCCTCGATCGTCTCCATGTCCCGCATCTCGCCGATGAGGACGACGTCCGGATCCTGGCGGAGGACGTGCTTCAGGGCCTCCTTGAAGCCGTGCGTGTCGGACCCGACCTCGCGCTGGTTCACGAGGCAGTTCTTGTTCCGGTGGACGAACTCGATCGGGTCCTCGATCGTCATGATGTGGCAGTTCTCGGTCGAGTTGATGTAGTCGATCATCGCGGCGAGCGTCGTGGACTTGCCGGAGCCGGTGGCGCCCGTCACGAGGATCAGTCCCTTCGGCAGCTCGCACAGCTCCTGGCAGACGCGCCGCGGGAGGCCCAGCTCGTCGAACCCGCGCACGCCGCTGGGGACGAGCCGGAAGACGCCGCCGACCGAGCCGCGCTGCAGGAAGACGTTCGTCCGGAAGCGGCCGAGGTTGTCCACGCCGAACGAGAAGTCCAGCTCCAGGTTCTTCTCGAACCGCGCGATCTGGTCCTCCGAGAGGATGCCGTAGATCAGCTTCTGCGACTCGTCGCGCGTGATGGAATCGAACTCCGTCGGGATGAGCCGGCCGTCCACCCGGATCCGCGGGGGAGAGCCCGCCGCGATGTGCAGGTCCGATCCTCCGCGCGAAACCAGGAGCTGGAGGAGTTCCTCGAGGCTGACCATGCGCTACTCCTCTTCTTCGTCGTGTTTCGCGGTCTTGGCGATGATCCCCTCCGCGAGGCGGGACGGAAGCGGCTCGTATCCCGCCAGTTCGATCGAGTACGAGCCCTCGCCTCCCGTCACGGAGCGGAGCTGCGTCTCGTAGTCCATGATCTCCATCATCGGGATCGTCGCCCGGATGATCTGCAGCTCGCCGGCGGAGTCCATCCCCTGGATGCGCCCGCGGCGCGAGTTCAGGTCGCTCGTGATGTCGCCCATGAAGCGGGCGGGGACCGAGATCTCGATGTTGACGATCGGCTCGAGGAGCACGGGCCGGGCCTTCACGAAGGCTTCCTTGAACGCCTTCGACCCGGCGAGCTTGAACGACTCCGGCCCCGAGTCCACCTCGTGGTACGAGCCGTCGGTGACCTCGACCTCGACGTCCACGACGATGTTGCCGGAGACGACGCCGCGCTCCATCGTCTCCCGGACGCCCTTCTCGATCGCGGGGATGTACTGCTGCGGGATGCGCCCCTGGCTGATCGAGTCCGTGAAGACGAACCCCTGTCCGCGCGCCGTAGGCTTGACGCTGAGATAGACTTCGCCGTACTGCCCGTGGCCGCCCGACTGCTTCTTGTGCTTGTGGTGGCCGTCGGCGACGGCCATCACGGTCTCCTTGAAGGCGATGCGCGGCGGCTTCGTGCTCACCTGCACGTCGAACTTCCGCTTGAGCCGCGCCAGCGCGACGTCCAGATGGAGCCGGCTCATCCCGCTGATCACGAGCTCCGCCGTCTGCCGGTCCCGCTCGAACCTGAACGTCGGGTCCGAGCCCGCCATCTTCTGGAGGGACTCGGAGAGCCGCGCGAGATCCTGCTTCGTCTTCGGCTCGACGGCCAGCGAGACCATCGGCGTCGGGAACTGGAGCGGGGCGAACTTGACCAGGTTCGCCGGGTCGCAGATCGTGTCGCAGGTGTTCAGATCGTCCACCTTCGTGACGCAGACGATGTCGCCGGCGATCGCCGAGGTCGTAGCGCGCTGCTCCTTGCCGAACGGCTTGAACATCCCGCCGATGCGCCCTCCTTTGCCGATCCGCTGGTTGAACAGCGGCTGATCGTTGGCGAGGGTGCCGCTGTAGACGCGCACGTACGCGAGCCGCTGCACGAACGGGTCCGCGATGGACTTGAAGACCTGTCCCGCAAGCGGCCCGTCGGCCGGCCGCACGATCTCCTCGCCCTTCTCGGGACCGATGCCCTTCCGGGACGGGACGCCGAGGGGGGACGGAAAGTACTTCGCGATGAAGTCGAGCGTCTCGGCGATCCCCACGTCCTTCTTCACCGAGGTGCAGAGGATGGGCACGACCCGCCCCGAGGCGATCGCCCCGGGCAGCGCCTTCGCCAGCTCCTCCGGCGCCACCGTCCGGCCGTCGAGATACTTCATGAGAAGCTCGTCGTCGATCTCCATGAGCTTCTCCTTCGCCTCGTCCGCCAGCGCCTTGTATTCGTCCGGCGCGGCCTTCTCCAGGATGTTGGCGACGCCCCTCAGCGACGGCCCCTCGCCGGCCGGCAGGAAGACGGGCACGCACTCCCTCCCGAAGGTCTCGCGCACGGAGGCGACGAGCTTCGCGAAGTGGACGTTGTCCTGGTCGAGCTTGTTGATCGCGACGACGCGGCCCACGCCGACCTTCTTCGCCTGTTCCCACATCTTGCGGGTGTTCACCATGATCCCGGCCGCGGCGTTGATGCAGACCACCGCCGTCTCGACGGCGTTGAGCCCGCTCACCGCCTCGCCCGAGAAGTCCGAGTAGCCCGGCGCGTCCAGGACGTTCAGCTCCCTCCCCAGCACGTTCACGGCCGCGCAGGCGAGGTCGATGGAGTTCCGACGCTCCTTCTCCTCGGGCTCGAAGTCGAAGACCGAGGTGCCGTCCTCGATGCTGCCGAGGCGGTTGACGGCCTTCCCCTTGAACAGAAGCGCGTCCGCCAGGGCCGTCTTGCCCGAAGAACCGTGGCCGACGAGCACGAAATTCCGGATGTCCTGCGTCTGGTACTTGGCCATGATCCGGGATCTTCCTCCTGTTGGATGCACCCGCCCCTGGGTCGGGCGACACGAACCGGCGGTTCCAGCCGCGCGAAGGCGGAAAGCCGCCGTGGCTGCGGCCGCGCAGGCGGGTGGCTACGACAGGGGATTATAGCCCCCGGGACGAGGGGGTGTCAAAGGGAAGGACGGGGAGACAGCTCGCACCTCGCCGGCGAGACCTACCCGCCCCGGGCGATGACGATCTCGACGCGGCGGTTCTTCGCCTTGTTCTTCGAGTCCCTCGGCAGGTTCGCCCCGAACGTTTCGCATACGATCCGGTGCGGATCGACCCCGCCGCGGTCGACGAGGTAGTGCGCCACCTGGTGGGCGCGCTCGAAGCCCAGGTCGAAGTTGCAGTGGAACCGGTTCTTCGTCTTCCGGATCGGGTCGCTGTCGGTGTGCCCGTCGATCCGGATCAGTCCGGCCGGGTACTGCTTCCGGAGCATTGCGCAGACCGAGGCCAGTGCCTTCTCGCCGCCGGCGCTCAGCGTCGCGGAGCCGCTGGCGAAGAAGAGATCCGAGGGAAGCTCGATCACGGTCTCGTTCCCACGGCCGCGCACGCTGATGCCGTTCCGGCCCAAGTCCTCGGGGAGCGGATACTCGTTCGTCTTCTCTCCGCTCCTCATCGGGCCGTTGCGGCGGGACGAGGTCTCCCGCTCCATGGCCTGCACCTTGGCCTCGCTGGCGGAGAGCTGCCCCTCGAGCTGCGTGTTGCGGCGCTGGAGGTCCTCGTTCTCCCGTCCCAGTTCCTCGCAGCGCGCCTTGAGGTCGGGTCCCGAGGAGCAGCCGACGGCGCCGAAAGCGGCCGCGGCGGCCAGCGACAGGACGGCGGCGGTCTTGCGGATCATGCGGTTTCTCCTAAGGGGATCCCGGGACGGGGACTCCGGCTGCGAGCCGCCCCCATCTCCGCATCTCCCCGTCTCCCGATCAGCAGATGCCCCTGGGGGCCCGTGAAGGGCCCCCTCTCTCCGCAAGAGGGTATCGGCCGGGGGGCGGGGCGGGCTTGAGCAAATTGTAAGTTATGATTTGTAATTTATCCATGGTCCCATCAAGGGCTCGGTCCGGGCCTTCGCCTCGCCGGAGCGAGGCTTCGGCCTCGCGAAGGCGGGAACACTTGCCCTTGACTCGGGGCAGCGGCCCGGAGGGCCGCCGCCGCGAAGCGGCGCGTCCGCCTGCGGCGGACGGCCCCGTGTCAAGGGCGAGCAGGCACCTTGCCCCGTTAGCCCGGCGTCAGATCGGTCTAACGGGGCTAGCCCGCCCGCCGGAACAGGTTCATGTATCCGTCGAGCAGCCCGTAGACCTGCGGCGAAAGGAAGATCATCGTCATGGCCCCGGCCGCAAGGAACGGCCCGAACGGGACGTAGACGCCGCGGAGCTTCCGCGTGAAGAAGAACTGGACGATCCCGTACGCCGCCCCCACGAAGCAGCCCAGCACGAGCGTCAGGAGGATGCTCTTCCAGCCGAGGAACGCGCCGAGGAAGGCCATCAGCTTCACGTCCCCCAGCCCCATCGCCTCCTTCTTGAAGAGCAGCTTCCCGAGGACCCCCACCGCGTAGATCGTGCCGCCCCCCACGAACGCCCCCAGTCCCGACGCGAGAAGGCCCCTCACATGGAGATTCCACGGGAGGCCCGGGAGCATCCGGCCGTGCAGGAGCGGAAACGCGCCGCCGCAGACGAGCCCGAGGACGATCCCCGAGAGCGTGATCTCGTCAGGCAGGATGCGGAAATCGAGGTCGATGAACGTGCACACGATCAGCGTCGCGGAGAGATACGCCTGCACGGCGAACAGCACCGCGCGGTCCGAACCGCTTCCCGCTCCGTGGTGGATCTGCGCGTACGCCGCCCACGTGAAGACGGCCCCCGTCAGCAGCTCCACGAGCGGATAGCGCGGGGAGATGCGCTCGCCGCATCCGCGACACCTGCCCCCCAGAGCGAGATAGCTGAACACGGGGAAGTTGTCGTACCAGGCGATGAGGCGCAGACACTTCGTGCAGCGCGAACGCGGCCGCACGATCGACATGCAGTTCCGCGGAAGCCGGAAAATGCAGACGTTGAGGAACGACCCGACCAGCAGGCCGAACGCGGCGGCGAAGAGGACAAATACGAGCGGCGGCGCCCCCATCTCAGTCCAACGTCCCCAGTCCTTGGAGGTCGGGAAAGGGGGTTCGGCCTACTCTTCCCGCATCGCCACGCCGAGCTGGCCGAGCTTCTTTCGGATCTCCCTGATCGACGTCATGCCGAGGTTCTTGTTCTTCAGGAGGTCCGTCTCGCTGACCTTGAGCAGGTCCCCGATCGTCACGACGCCGAGCTTCTCGAAGAGCTTCTTGATCCGGCCGGACCATTCGAAGTCGGAGAGGTTCCGACGCACCGCGTCGTCGGACGGGGATCCCGCCGGCGCGGCCGCGGTCTCCATGGAGGCCTCCGGGGCCGGCGCGCCGCCTTCCGCCGTCACCATGTTCAGGCCCCGCGCCGCCAGGATCTCCTTGACCTCGCGCAGCGACGTCCGGCCGAAGTTCGGCAGGGTCAGCATCTCCTCTTCGCTCTTCTGGGCCAGGTCCCCCAGCGTCGTGACGTTGAGCCGCTGCAGCGCCGCGCGGACGCGAGGCGAGCACGAGATCTCCGCGACGGGCTGGCCCAGGACCTGCATGAGCTTCTGTTCCCGCCGGATCGCGTCTTCGTCGTAGAACATCGACTGCGAGGCGACGGCGTCCTTCAGGTACAGGCGGGCGCGCGCGTGGTTCGGGTAGTACTCCAGCACCGCTCGGTAGCAGTCCGCCGCGCGGTCGTAATCGCCGCGATCCTCGTAGATCGTGCCGAGGTTGATCATCGCGTGAAGGTGGCACGGTCTCAGCTTGCGGAGCTGCTCGTACAGTTCCAGGGCGCGCGCGTCGTCCCCGCGGAGGTCCATCGTATGCGCCATCCGGAACAGCGCCTTCGCGTAGCCCGGCTCCACTTCGAGCGCCTTCTCGTATCCTTCGAGCGCCTCGGCCCGGAACCCCTGCACGTCGGACAGGAGCCCCCGAAGGTAGTGGTAGTCCGCGGAACCGTCGAACTTCTTGGCCAACTGGGAGACCATCTTCGCGGCCTCCTCGACGGCGCCCGACTTGATGCGCGCTTCGAGGAGGGCCAGCTTCACGTGCCCGTCCTCGGCGTCCGACTCCAAGGCCTCCTTCAGGAGGGGCAGCGCCGTCGCGGCATGGTCGAGCTCGAGGTACGAAAGCCCGAGCGCCAGCGCGCGCTCGCGGGAGGAGCGCGCCGGTTCGAGGGCCTTCGCCGCCTCCTCCACGCGTCCGAGGATCCACAGCGCAACGCCTCTCCGGACCTGGGCCTTGTTCTCGCTCGAGAACTTCCCGGCCACCGGTCCGAAATCCGCCGCAATCTGCTCCAGTCGGGCCCGCTTCTCGATCGAGCAATGGACGGAGCGTCTCAGTTCGACGATCGTCTCCGACGAAAGTTCTTCCGCGGCCAGGATCTCGGCGATGTCGGCGGTATCGAGGGCGACGCTCATGGGATCTCCCGAAATCGACGTGAAACGGCCCGGAATCCGCCCCGGACGGAAAAAAGCTTATACTCGTTCGGGGTGCAGAAGTCAACGGATTCCGGCAGGTCCGCACCTATCGTGCGGCCCTGCCGAAAGAACAGAGAGCAAAGAACGAAGAAGAAAGCGGGCGGGGGACGCGTCCCCCGCACCCCCTCTATCGCCTCGGAACGCGAGTAGGAGGGGGCTCGGGGGAGACCTCCCCCGCCTGCGCGGCCGTAGCCACGACCGCTTTCCGCCTCCGCGCTTTGCGCTACGGCGGACCACGCCGTAGCTCGCCGCAGGCGAGCGAAGGCGGGCGGCGTGGCGAAGGCCCGACTCCCTTTCTTCTCTCCTCTCTGTTCTTCGTTCTTTCCGGCTGGTCCTTCCACAGGTATTGACCGGCCGGCTCGGGCCCGGGTTTTGCTCTCTCCTGCAGCGGCTCCGTGACGATAGACTAGAGGATACCGGTCGGACTACAACCGGATGGAGCTCAAGGACTATCTTCGGGTCCTGGTGAGGCGATGGCCATGGATGGTGGCCAGCGCCGTGCTCGTCGGCGCCATCCTCTGGAGCATGAGCCTCTGGAAGTCGGTCCCCTACTTCGCGACGATCGACATCCACTACAAGAAGACGCCGCTCGAGCTCGGCTATTTCCAGCCGGAGGACTACACCTACCCCTTCACCTCCAACCAGGCGCGCTCCGAGCTCTTCTTCCACCAGGACGTCCTCCGCCGCGCGTCCAAATCGCTTTCCGCCGAAGGCCTGACCTGTTCCCCGTCGGACCTGCAGACCTGGGTGAAGCTCCAGGGAAGCTCCATCGAGAACACCGTCGCGCTGAGGGCGGAGCACGCGGACGCCGACGTCCCGCTCCGGCTCCTGCGCGCGATGTACCGGGCCTACATCCAGCATCTCAAGGCCGAGTACATGGACGCGTTCGACAAGGCCATCGCGCGGGTGGACATGTCCCTCGAGGAGTCGCAGAAGGAGCGGAAGCGGCTCCAGGAGTCGCTCCGGACGGAGCTCGAACGGCTCAACGCGCAGACGAACGTCTTCGACCCCGAGGTCCAGAGCCAGATCATGTCCTCCCTCATCGTGGAGATGGAGAAATCGCGCCAGCAGAACCGGCTCGATCTGGTCAGGGTGGAACGCCGGCTCCGGGAGGTGCCCGAGGGGGAGCGCCGGCTCGCCGAGGACGAGGTGCTGCGCGAGCATCTCCTGCCGCTGGGTGCGCCGGACGCGGACGCGAGCCCCACCCGCCGCGCCCGCAGGCTCGAGCTGAAGATGATCGAGCTCCGAAAGAAGTACTACGAGAACCACCCCGCGATGCAGACGCTGCAGGAGGAGTGGAACGAGCTTCAGGCGGCGATGGCCGAGGAGCTCGAGAAGGCCGCCGTCGCGCGCGCCGCGACCCTCGTGGACCAGAAGCGGATGCTCGAGGCGGCCATCGGGCTCATCGAGGGGATCCTGAAGGAGGAGTACAGCAAGCTCAAGTCGCTCCGCATCCTGCGCCTGGAACTGGCCTCCGCCGAGAAGAAGGTCATGGACTGCGAGGACCGTTACATCAAGCTGCGCGACCGGCGCACCTCGCTGGAGGAGGCGAAGGACAAGACCGACTCGATGACGGATCTCTCCGTCGTCGTGATCCGGGAGACTCCGCAGGCCCTTCCCGTCCCGGCGACGAAGCGCATCTCGCTCCCGATCACCCTCTTCCTCGCCGTCATCGTGGGCCTCGCGGTCGGCTATCTCGTCGACTATCTGGCGGACGCCCTGCGGACGCCGCACGACGTCAAGGTCCATCTCAATCTCCCGACGATCGCGACGATCCCCTTCGCGAAGGGGGAACCCCTGAACCTCCTCCAGTCCGCGGAGGGTTCGTCGATGTACGAGGCGTACAACAAGCTCGCGATCTTCCTCGATTCCATGGCCCAGGAGAAGCGCGCGGGCTCGGTGCTGTTCGTGAGCACGAAGGCCCGGGAGGGGAAGACGACGGTCAGCGCCAACGTCGCGATCGCGCTCGCCCGCTCCGGCCGCCGGGTGACTCTCGTGGACGGCGACATCCGGCGCCCGCACCTGCACACCTGGTTCGGGGTGGACAACTCGCGCGGGCTCTCGACGATCCTCTCCGCCGGCTACCGTTCGGAGGAGGAGCTGCGGGCCGCGCTCTCGGGCGACGGGCTGGCCGCCTTCACGGGCGCCTCTCCCACGGAGAACCTCAGCGTTCTGACCGCCGGCCCGCAGGCATCCAACCCCCTCTTCCTCCTGCGCTCCGCGGCGATGGACTGGCTCCTGAAGCACCTGAGGACGCAGACGGATCTCGTCCTGATGGACTCGCCGCCGCTCATCGGGCTGATCGACGGCGCGGTGCTCGCGTCGCGCGCGGACCTGACGGTCGTGGTGGTGGCGGAGAACGAGGTGCGTCGCTCCGAGGCGGCCCAGATGAAGCACGCGCTGGCCCAGGTGAACGCGAACCTCGTGGGCGCGGTGATCAACAAGTCCCGCAGCCGGCCGGAATCCTACTACTACTACTACTACTACCGGCCGACGGCGGCGCCGTAGTCTCACGCCGTCGGGGGCGGCTCGGACGCGGGACTCTTCTGCGCGATGCGCACCGCGGCGGGCCGGAGCACCCGGTCGTGGATCTTCCATCCGCCGCGCGTCTCCTCGACGACCGTGTTCTCGGGCTGGTCCGAAGGAACCGTCCCCACGGCCTCATGGAGGAGCGGATCGAAGATCCTGCCGATCGCCTCGATCGGCGTGATGCCGTTCTTCGCGAGAACGCGGAGGAACTCCTTCTCGGCGATCGCCACGCCGTCGAGCACCGCCTTCGTGTCCGCCGTGCCCGCGCGGAGCGCCGCCATCGTGTGCGCGAGGCTCTCCAGCGCCGGCAGGAGATCGAAGACGAACGACTCCACGGCGTACTTGCGCAGTTCCTCGCGCTCGCGCCGGACCCGGTCCTGGTAGTTCAGGAAGTCCGCTTTCGCGCGCTTCGCGAGGTCCAAGTACTCCGCCGCCTGCGCCTGCGCCTTGGCCAGCTCCGCGGCGGGATCGGGCTGCGGCTCGGGCGCCGCTTCCTCCCTTGGTTCCGGCGCGTCTTCGGTCGTCATTTCCCCGTGATCCATTTCCAGAACCCCTTCTTCCCGTTCTGCTCCTCCTCGATCCCGGCGAACTCGCGCAGGAGCTCCTCCTGCCGCTTCGTCAGTTTCGCCGGGACGTGCACGCTCACGCGCACGAACAGGTCCCCCCGGCCGCGGCCGTTCAGGCGCTGCAGCCCCTGACCCTTGGCGCGCAGGAGCTGCCCGCTCTGCGTTCCGTGCGGCACATCGAGGGTCGCCTTCCCGTCGATCGTCGGGACCTCGATCTGCCCCCCGAGAGCGGCCTGCGCGTACGAGACGGGGATCTCGCAGTAGAGGTGCTCCCCTTCGCGCTTGAAGAACTCGTGCGCCTTGACGAAGACGTCCACGAAGAGATCGCCCGCCTGGCCGCCGTCCCGGGAGGGTTCGCCCTCGCCGGCGAGGCGGAGGCGCGTCCCGTCGTCGATGCCCGCGGGGATGTTCACCTCGATCTCGCGTTTGCGCCGGACGACGCCGGCGCCGCGGCACTCCCCGCAGGGGTCGCGCACGACCCGGCCGCTCCCGCCGCACGTGGGACACGTCTGCTGCACGCTGAAGAACCCGGCGCTGCGCATCACCGCGCCGCGCCCGCCGCAGCTCCGGCAGGTCTCCGGGCTCGATCCCGGCTTCGCGCCGCTCCCGCCGCAGGAGGCGCAATTCTCCTGGCGCCACAGCTCGATGGTCTTCCGGACCCCCGACGCCGCCTCCTTGAGGTCGACGACGAGTTCCACGCGAAGGCTCGTACCGCGCCGCGAGCGGTGACGCCGACCCACGCCGAAGATGTCCCCGAAGAGCGACTCGTCGCCGAAGATGTCGCTGAAGGTCTCGAAGATGTCCTCGAACGAGGCGCTCTGGAAGTCGCGGGTCGCGAAGCCCTGGAGCCCCTCGTGGCCGTACGCGTCGTACTTCTTGCGCTTCTCGGGGTCCGAAAGGACGTCGTAGGCCTGGGAGATCTCCTTGAACTTCCGCTCCGCCTCCTTGTCGCCGGGGTTGCGGTCCGGATGGTACTTCAGCGCGAGGTTGCGATAGGCCTTGCGGATCTCGTCCGTCGTCGCGGTACGCGCGACGCCGAGAACCACATAGTAGTCGGCCTTCTCAGCCATCAGCCATCAGCTCTCAGCCATCCGCCTTCAGCCATCAGCCGTCGGCCAGGGCTGATTGCTTCACTTCACCGCGCCGGCCACCGCCTTCTTCTTCTCCTTGAGCTCGACGACGACGCCGCTGGACGTCAGGAGCGGGCCGGCCACGCTGGCGGCCGTCTGCAGCGCGACGCGCGCGACCTTGGCCGCGTCGAGGATGCCGAGCTGGAAGAGGTCGCCCCACGTCCCCGCCGCCGCGTCGAACCCCTCCGGGCCGGACTTTTCGAGCGCCTCGTGCACGATCATGGAGGGGTCGTGGCCCGCGTTCGCCGCGATCGACCAGAGCGGCGCCAGGAGCGCCGACGCCACGACGCGGGCGCCGACGGCCTCCTCGCCCTCGAACTCCATCTTCTGAATCGCCTGGGCCGCGCGGAGGTACGGGATCCCGCCCCCGGCGACGACCCCCTCTTCCGCCGCGTCCTTCACGGCGTGGACGGCGTCCTCCACCCGGAACTTCCGTTCCTTCATCTCCGGCTCGGTGGCGCCGCCGACCTTGAGGATGGCCACGCCGCCCAGGAGCTTCGCCAGGCGCTCCTCGAGCTTCTCGCGGTCGTAGTCGCTCGTCGACTTCTTGATCTGGGCGCGGATCTCGGCGAGCCGGGCATCGATCTTCTCCTTCACCCCCGCGCCGCCCACGAGCGTCGTCTTCTCCTTCTCGACCAGGACGCGCTTCGCCGTCCCGAGGTCGGCGAGCTTCAGGTTCTCGAGCTTCAGCCCGGTCTCGTCGGAGACGACCTTCCCGCCCGTCAGCACCGCCATGTCCTCCAGCATCGCCTTCCGGCGGTCGCCGAACCCGGGCGCCTTCACGGCGACGATCTTCAGGCCCGCCCGCAGCCGGTTGACCACGAGCATCGCCAGCGCCTCCGACTCCACCTCCTCCGCGACGAGGAGGAGCGGACGGCCGGTGTGCGCCGCCTGCTCCAGGATCGGGATCAGTTCCTTCACGCTCGAGACCTTCCGGTCCGTGATGAGGACGAGCGCGTCCCCGTATTCGGTCCGCAGCCGGTCGGCCTTGTTGATGAAGTACGGCGAAATGTACCCCTTGTCGAATTGCAGGCCGTCCACATACTCGACGGTCGTATCGAGGCTCTTCGACTCCTCCACCGTGATGACCCCCTCGCGGCCGACCTTGTCCATCGCCTGCGAGACCAGGTCGGCGATCTTCCCGTCATAATGCGACGCGATCAAAGCGACGCGGCGGTAGTCCTCGATCCCCGCGACGGGGCGGGAGAGCTTCTGGATCTCCGCGACCGCGGCCTCCACGGCCTTCTCGATCCCGCGCTTGAGCCGGGCCGGGTCGACCCCGGCGGAGAGGTTCTTCAGCCCCTCCGCGAAGAGCGCCTCGACGAGCACGATGGCGGTGGTCGAACCGTCCCCGGCGACGTCGTTCGTCTTCTCGGAAGCGGCGTTCGCCAGCCGTGCCCCGACGTTCTCGAACGGGTCCTCGAGCTCGATCTCCTTCGAGACCGTAACCCCGTCCTTCGTCGCCTGGGGGGCGCCGAACTTCTTCTCCAGAAGGACGTTCCGGCCGCTCGGACCGAGCGTCACCTTGACCGCGGAGGCGAGCCGGCGCAGGCCCGCGAGCACCTTCCGCCGCGCCTCGTCGTCGAACATCAGTTGCTTCGCCATCGTTCGCTCCTATCGGGACGGAACCAGACCCTAGTCTGCCTTATTCATGCGGGCTACGCCGCCCGCATGAAACGGCCCCCTGCGGGCCGTTGCGCGGGCCCTACGGGCCCGCTCCACGGGACAGCCCCTCCGCCTCCGCACGACACCGTGTCGCGCTCCGGCCTCGGCCCGCGGCGCGCCATTGCACCAGCGGAACGCGCCGCGGACGGATTATTCACGAGTTCTCGGCCTGCGGCCGAGAACCT
>JACPRC010000177.1 GCA_016190175.1 Planctomycetota bacterium
CACCCTCCGGGCAGCTTCATCGGCCCTCCCGGCCGATTCCGCTGGACAGCCCCGGCGGCAAGAGCGGCGACATCCTGTCGCCCGTCGCCGCCGGCCCGCGGCGCTCTTTTGCCCAAGCGGAGCGCGCCGCGGGTGACCTATTCACGATTTCGGCCGTCCGGGCCGAAACCTCGTGAATAGGTCAGGCCAGGAGTCCTCGTACCCGTCGTAGTGGATGAGGAGGATCGTAGCATCGCGGGCCGTGAATCCGCGGTAGAATTGAGTCATGTACATCCGGACGAAGGAGGAGGCCCTCGGGGCGATGGCCGAGGTGCTCGCGCTCCCGGAACGCACGCAGCAGATCATCCAGATGAGCGTGAAGATCATGCTCTGCCTCGAGCCGGAGCCGAGGCAGTTCCTCGCCGACGGCATGGACACGCTGATCCACGACGGCCTCGACTACATGCGCCGGAAGCGTCAGGAGGCCCTGGCGGAACTCCAGCAGGACTCGCCGACCGCGATCCTCCTCGTCGACACCACCCGCGACGACCTCCTGGAGCGGGTCGGCACGGCGCTGGACGCGCTCCGGATGGCGGGCGTCGCGATGGACGTCTTCCGCGATCTCCGGGGGACCTGCCCGTCATGGAAGATCGGGCGCGCGATCCTGACCGACGAGGCCGCGGTGCGCGACGCGATGGTGCGCGGCGTGCGCGGCCAGGGAGGCCCCGAGGGCGAGCGGGCGAAGACGCAACTCCTGGAGTTGATCCGGAATTCCGCGCCCGACTGGGAGGAATCGGCCGCGGCGATCCGCGCTCTCTGCGCCGATGCGACCCTCACGCCGTTCCGCGGCGAGCAGGAGAAGGGCCTGGCGGACGACGACGAGGTGCTCTTCGCGGTGCTCGCGATGGCGGACGACCGGGCCAAACTGACTCTCGACCTGCTCGCGTCGGGGCGGGGGGAGGCGCTCGAGTACGTCGGCGAGGTGCGCAAGAGGATCGACCTGCTCCAGGATCTTCAGGAGCGCGAGGCGTGAACGCGGAGGCCACGGAGCGGACCACGAAGAGCACGGCGCGGCACGGCCGCAACGCAAGCCGCCGCGCCGAGAGAACACGTTGTGGTACGGAGAAGCCCGTTTTCCGGGGGCGGGGACGCAGCTACCTGTTCCCATCTCCCGCCGGCCCCGTCAGCTCGAACACCTCCACCGCCTTCTCGCGGCCCTCGACGGCGTGCGGACCCAGCGGGCGGGCCTGGATTTGCGCCGCGGCGAGCCGGCGGGTCGGCTCGTCGATGAGGATCCGCGTCCCCGTCTTCTTGTTGAGGACCTGGAGCCGCGCGGCCACGTTCACCGCGTCTCCGATCGCGGTGTAGTTCAGCTTCTCCCTCGTGCCGATGTTGCCGACGACGGCGGAGCCCGAGGCGATGCCGAAGCGCGTCTCGCCGAGCGGGTGGCGGACCCCCTCCTGGCCGCGCCCGAACTCGCGCAGCTTCTCCTGCGCCTCCAGCGCCGTGCGGCACGCCTGCGCCGCCGCGGCGGCCGGCGAAGCCTCGAAGATGCCGAAGACCGCCATGATCCCGTCGCCGAGATACTTGTCCAGGTAGCCGCCGTTCCGCAGGATGACGTCCGTGATCGCCTGGAGGTACTCGTTGAGCGTCCGCACCACCGCCTCGGACGGGTTGTTCTCCGCGAACGCCGTGAACCCGTGGACGTCCGAGAAGAGGACCGAAATCTCGCGCCGCTCTCCGCCGAGCCCCGCCTTCGCGGGATCGTCGATCAGCCGGTCCACGAGTTTCGGCGACAGGTAGTGCGTGAAGATCGAGCGGACGAGCCGCCGTTCGCGGTCCTCGGTCGCGAGCCTCCAGGCGAGGACCACGACGTACGGCACGACCGATGCGAGAACCGGCGCCACGACGGGGAGGACGAGGCGGGAGGAGGAGAACGCGACGAAGGCGGCTCCGACGTAGCCCCCGACGAGAAGAACGATGAGCGGCCCGGTGACGGCGGGGCGGCCGAACGAGGCGATCGCGGTCGCGGCGAGGGCCGCGCCGAGGACGACGAACAGCGCCGCGCGCCGCGGCAGCGGCTCCACGAACCGGCGGCGGAAGACCATGTTCGCGACGGTGGAGTGGAAGAAGACGCCCGGCAGGGCCGGATGGGTGGACGTCGCCTTGAGGTCGGTGCCCGAGGTCTCGGTGGAACCGATGAAGACGATCTTCCCGCGAAAGGCCTCGCGGATCGGCGCGTGCTTCTCGGCCCGTCGCTGCTGCACCCGGCGGATTGCGGCGACGATGGAGCGCGCTTCATCGCGCGCCTCGAGGCGCGTGGCATCGTCCGGCTTCGATGCCGCAAGCAGCGGTTCCAGTTCGCGGAGGGTCCGATCCTGGGCTTCCCACGTCGAGGACTTCAGATAGGCGCCGCCGCCCCCGGGAGGCCATGCCGGAAGCGGGCCGGGCTCCAGAATCCACAGGAGCGCCGTCAGCTTCGCAAACCACACGTCGATCTGCCGCGCGTCCCGCGCCGTCTGCACGACGTCGGCGTACGCGTATTGCCGGAACAGGCGGTCCCATGGGCCCTTCACCCAGTCGACCAGAAGGGCGCCCTGCTCGTCTACCGGCAGCTCGAACGAACCCGATGCGCCGCGGAAGAGAATGGACCGCTCGCGCGTCTCCAACGACCAGTTCGATCCCGTGCGGTCGAGCGCGACCTTGAGACCCAACTGCGCGTAGACGCGGCCGCCGTGGCGGTGCAGCGGAGGCACGCGGCGCAGGATGCGGTCGGAATCCGCCGGGGGAACGTCGACCGCGCCGAATCCGGCCGCCCCGGCCGCGAACGCCGGCACCGGGCTCTCGATCGCGTCCCGCGAGATCGGGTGGGGATCGGGCTCCGGGACGGCCCACGACGAGTCGCGCAGCCGCCCGGGAGGCGGGTTCGTGGCCGCGCCCCGCTTGAAGTGCACGGGCAGGACCACGCGCCCGCTCCGTCGGATCGCGTCGGCGAGCTCCTCGTCGGGTCGCACGACGAGGCCCTCGAACCGGAGCCGGAGCATCGCCTCGTAGGGCGCGAGGTCCTCCCGGAGCTGCACGAGGACGTGGTCGGCGTCGTCCGGCCTTCCCTCGTCCAGCAGCTTGCGGGCGCGGGCCAGCAGCGCCCGGATGTGCGGGACCAGCGCGTCTTCCCTTCCGACGACGAGCTCCAGCGAGCGGGCGACCTCCTCGGCGCGGTCCGGGTCGAGATACGGGGCTTGCGGCTCGACGAATTCCACGTCGAAGACGATCGCCTCCGCCCCCAGCTCCGTGAGCAGGTCCACCATCCGCGCGTGCACGTCCCGGTGCCACGGCCAGCGGCCCAGCGCCTCGGGTCGGACGCTCGCGTCGTCGATGTTGACGTGGACGATGCGTTCATCCGTGCCGGGCGGGGACGCGGCCGCGACGCGGAGATCGTACGAGAGGTGCTCGACGCCGGCGAGGAACTGCGACTTCAGGGCCGCCCAGGCCGCGAGGAACGCGCAGGCCCCGCCGAGCGCGAAGCCGAGGGACCTCAGGCGCCGGCGCGACGAGGACATTCGGGGGAGTGTAGCAAGCCCCGCGGCGCGCGGCTACGGCAGCGTCGTCGTGTCGCCCGTCGAGTTCGTCCAGGTGCCGTCCGTCTGGGTGAGGGTGTTCGTCCCGTCCGACCACGTCAGGTTCCCCTGGGCGTCCATCGAGAACGTCCCGACGACGGTGGTAGCGACGGTCACAAGCTGGTTCATCGTCCAGGAGGGGTCGAACTGCATCCGCCGGGTCGCGACAAGGGTCGTCGTGACGCCCGCCCCCTTGTCCTGGGCCAGTCCGTCGAAGGCCGGCGCGGCGCCCGGGCGGACCTGGGAAGCGACATCCGCCGGGAGGAGGCGCGAATCGGCGCGGCCGCCGGGAAGCACGTCCTTGTCCGTGGTCCGGTTGTCCACGTTCACGCGCCCGTGCTGCACGTCGATGCGGGAGGAGGCGAAGTCCGAATACGAGCGGACGTCGAAGCCCGTCCCCTTGACGGAGGTCGTGACCTGGGGCGTGATCACCTTGAAATCGACGGTTTCCCTGGCCTTGTCGACCTCGACGTGGACGTTGCCGAGGGCGAGCTTGAGGCGGCCCGTCGTCTTCCCGTTCTCGCGGGCGGCCTCGGAGATCTGCAGGAGCGTCGCGGACTTCACCTGGACGACGGTGTTGTCGCCGAACCTGAGGTAGACGCGGGAGCGGAGGCCCGTCTGGATCCAGGCCCCCTTCGACAGGAGGGCGCCCTCCTTGAGCGGCGACCACGGTTTGTCCGCGGCGGCGCGGGTTTCGGCCGAGCCCTTGATCTCGACGACCCTGACCTGGATCTCGGACCGGGCATAGGCGTTGGAGGCGAGGAAGAGGAAGGCGAGCGCGGCGAGCCGGTCCATGAATCCTCCCGACAAACGGACTCCCATGGATTATGACGAATGGCGCAGGGGTCCGCTACATGAAATATTCACTTCTTCGACGCCCGCTTCTCCAGCTCGTCCTCGATCCGGCCGGCGATGCTGAGCAGATCCCGGCCGGAGACGGCGCTGTGCGGCCCGTTCGCCTGGACGAGCCGCTTCGCGACGCACTCCCGGTAGCAGTACCGGGATGAGTTGCCGAAGACCCTCATCGTGAGGCCGCCCTTGATCCCCAGCGTCGTGCAGATGAGGTACGAGACCTCCCCCAGCGAGGCGTTCGACTCGAGGTCCCACCCCTCCGGCAGCCGCCGCGCCTTGACGAGGGCCGCCGCCGCCTCCGTCGGGGACTTCGTCGGCTTCGCGTCGTCGAGGAACGAGTAGAAGACGAGGCAGACGTCCGCGACGCTCGACTTCCTCTTCTTCATCAGCTCGCGCGCGAACTCCGCGTCCTGGAGCGGAGGCGCCTCGAGGAACGCGAGGAGGATCCCCATCGTCCACCCTCTAGAAGGAAAACACGGCGGAGAACGAGTAGAACGGCCTCACGCCGTCGTCCTCGTACGCCGCGCCCGGGAAGAAAAAGCCCATCCGGGCCGATACGCTCAGGTCGCTCAACACGCCCCAGTGCAGGTAGAAATCCACCTCGTACCCGATGCGGCCGTCATCGAACCCCGCGTACGGGTCGGAGATCCCGCCGCCCGCATGGTCCTTCCGGTAGTGGTAGAAGTCCAGCCCCACCTCGAGCTGGTCGAACTGAAGCTCCCAGAGCTCCACGTCCTCCAGCGGCCGCCACGACGCGCCCGCGCGGAAGATCCGCAGGTTCGAGAGGAGGGGCGCCAGCGAGTATCCGGTCGGGATGTAGCCGAACCCCAGGAAGGCCTCGTCGTCCGTCCCCGCCGTGTTGCCCAGCGCCGTGTTCGTGATCCGGAAGCGGTCCGGGTCGCCGGTCCCCAGCATGTACCCGATCCGGACGCGCGGATGCGTCGGGATGTCGAACACGTACTCCAGCGACGCCAGGAACGCGTAGGCCCTTACATCCTCGGGCGTGCCGGTCTGGAGGAAGGCGAACCGCGAGCCGCGCTGGATCCAGCCCTCGACCTCGTACGTCAGCCCATCGAGGAAGAGCTGCCCGTGGATCCCTGCTCCGTAGTATTCGGCGTCGAAGTCGTACTCCTGGAACTCGTCGCCGTCGTCCGCGCGGTCCCGTTCCACGAGGACGGCCAGGAAGGGCGTGTGGTCCGCGATCGCGCGGAGCGAAACCGTGCCGCCGGCGAAGTAGCGGTTCTGGTCGTCCGCGGTCGGGCGGCTGGCGTCGAGGTCGTCCTCCTGCGGCACGGAGCGGAGTCCGAAGAGGTCGAACTCGACCGGGCCGAGACGCCCGCGGAGGGCGAGGCCGTCGCCGACGCCGTTGTAGACGAGGCCGCTCCCGAGCCGCTCGTACTGGCGGCCGGCCCGGAGGGAGAGGTCCCACCACCGTTCGGGATCGCCGAGCCACTCGCCAAGCAGGAGCTGGTAGAAGACGACGTCGCCGGCGGGGCCGTCCCACACGTCGTCGCGCCCCTCGGGGCCGTCCTCGTTCGCGTAGTGCGAGTAGACCGTGCGCAGGCGCGCATAGAACTGGTGGACGTCGTAGCGCACGTCGCCCCAGAGGCGTACGTCGAAGTCGAAGCGGCTGACGTCGCGTCCTCCGCCGTCGCGGAAGCTGAACCAGCCGGGGCGGAGCCAGGCGCCGTAGTCGAGGTAGAACTCCCGAGAGGGCTCGCCGAAGAACTCCCGCTTCTCGAGATCCCGGAGTTTCTCGGCCTCCTGCTGCCGGCGGCGGGTCTCCTCGTCCTGCTGGGCGAGCGCCGTGGCCGGAGCGAGGAGCAGCGCGACCGCGGCGAGGAGGCGCATCGGAGGGATTATAGGGGGGGGCTTCGAAGAGCGGCAAGGAATCTCGGCTCGCTCCTCGCTCCGCGAGCGAAGGCGGATGGGCCTTCGGCTACTCCCGACGAAGCAACGGGGCGGTGGTTCGACTCGGGCCGGAACGCTCGCTCCGCTCGCGCCCGGCCCTCGCTCACCACACTTGGCCTCGGCCGGCTCGCGGGAAGTGCTTGCACTGAGCGAGGCCGGCGGAGCCGGCCGAGTCGAAGTGGAGGGGGCGGGATTCGAACCCGCGAGACGGACAAGCCGCCTACCGGTTTTCAAGACCGGCCCGATCAACCGCTCCGGCACCCCTCCGCGTTGGTGTCATCTTACCGCCAATGACTTGTAGCGTAATCGTCATTTCGTCCCCGTCGCAGCCTTCCATGTGGACGTTATGTGGACGTTTTTCGGCTTGTCCAGGGCGTTCATCGCCGCGTCTACGTCCGCCTGGACCACGTGGGCGTACCGTGCGGACGTGGTGACGACGGAGTGCCCCAAGACCTTCTGGACCGCCTGTAGATCGTGCGTCTCGCGGTAGAGATTCGTCGCAAGATCGTGGCGAAGGTCGTGGAAGTGAAAATCCATCAGCCCCGCCTTCTTCACGGTGGACCGGAAGGCGAAGTCGATGACCGACTCCGTGTAGGGTAGGCCGCTCTGCGGGTTCGCGAATGAGATGGGGGAGGCTCTCGGATGCGTCGGCGTGGTCGTAGACTCGAGACCTGAGTCGGTCGGCTATTGCGCGCAGTTCGGATTTGAAACAACCCTTGCGCACTCAGGATGAGTGCAAGATGTCCCGGAACCCGTCCCCCTGTTCCTCGGCCTCGTGACGATCAAGGCCGCCTGTGAAGAGTAGATCGTCGCGCTCGTCGTCGCGGATGTTCGTCAGTGTGCACCGCCACACTTGCGGACATCTCCTCGGACGGGACTCGAGCCGCCTACTTCGCCGCCCGGAGCCGGCCGATCTTCTTCGGCACCCGAAGGCCGGCGAGGTCGTAGCCGTTCTGGAGATTCAGCCAGAACTGGGGAGTGGTCCCGAAGGCCTGGGCGAACAGCCATGCCGTCTCCGGGGAGACCCCCCTTTTCCGCCGGATGATCTCATTCACCCGCTGAAGTGGGACTCCGAGATGCGCCGCAAAGGCCTTCTGGGAGAGCCCCATCGGCTTCAGGAACTCCTCCAGGAGCATTTCGCCCGGGTGGGTCGGGATTCGCTTCTCGGGCAGCATGGGCTCTCCTTCGCGCTAGTGATAGTCCACGAGCGAAACATCATGAGCGGCATTGTCGTGCCACCGGAAGACCAGGCGCCACTGCTTGTCCACCCTGATGCTATGGAAGCCTGTGCGGTTCCCTCGAAGGGCTTCCAGCCGGTTTCCGGGCGGCATTCGTAAATCGTCCAGCCGCGCCGCCGCCTCAAGCATGTCCAGCTTCCGGCTCGCCGCGGTCCGCACGTCGGGCGGAAACCGCCGCACCCGCGCCGTCGGCCTCCCATGATACAGGTCCTCGGTGGCCGCATCCCCGAAGGCGGCGATCATTCACGCTCCCTCCACCCGGAGTATAGGACTTACATGGTTGCCGTGCAATCAGGAATCGCTGGAAAGCCGCCGGGGCCCAGGGACATTCGATGGGCGGCCTGATGGGATTCCTCGGAGGGGGCGACGGGTATCAGGACTGACGATCCGGAAGGAGTCTTCTGATCCTGGCGCCTCGGCTGCGAGACGCGCCGCCCAGAAGCCGGCAAGCCACATTTTACTGGAGATGGAATCGGGTCTCGGATACACTCCGGCGCCGCTGGGATGGCAGCGGACGCCACGACACCAAAGGTACTTGCGAAGATAATGAATGTAGGATGCCTACGAAGACGAACACCGTCGCGGGGGCATGGGTTCCCCCCTGCGACTAGCGTTCCGACCCCGCTGGAGACGGAAATGAAACTCAAGACCAACGTGACCGCCGGTTCGGGCCAGACGACCAACAAGACCTATAGGACGGTAGGGTAGCCGGCCCGCGCGAGCCTACCTCGCCGCCCCCGCCGGCTCCTTCCATCGCAGCGCAACGCCTCCGGGGAGCGCGTGCCCCGCCGGGCCCCCGTTCGGACTGCGCATGGGCACGCGGCTGCCGGGGACCCTCGACGTCCGGACGATGCGCCCCCGCATCAGCCGCATCATCCATCCGAACGTGCGGCAGATGGTCCGCGCGACCGCCCACATCCCCACGACCTGCAGGAAGCCGTCGGCGAGCCACAGGCTGGTCTTCGATCGGAACAACGAGATGAGCAAGCGCACCGGGTTGTAGAAGAACAGGTACGCGAGCATGATGTTGAGCTGCTTGAGCCACGGCTTCGGATGCCGCGATGCGATCACGTAGTTCGAGTCGAGCATGTAGTGCTCGACCTTCCGGCCGCCGGCGCTCTCGTACGCCAGCCCCGACGTGAAGGTCTCCTCGTAGAGCTTCGACCCCGTCGCGGGACTCAGCATCGTGACCTGCAGCGTCGCCGCCCCCGCCTGCCGGAGCCGGTGCACCTGATTGAGGAGACCGTAGGGCTTCCCCGGCGTCCAGAGCGGCTGGCTGTCGTGGTGCATCATCATCGGCATGGGCATGATGCCGTGCTCGCGCAGGAGACGGAACGCCTCCGTGGTGTTGTCGACGCTCTGTCCCTTCTTGACGAGGGTCGCGGTCATGTCTTCGACGCCGATCCAGAGCGCGCGCACGCCGGCACGGCGGACCTCACGCAGGTGCTCGCGCATGGCCACCGTGTCGTGAACGGTGGCCTCCGTGCCCCAACGGATCCGGCCGCGCGGATGCGGTTTCTGCACGGGGCCCGCCCCCAGCGTCCGGATGATGTCGAGGGTCCGTTCCCGATTGTTGAAGAAGTTGTCGTCGGCGCCGAAGAAATGGCGGATGCCGAACTCGTCGCGGACCCGCACCATCTCGTCCTCGATCCGCGCGCCGCTCTTGAGACGGTGCTGGCGCTGGTTGTAGGCGGGGATCGGGCAGTACTTGCACGAGAACTTGCACCCGAACGTCATGACGAGCGCGCCGATGGGACTGTGCTCGAAAACCCGGTCGGCGGGCAGCGCCCTCCCGGCCAGCGTCGGGCCCCGGCTCGGCGCCTCCAGGAGACGGAAACCGTGCGCGGGATGCGGCAGCTCGTCGAGGTTTCCGAGCAGCCGCTGGATCCCCGTGTCGACCAGCTCTTCGCCCGCCCGGTATACCAACCCAGGGACCGAGTCGAGCAGCCCCTCGTCGCGGGCGCGCAGGAACGCGGAGCGCAGCGTCTCGTTCGTCCCCCAGTTCGAGAGCAGGACCTCCAGCAGGCTGAGGAAGACGAATTCCTCGCCGGTCACCGCCAGGTCGGGCGCCGCGGGGTCCGCGGGGTCGACCGGAAAGACGGCCCAGGGCTCGTATATCGTCTTCGGGCCGCCCACGACGACGAGCGGCCGGCGCGCGGGCTCGATCCGGCACGCGTCGCGGATGAGCTTCATGCACTCCGCGGAATGGAGCTGGAGGCTCGAGATGAGGAAAAGGTCGGGCAGGCCGCCGTCGAGCCGCATCCCGGACGGACGGAAGTTCGGATTCCACTGCTGGAGCACGATCCGCGTCTTCGGGAATCCCGCGTCCGCGAGCGCCGAGCCGATGGCGCGGACGCCGGCGGGCGCCATCCGCAGGTCGGCGTAGATGAAGGGCAGGATGCGCGTGCGGAAGTCGAAGGAATAGGCGATGACCGTCTTCAGGTCCCGCCGTTTCGCGATGAGGCGGAGGCGCTCACGGAGGCCGGTCATCTCCCCCGGCCTCAGGAGTTCGTCGCCCCTTGGCCGGCGCGGAAGCTCCATGAGCCGGAGATTGTATCAGACCGGCGGCGCAAAGCCCACAGATTGTCTCCCACAGGGTATATAATCCTCCCCGTGGCCGCCGATTCCGAAGCCGACTTCACGCTCGCCCGCCGCGCCGTCGAACGCGGCTGGGTGACGCGCGACCAGGTCGAGGCGGCGATCGTCGAGCGCGAGCGCTCGCCGGGTTCCGGACTCCTCGACCTTCTTCCCCTCAACCCCGACCAACTGCGGGACCTGCGCCAGCCCCTGTCCCGCTCCGCGCCGCCCGAGGTCGCCTCGGTGATGAAGGACCCCTCGAAAAAGGTCGGCCGCTACTGGCTGACCGGCCTGCTCGGCAAAGGCGGGATGGGAATGGTCTACCGCGGCTGGGACGGCGACCTGGGTCGCTGGGTCGCGCTCAAGTTCCTCAAGGAGTTCGGCGACGAGAAGGCGCGCGCGTTCTTCCGCCGGGAGGCGCAACTGGCCGCGGCGCTCGAACACCCCGGCATCGCGAAGATCTACGAAGTCGGCGAGCACGACAAGACGCCGTTCATCGCCATGCAGTTCATCGAGGGCGAGACGCTCTCCACGGCCCGGCTCGCGATGGACGGGAAGCTGCGGGCGGTCGAGATGGTCGCCGAGGCCGTCCGCTTCGCGCACGAGCGCAACGTCATCCACCGCGACCTCAAGCCCGCCAACGTGATGATCGACCGCCACGGGCAGGTGTACGTGATGGACTTCGGGCTCGCGAAGGAGACGGAGGTCACGGGCGAGAGCCTGACGGGCGCGAACGTGGTCGTCGGCACGCCCAACTACATGGCGCCGGAACAGGCGCGGGCGAAGGCGGACCGGCAGAGCGACCTCTATTCGATCGGCGCGATCCTCTACGAACTCGTCACCGGGCGCCCGCCCTTCGTGGGGGAGACGTCGGCCGACGTGCTGATGCAGGTGCTGACGGCGGACCCCGTGTGGCCGAGGAAGCTGAGAGCGACGATCCCGCAGGACGTGGAGGCGATCCTCCTGCACGCGCTCGAAAAGGACTTGCGGCGCCGCTACGCGACCGCGGCGCAGCTCGTCGAGGACCTCGCGGCCGTCCGGCAGCGCGAGCCCCTCCGCCACGCGCGGCGGCCGACGATCGGCTATGTGCTCGCGCGGCGCATCCGGAAGCAGCCGCTCCTCTGGGCCCTCGGCGCCACGGCGGTGCTCGCCGTCCTGGGCGGCACCGCGTTCGCCGCGTACGCCCTCGCCGAGCGCGCGCGCCTCGAGCGCGAGCGCCGCGTCGAGTCGGAGGAGCAGCTCCGCTACATCCTCGGGCTCTCCGACGTGAAACGGCTCGACGACATCCGGGAGAAGGCCCACGCGCTCTGGCCCGCGACGCCCGAGAGGGTGCCGGCGCTCGAGGAGTGGCTCGCCGATGCGCGGACGCTGGCGGACCGGCTCCCCGTCCACGGCGAGCGGCTGGCATCGCTCGAAAGAACGACCCCGTCGCCGACCCGCACCGCGGCGGATCTCGCATGGGAGCGGAAGGTGCTCGCGGGGCTGATCCGGAACCTCGAGGAGTTCGCGGCGCCCGAGGAGGGGGGCGGCCTCAACGTCCGCGGCACCTCCATCGCGAACGTGGCGCGGCGTCTCGAATTCGCGCGCGGCGTCCGCAGGCGCTCCGTCGACGATCGGCGCGACGCGTGGGCCGCGGTCCCCTTCCCTCCCGAGGTGGGACTCGTCCCGCTCGGACGAGACCCGCAATCCGGCCTCTGGGAATTCGCGGACCTCCAGACGGGCGAGCCTCCGGCGCGCGGCGCGGACGGCCGGCTCGTCCTCAAGCCCGAGACCGGGATCGTCTTCGTCCTCCTGCCGGGCGGGACGTTCCGCATGGGCGCGACGGCGGAGGGCGATCCGCGCGCGCAGGCCAACGAGGCGCCGCCGCACGAGGTCGCGCTCCGCCCCTTCATGATCTCCAAATACGAATTGACGCAGGCGCAGTGGTCGCGGTTGACTGGCGAAAACCCGAGCCAGTATCCCGCGGGGAAGGTCGTCGGCGACAAGCAGGTCACGCCGCTCCACCCGGTCGAGAGCGTGAGCTGGGACGACTGCTCCGTTGCGCTGCGCCGCCTCGGGTTCGACCTGCCCACCGAGGCGCAGTGGGAGTACGCGACGCGCGCGGGGACGACGACGCCGTGGTGGACGGGACCGGAGATGCCGTCGCTGGCGGGGGCGGTCAACATCGCGGACGCGTATTCGGAGGCGCACGGCGGCGACCGCGGGCTCAACTTCCAGAAGTGGCTCGACGACGGGCACACGGGCCACGCGCCGGTGGGGTCGTATCGCGCCAATCCGTTCGGACTGCACGACACGGCGGGCAACGTGTGGGAGTGGTGCCGGGATTTCTACGGCCCGTACGGGAACCCCTGCCGGCCGGGCGACGGCGAGCGCGTCGTCGAAGGGGAGACGCGCCGGGTCCTGCGGGGCGGGGGCCTGCGGGGCAACGCGGAGGAGTGCCGCTCGGCGTTCCGGGGGCACAACAATCCGGGGACGAAGCTGGTGGGGCTGGGGGTCAGAGCGGCAAGGGAGATAGGGAGATAGGG
>JACPRC010000165.1 GCA_016190175.1 Planctomycetota bacterium
CGGCGCGTACCGCTGCGGCAATAGCGGCGCCGCGGGCCGACGCCGGAGCGCGACAGACTGTCGCGCGGAGGCGGAGGGGCTGTCCAGCGGAGCCCCGCTGGAGGCGGGCGTAGCTGCCCTTGCCCTTGACGCGCGGCGGTCGCGCCCGGCGCGACCCGGCCCGACTTTCTTACTACCAGGCTAGAACCTGCTGAAAACGAAATGGGCCCTCCGGCACTCATGCGTCAGAGGGCCCCGGCGAACGCAGCACGGCTGCGCCCCGGTTCACACCCTTCCTTCTCATTGTGACTCGTCCCCTTTCAAGAGTCAATGACGCGGAAGGCGGGGGAGTCGAACCCCATCCCCGTTTCCAGGGACCCTTCGGGTGTGAACCGAGGGCCGCTCCTCGCGGCCCTACTCCGCCGCGGCCTGCGGGCCGCGGCTACGAAGGGCCCTCCGAAGCCTTGGCGAAGGAGGGCTTCACCTTCCGGCGTCATCGGGAGGAGCTTTGCAAGCAGCGTGCCGAACGCTTGCGCGGCCGCATTCGCACGCGCACGTTTCGTTTCGTAACGTCGCGTTACTTTTCGTAACATCGTCTCCATGCCTGCCGCGCTCTGCTCCTGGTGCGGCCGGCGCACGACGCACCGGCTCGTCGAGCGCTACGTCCTTCGCCGGAACGTGCATCGCTGCGCGAAGTGCGGAGGTCGCACGATCCGCTGCCGACTCTGTTCCGCCATGGCGCGCGGGCGCGACGGCTACGACGAGGAACTCTGCTTCCTCCACGACGGAACGCTGCCCGGACGCGACCGCCTGCCGCGGCGCTTCGCGACGCTCGAGCAGGCGCATCCCCCGGAGATCCGGGACGGGCTCGGGTTCCGGATCGCGGGCGCCGCGCTCGGGGCGGTCGTGTCGGGAGGGTCGCCCTGGGGCGCCGTGGCCGGCTGGAGCGCCGCGCGCGCCCTGCGCACCTACCTCGCGCCCGTGAGCGGGTTCGGCATAGAGCGGGTGCGCGACGGAGCGGGACCTCCAGTGCTCTTCGTGGACGGCTTCCTCACGCAGGGCAGCGCGCTGGCGGACTGGGCCGCCGGGCTCGATCGCGTCTTTCCCAGACTTCCTTGGTACCGGGTGAGGTGGGAGTCGCAGAATCTCCTCAAGCTCGGGGCGGCCGTCTCGGAGGCAGCCGGGACGCTGCGGCTGGCGCGCGCGCGTCCGGCGATGCTGTTCTTCGAGGCGATCCGCAACCCGTGGCATGTGGCGCTCTGGAAGGCGGAACGGACGGGCCGGCTGCTCGGCTTCCTGCTCGCCCGGACGCGACTGCCCGGAGGATGCGTCCTGATCGGTCACTCGCTCGGCGCGCGCGTGATCTTCGAGGCGCTCCAGACGCTCGGGGCCATGGGGGTCCGGCGGGTCGCAGCGGCGCATCTCATGGCGGCTGCGGTCGATCGCCGCGGCGGAACACCGTGGAAACTGGCTCTGCGGAGCGGCGCGAGGATCTACAACTACCACAGTCGGCACGACGGCGTGCTCCGGTGGCTTTACGTGCCGGGCAGCTTCTTCCTGAGCGATCCGGCGGGGCTGCGTCCGGTCGAGGCGGCCGGGGTTCGCAACGTGGATGTCTGCCGGCACGTCCGCGGACACGCCGGCTACGCCGATGCGCTGGACCGCATCGTACGGGCCCGCTGACTCCGGGCGATTTTGCTGGCGCCTGCCCGGAATCGGGATAAGATCACCGTCACGTTAGCAGGAATCGGAGGAATCTCATGTATCGAGCGGCGTTCCTGTCGGCGGGCGCGTCGATCCTCCTGCTGGTTTCGTGCGCCAAGCCGGAGCGGTCCTCCTTCGTGAAGGCGCTCGACCGCCACTTCGCCAACCTGAACACGGAGGCGCTCTCCCGGCGCGACCTGCTCCTCGCTCAGATGGACGCGTTCTCCAAGAACCCCGCGATGACGCCGCCGGTGGGGATGCAGTACAACACGTACCATTTCAGCGACAAGGGCTTCATTCTCCTGGACTTCCCCTGCGGCAGACCCGCGTGCGGACGGCGGTACGCGGTGGTGGACTACTACGGTTCGGACAAGCTCTGTCCTGCGTGCGGCTCCATCCTCGTGAAGGCCCGTCCGAAGGAGGCGGCGGACACCCGCGCGTGGCTCGCAGGCGAGACCCGCGCCGTGCAGGTGCCCGACAAGTTCAAGGACGCCGCGGAGCTGGAGAACTGGCAGAGCACCCTGGGCGGCAAGCCCGCCATTATGCCCATGCTCATGATCTCCGAGAAGTCGCCCGACTTCGCGATCGCCGTCTACGTCCGACGCAACTGGTCGTTCGACACCTCGGGCCGCTCGGACGTCGACGTCTCGAAGATGGGCGATTCGAAATGGAAGGCCGAGGTCAAGACGGACTATCTCCCCGGGACGGGCGGCAAGGTCGGGCCCGGCTTCCACCGTCCGGATACGGCGTACATCGAGATCCAGGGGTTCCAGCTCGGCGGACAGGGCGTCCGCGCGGTCGGGCAGCCCCGCTCGTTCGCCGTGGACAGCCCCTCGGCGGCGTTCCGCGACATCCGGCTCGAGCCGGAAGCGCGGTGATTATTCCTTGACTGTCGCGGCAGGTCCGGTAGAATCTGCCCTTACCGCAGTGGGACGTTGATCCCCGCCGCAGTAGCGGAGAAGAGGACTAACGATGATTCGACGGTTGCTTATTGCCGGCCTCGTTCTCGTTCTCGTCGGCGGCACGGCGGCGGTCGTGCACCGTGTCGCGAAGAAGAACCGGAAGTGCCTGTTCTCGTGCCGCGACAAGTCGAAGCCCGCGAACGCGCAGTCGCTTTGCGGACCAGTGAAACCACCCGCGCCGGTCGACGCGGTTGCGGACGAGCGGACGATCGACCTCGATGCGGAGAACGAAAAAGTCTCGAAGGTGCTGAAATCTCTTGAAGCGCAGGGGCTCAATGTTGTATATAAGGCACCCTTCGCGCTGGACGACGACGTCACGGTGCACGTGAAGCGGGTGCCGGTGTCCGCGGCGGCGATCGCGGTGTTGAAGGCCGCGGGCTGGAAGTACGAGTTGACGGCGGAGAAGATTCTCATCGTCTTCGGACGATAAGGATAGGAAGTACTTGCAGTGGGCGAGGCGCGAAAGCGCCGAGCCGAAGTACTGCGCCGCGCGAGAGTGTAGCGCGGGCCGCAGGCTCTGTGACAACGAGGAAAGGTCGACTGCGTACCATCCCGGTACGCAGACAAGGCTGAAGCAATCACCAGCGCCTTTAGGATTACGATTTGGCAACCGCACGTCAGGACTAGCCTCCTGACAGGAAGTTCCATATGTGCGGAATTAAGCTACTAAGGGTGGATGGGGGATGCCTTGGCTCCGAGAGGCGATGAAGGACGCTGCGAGCTGCGA
>JACPRC010000169.1 GCA_016190175.1 Planctomycetota bacterium
CCCTATCTCCCTATCACCCTATCTCCCTATCTCCCTATCTCCCTATCTCCCTTCAAGGTCCCTTCTTCTTCCGCGCCTCTTCCAGCTTCTTCAGCGCCGCGTCGCGTTCCGACCACTTGCTGCCGCCGAGTTCGAGCGCCTTCTGGTAATCCGCGATGGCCCCGTCCAAGTCGCCCTTGGAGTCGCGCGTGAGCCCGCGACCGTACCAGGCGGGCACGTTGGCGGGATCGAGTTCGATCGCCCTGGTGAAATCGGCGATCGCGCCACCGGGGTCCTCCATCCGCCGCCGGGTCTCGCCGCGGTAGTAGTAGCTCCAGCCCCACTCGGGGCAGAGCTCGACCACCTTCTCGAAATCGGCGAGGGCCGCGGCGTAGGAGCCCGCGGCATAACGGAGGCGGCCGCGCCCGGCGTACGCCCGCCAGTGTCTTCCGTCCAGCGAAATGGCCTTCTCGAAATCGAGCAGGGCGTCCTTGCTGCGGCCGCGGAGGCGCTGCGTCTCCCCGCGCCAGAAGTAGCCCGAGGCGTTCTTCGGCTCGAGGTCGATCGCAGCCTTGAAGTCGGCGATCGCGCCGTCCCACTCCTTCCGGCCGCTCTTGATCCTCCCCCGCTCGATGTAGGACCAGTACGCGAAGGACTTCATTTCGATGGCGCGCGTCAGGTCGGCGATCGCGCCGTCGATGTCGCCCTTGTCGCGCTTGACGAGGCCGCGGTAGTAGTGGGTGATGGAGTCCGCGTTCTTCAGGGGACCGATCTCCGCGTCGAAGTCCGCGAGCGCGCCGTCGAGGTCGCCCTTGTTGTAGCGCGCGACGCCCCGGAAGTACCGACAGTTGGTCCGCTTCGGGTTCCGCCGAAGCACCTCGTCGTAGTCGGCGATCGCGCCGTCCCAGTCCTTGCGGTCGGCCTTCGCCTTGCCGCGCCACAAGTAGGCCCGCTCGACGTCGGTCTTGAGTTCGATCGCCTTCGTGAAGTCGGCGATCGCGCCGTCGAGATCGCCCAGCGTCCGCTTGGCTATCCCGCGGTCGCACCAGGCGGCCGAGCGGGGCTCGATCTCGATGGCGCGGGAGTAGTCCTCCAGCGCGCCGGCCGCGTCCCCCTGGTCGGAACGGAGGAGTCCGCGACCGTGGTACGCGGCCGCATCGTCCCTCTTCATCCGGATCGCCAGGTCGTATTCGATGCGCGCTTCCGCGAGCTTCTTGTTGTCACGCCGTTTCTCGTCGCCGCGCTTCACGCACGTCCCCGGATTCGGGAGCTTGTCGAAGTTCTTGAGCAGCCTGCGCGGGAACGGGTCGTAGGGGCCCAGGAGGATCGCGCGTTCGATGTCCGCCCGAGCCGACGCCTCGTCGCCGCCCTGGAGATGGGCCAGGGCGCGGAGCGAAAGGACGCGCGGGTCGTACGGGTCGGATTTCCGCAGGGCCTCCAGCGCCTCGCCACCCTTCAAGGCCAGGAGGAGCATCGGGACAGCCGTCCCCGTCATCCGATCCGCCAGCCGCAGAAGATCGGCGGAGGAGAACCGCGTTCCGTCGTGAAGGAGCGGGACCGCCGATGGGGGCAGATCGACCAGGTCCTCCGGCGTCAGGCGATCCGTCTTGACGAGGACCTCGACGAAGCCGGCGTAGAGCTCGGGCGAGCGGAGCCCGTGCCGCCGAGCTTCGGAGAAATCGAAGATGGCCCCCGCAAGGTCGTCCAGGCGCGCGCGCGCGAGTCCTCGCACATACGAAAGGGTCCCGCGCTCCCCACCCGCCTCCAGTCGACGCGTCGTCTCCGCGATCGCCGCCGGGTAGAGTCCTCGGAGCATCATCACGGAAACCGGGAGCCGCGATGCGAGCGGCAGGAGGGCCGCGATCCGACGACCGTCCGCGACGAAGATCCGCCCGCCGCCCACAGCGATGGGCCGGCCCCTCCCGAGGATCCAGATGGGCACGGACGTCTCGCCCGCCGACAGAGACGCCCCTTCGGAGGAAACCGCGAGCCTCTCCGGCCGGCCGTCCCGGTCGAGATCGCTCCACACGTGGTTGCCGATGAGGACGGCCGGCCTCCCTGCATCTTCGACGGCGCGGGACACGGAAAGCGCGCGCCCGTCGCGTCCGGAGATCGCCTGGCGCTGGGACTTCTCGGAGACGAGCAGCAGGTCCGCGACCCCGTCGCCGTCTGCGTCGGGAAGGAGGCGGATCCCGTCCACCTGAAAGCCGGCCTGGATCTCCCACAGGCGGCTTCCGTCGGAGCCCGAGAACGCGTGGATCCCCCAGCTCTTGGCGGCGACGACGAGGTCCGGCATCGCGTCTTCGTCGATCGGGACGGCGACCGCGCTCTTCCACGGCTCGCTCGCCAGCTCGACCTCCCACAGGCGCGAGCGATCGGAGCCGGCGAGCGCGTAGAGCCGCCCGTCCGACGAGCCGACCGCGACGTCCGGGCAGCCGTCCGCGTCGAGATCCGCCGAGACCGGAGATCCCGGCACGGGGCCGTCCGTGCGAAAGCGCCACAGCGGGGCGCCGTCCTCTCCCGAGAAGGCGCAGACGTGTCCGTCCTTCGTTCCGACGACGGCATCGGGGACCCCGTCGCCGTCGAGGTCCGCCGCCGAGGGCGAGGATCGGATCTCGGAGCCCGCCGGGGCGATCCAGATCCAGCTCCCGTCCGCGCCCGAGACCGCGTACACGCTCCCGTCGTCCGATCCCACGAACGCATCCGGCACGCCGTCGGCGTCGAGTTGCGTGAGGGCAGGCGAGGACTGCACCGGACCATCCGTCCGGAATCTCCAGAGGAGCGAACCGTCCTTTCCCGAGAACGCCGAGACGCAGCCGTCGAGGGAACCGGCCATGACGTCGGGGACGCCGTCGCGATTCAGGTCCGCAAGCGCGGGCGCCGCCTCGATGCGCCCCGTGTCCGTCTTCCAGAGGACCTTCCCGTCGCGCCCGGAAAGCGCGGTCAGCTTGCCCCCTCCCGAGCCGGCGACGCAGTCGGGGACGCCGTCTCCGTCCAGGTCTGCGAGAGCGCAAGAGGCAAGCCCCTCGGCCGCGAATTCCCAGAGGAGCTTCCCGTCGCGGCCCGAGAGGGCGACCACTCTGGAAGTGATGGTCGGGACCACCGCATCGGGGACCCCGTCGCCGTCGAGGTCGGCGGCGGCGGCGGCCGGAGACGCGCGCGTTCCCGGTTTGGGCGCGGGAAAGGGCTTCGAGCCCCCCGCCTGGAACCGCCAGAGTCTCCGGCCGTCGCGCCCCGAGACGGCGACCACGCCCGCGTCGTCCGCGGCGGCGACCGCGTCCGGCACGCCGTCGGCGTCGAGGTCGGCGAGGCAGGGCGAGTAGACCTCCTCGCCTCCCGCGGCGGCTTCCCAGATCCGCGCGCCGTCGCGCCCGGAGAGCGCGTGGAGCTTGCCGTCGAGCGATCCGACGACCGCGTCCGGCACTCCGTCGCCGTCGAGGTCGGCGATCGCCGGCCGCCCGGTCAGGGGAGTCCCGGCCCGGAAGGACCAGAGGTCCATGCGGACGAGGGAGGCGTGAAGGCGGCCGACGCCGGCGGTGCGGACAACCACGCCGGCCTTCCGCGGGAAGTGGTTGAACTTCTCGAAGGTCAACTCGTGGCGGCCCGTCTCCAGATCGAGACGCTCCACCGGAAGACTGTGGATTCTCCCTCCGACGACGAGCGCGACCCCGTCGGGCCGGCACGTGACGCTGATCGCCCCCTTCTCGTGCTCCAGCGAGCGTTCGATCGGCGTCGTCTTGCCCGCGGCCACGAAGACGGGGAGCGAGATCGCGACGTGGTTCTCGAGATCCAGCCGCATCTCGTGCGTCCCCTTGGGCAGCCGGAAGGGTCCGCCATCGGCGCGACCGCTCAGAAGCGGGCGCCCCGCAACGATGAAGCTCACCGACGCGCGCGGAGGGGTCGTCTTCACCTCCACGAAACCGTGGTCCGGCTCCAGAGTCGGCGACCATCGCGCCGTGCGCCACGGTTGAAGGAGAAGCTCCGCCTCCTCCCGGTCGTATCCCTCGCGCGCGAAGGGAACGGTGTACCGGCCCGCCGGCCAGTAGGTCCTGTAGACCGGCCCGTCGGGCGTCTGGATCTCCACGCGGGCGGGGCCGAGGAAATAGGCGGCGACGCCCAGGACGATCAGCGCGGCCGCGGCGATCGCGGCGGAGGCGGACTTGTGGCGCGAGAGGCGCTTCCGCATCCGGTAGGCCATGCTCGGCGGATGCGCGAGGATCGCTTCCCCGCGTTCGAAGCGCGTGAGGTCCTGCGCGAATTCGCCCGCGCTCGCGTACCGGCGCGATTTTTCCTTCTCCAGGCACTTGAGGACGATCGTCTCGAGATCCCGCGGGAGATCGCGCACCAGCCTGCGCGGCGCGAGCGGCTCGGAGTTCAGCACCTGGAGGAGGATCTGCGCCGGGCTTTCGGACGCGAACGGCGCGACGCCCGTGAGCATCTCGTAGAGAGTCGCGCCGAGGCTGTAGACGTCGCTCTGCGGATCCACCGATTTCAGGTCGCCGCGGGCCTGCTCGGGCGCCATGTACGCGGGCGTGCCGAGGATGACGTTCGAGCCCGAGAGTCCCGCGGACCGCCCGTCGACCTCCGTCTGCTTGGACAGCCCGAAGTCCATGACGAAGACCCGGCCCTCGCGGTCGAGCATCAGGTTGTTGGGCTTGAGATCGCGGTGGACGATCCCCTGCCGGTGCGCGTAATCGACCGCCTCCGCCGCCTCGCGAAGGGCCCGGACCACTGCGGGGCGCGACATCCGCTTCCGCGCGGCGAACAGGTTTTCGCCGTCGATGAGCTGCATTGCGATGTACGGGGCCGACTCGTGTTCGCCCACCTCGTGGATCGCGGCGATGTTGGGATGGTTGAGCGCGGCGGCGATGCGCGCTTCGCGCTCGAAGTACGCCCGCGCCGTGTCGTCGCCGATCGACTTCAGGAACTTGAGCGCCACCCACCGGTGGAGCCGTGTGTCGTAGGCCCGGAAGACGACCCCCATCCCCCCGGAGCCGAGGGGATTCACGTTCACGTATTTCCCGATCCGCTTCGCCGGGTCGGGCATGAGTCGCGAGACCTCTTCCGGCAGGACGATCGTCGCGGGTCCGGGCGTCTGGCCGCGCAGTTCGCGAAGGCGTTCGGACGTGAGATAGCCGCGGTGCACGAGGAGGTCGGTCAGGTTTCCGCCGGACCGCTCGCGCTCCCGGACGCACTCCTCCACCTGCGATCGCGTAATCCAGCCGCGCTCGACCGCGCGTTGGACGAGATCCCACTCGGCGTCGGAGGCGGGGACGGTGTCGGACACGGTTCGAGAAGAGTATAGCACACGCGACTCCGCCCCCCGAGGGCGGAGCTTGCCGCGGGGGACCGGAGCCTGTAGACTCGCGCCCATGCGGAAACTCCTGATCGCCGCGCTCGCCCTCCTCCCCGGCTGCGACAAGAAAGACGAAATCAAGGAGAAGGGCAGGAAGGCGTTCGACGCCGCGCAGACCGCCGTCGAGGTGAAGCGCGAGATCGACAAGGTGTACAAGACGAAGACCGACTACGACCTCGTCGTCTCCGCCGAGGACGCCGACGGCGAGGCGATGAAGGCGCACGAGGCGAAAGTGCAGGCAATGCCGCACGTCACGATCGATGGCGTCACCGTCGGGTACGAGGAGAGCGAGGAGCGGTCGCTCAAGGGCGTCACGTACACGAAGCACTACCGCGCGACGTGGTGCCGCGACGGAAAGAAGATCGGCGTCGGCTACTACTCGCGCGAGGAGATCGACGCGGTCGCGTTCGTGGAGCTGCTCAAGAAGCTCGTGCCGATCGTCGAGAGGCACGTGCGGAAAACGTAGGAGGCAAGCTCTCAACCTTCAGCCGTCAGCGTTCAGCCGCCTCCTCGCCCAAGGCTGATGGCTGATCGCTGATGGCTGATCGGTAGCCGTAGGAGAGTCCTCCCATGATCGCACAAGCCGTCCTGTTGGTGTTTCTCGCCCAGGAGTTCGAGAAGCCGGTTCGCATCGAGGCCGGCGGCAAGCCGATCGACACGGACATCGGCCACGCCGCGCCCTGCCTCTATGACTTCGACCGCGACGGCCGGCGCGATCTCCTCGTGGGGCAGTTCGGCGAGGGCAAGCTCCGGATCTACCGCAACGTCGGCACGGAGGCCGCGCCCAAGTTCGCGGACGTCGAGTGGTTCCGCGCGGGCGGCGAGATCGCGACCACGCCCGCGGGCTGATGCGTCGGCTTCAGTCCGCAGGTCGTGGACTTCGACGGCGACGGCTGCGACGACATCCTGACGGGCTCGTACTGGCCCGGCCATCTCTACTTCTTCCGCGGGACCGGCGACGGGAAGTTCGAGAAGGGGCGGATCCTCGAGGATGCGAAGGGTGAGAAGCTCCACGCGGGCGGCACGTGGAAGTCCGAACGCGAGTACGACAGCGAGAGCCTCGCGTCGGTGCCGTTCGCGATCGACTTCGACGGCGACGGCGACCTCGATCTCCTCGTCGGGAACATCAACGGGCGCGTCATCCTGATCCCGAACGAAGGGAGCGCAAAGAAGCCTGCGTTCGACCGCGAGAAGCGGCGCGCGCTGGAGGCGGGCGGGAAGGAGCTCAAGGTCGCGGGCGATTCGGGGCCGGTCGTCGCGGACTGGGACCAGGACGGCGTGCCCGACCTCGTCGTCGGCGCGGGCGACGGCGCCGTGCACTTCTTCCGCAACGCGGGGACGAAGAAGGAGCCTCGATATGCGGAGGGTGTGCTCCTCCTCCCCGCGTCGAAGCAGTCCTACTCGAAGCCCGTGCCGAACGGCGGCGCGCCGGAGTCCCCGGGCACGCGCACGAAGGTATGCGTCGCCGACTGGGACGGGGACGGGCGGCTCGATCTCCTCGTGGGCGATCTCTGGTACGAGAAGGCGCCCGATCGCAAGCTGACGGAGGCGCAGGCGAAGCGTCTCGCCGATCTGCGCAAGAAAGAGGAGGATCTGTCCGCGGAGGCCGAGCGGATCGAGGAGAAGCTGGGCGAAGAGGAAGCGAAGAAGGACAAGCGTTTGAAGGAGATCTACCAGGAACTCGGCAGGATCTTCGCGGAGCGGTCGAAGCTGGAGTCGCATCCGACGGCGCGCGGGTCGGTGTGGCTGTGCCTGAGGAAGAAGGGGCGGTAAGACTCACCTCCGCGCCGTCCCATCGAGCTGCCGCTTCAGGTCGCGGCTCCACGGGTTGAGCTTGACCGCGATGTCGAGATCGGCGCGCGCGCCGTCGACGTCGCCCTTCATGCGCTTCGCCAGCGCGCGGAGGGCGAGCGCCTGCCAGTCCCACGTCTCGGCTTTGGGGAGTTTTTCGAGCGCCTCGTCGTATCTTCCGCGCAGGATGAGGACGTGCGGCGCGTCGCCCTTGAGGTCGGGGATGGGCTTGCCCCGCCAGAGGAGCGGCGTCTGCGGGTGGATCTCGGGGAGGTCGGGACAGATCTCCATCCACGCCGCGTGGAGTTCGGGCGAGCGGAGGCCGAGCTTGGCGGCCGCAATAAAATCAGACAGGCTGGTTTTATTGTCGCCCAGCCGGAGCCGCGCGAGGCCGCGGTAATAATAGAGGAAGGCATCGGGGCGCGTCGCGATCTCCTCGGTCGCGCGGCGGAGAAGGGCGCGCCACGCGTCGGCACGGGCGAGGGCGGCGGGGGCGGACGGCGCGGAGGCGAAGGGGAACGCGCGGACGGACCAGTCTGAGGAACCCGTGAAGATCCGCTTTCCGTGGACAGAAGCATACATGCCCTGCAAGGTCGCGAGGAGGTCGCCGTCGCGGCCCGAGAGGACGTAGACCTTGGTGTCCCACGACCCCACGACCGCGTCGGGGATGCCGTCGCCGTTGAGGTCGGCGAGGGCCGGGGAGGACCGAACCCCGCTTCCCGTCTTGAACTCCCATAGCGTCGCGCCGTCGCGTCCCGAGAGGGCGTAGACCTTGGTGTCCCGCGACCCCACGATGGCATCGGGGACGGTGTCGCCGTCCAGGTCGGCGAGCGCCGGGGAGGAAGTAACTTCGCCTCCCGTCTTGAACTCCCAAAGCTTCGACCCGTCCCGGCCCGAGAGGGCGTAGACCTTGCCGTCGTCTGACCCCACAACGGCGTCGGGGATGGCGTCGCCGTTCAGGTCGGCAAGGGCCGGGGAGGACGAGACTCCGCGTCCCGTCTTGAACTCCCAAAGCTTCGACCCGTCCCGGCCCGAGAGGGCGTAGACC
>JACPRC010000164.1 GCA_016190175.1 Planctomycetota bacterium
CTTCAAGAACAAGGGCGTGCCCTACAGCTTCTTCTTCACCGACTTCCACGGCGACTATCACAAGCCGAGCGACCACGCGGACAAGCTTGCGTACGACAACATGGTGAAGATCGCCCGGACGGGGGGACTCATCCTCCAGGCGGCGGCCGACCGAGAGGCGCGGCTGCGCTTCGCCGGAGGCCGGCGGGTCGCGCCGGACGACGATGAGGAGCCGTCGGAGCCGCCCCGGCTCCTCGGCATCCAGGGCCAGCCGCTCTCGGACGCCGAGTGCGAGAAGCTCGGGCTGGCGGAGGGACAGGGGGGGCTGCGCGTCGGCGCGGTGAGCGAAGGCGGCGTCGCGAAGGCGGCGGGGATGCGGAAGGGCGACGTCGTCCTGTCCCTCGGCGGGAAGACCCTGGGGCGGGAAGAGCCGCGCGACGACCTGTTCGCGGCCCTCGCGCAGGTGAAACCCGGGGTCGCGACCGAGGTCGTCGTGCTGCGCGACGGGAAGAAGACGGCGCTTCAGGCGACATGGGACAAGTAGACCACAGACCACAGACCACGGACCACGGACCACGGACCACGGGAGAACGTAGACCGCGGACCACGGGAGAACGTAGACCACGGCCTCCGTGGTCCAGGGTCTGTGGTCTCCTGCGGTCCGTGCTCTGTGGTCCGTGGTCCATGCTGAAGGGAAACCCGTGAACGGAATCGTAACCGCATTCCTTTTCATCTTCTCCGCGGCCCAAGACGACGCCGCGAAGGCGCGCGAGTCGATCCGCGCGGACGACCTCAAAGCCCACGTCCAGGCGCTGGCCTCGGATGAGATGGGGGGACGCAACGCCGGCACCCCGGAGGGGGAGAAGGCGGCGCAGTACGTGGCGGAGCGATTCAAGGAGTACGGCCTGCGTCCGCTCGCCGACGGCACGTACCTGCAGCCGTTCGACTTCGCGGTCCGCAACGACGGGGAGCGGAAGACGACGCTCCTCGCCCGCCGGGGACGGACGGCGAACGTCGTCGGCATCCTGCCCGGGGGCGACGAGGCCGTCGTGGTGGGGGCCCACTACGACCATTGCGGAAAGCGCGGGCAGTGGAACCCCGGGCGGAGGAACAAGAAGAAAGAGCAGGGCGGCGACGACGTCTGGAACGGCGCGGACGACAACGCCTCCGGCACCGCGGCGCTCCTGGAACTGGCACAGGCCTTCTCCGCGCTGAAGCCCCGCCGGACGATCGTGTTCGTCGCCTTCGGGGCGGAGGAGCACGGCCTGCTCGGGAGCGAGTGGTACTCCCGCAACCCCGCCGCCGCCCTCGACCGGACGGTCCTCATGGTGAACCTCGACATGATCGGGCGGGACGCGGAAGGGGGCGCCGGCATCCACGGCGCGGGCACGGCGGAGGGGCTCCGGGCGCGCGTCGAGGAGGCGGCGAAGGAGAGCGAACTCGCGGTCCGCGTCTTCGACTTCGGCGACATCCGGGAACCCGACAGCGATCACATGTGGTTCTTCATGGCCGGGGTCCCGTCCCTCCTCTTCTTCAACGGACTGCACGAGGACTATCACGAATCGACGGACCACGCCGACAAGCTGAACTACGGTTCGATGGAGAAGATCTCCCGGACGGCATTCCGGGTGCTCCTGGCCTCGTCCGAGGCGGCGGACCGGCCGGCGTTCCGGCCGGCGAGGCGGCTCGGGATCGTGGACACGCCGATCGGCGAAAGGGACGCGGAGAACCTGCGTCTTCCGAAGGGGGCGGGGGCGCTTTTCGTGCTGGACGTGCTGGAGGGATCGGCCGCGGCGTCGGCCGGTCTGCAGAAGGAGGACTTCATCCTGGCGTTCAACGGGACGGCGCTGCCGCTTCACGATCCGCGGCGGGAGCTGCACCGTCTCGTGGACGCCGCGCCCGCGGGGAAGGAACTGCCCATGGTCGTCTTCCGGGCGAACAAGCGCATGGAATTGAAAGTCGAGTTCAAGTAGTGTCCGTCGCCGGCTGCCTGCTGCCTGTCGCCTGCTGCCTGGTCTCCCAGGAGGTCAGCGAGTCCGAACTGCGGCGGCACGTCGAGTCCCTCTCCTCCGACGAGATGGAAGGGCGCTGCTCGGGATCGCCCGGTGCGGAGCGGGCGGCCGATCTCCTCGTCGCCGCCTTCAGGAAGGCCGGCCTCCGTCCGCCGTCGGGCGGCACCTCGCAGGAGTTCGAGATTCCCGGCCCCCTCGGCACCCGCCGGCGGATCGTCGGACGCAACGTGATCGGGATCCTCGACGGAAAGGACGGGAGGCTCCGGCGCGAATACGTGCTCGTAGCCGCCCACTACGACGGGGTGGGGAAGAAGGGGGACCCGAACCCGACGGGACGGCTGCCGGGGGCCCGGGACGACGCGATCTGGAACGGCGCGGACGACAACGCGTCCGGGGTCGCGGCGCTTCTCGAGACGGCCCGGCTGTTGGCGGAGTCGCCGCCGAAGCGGTCGGTCGTGTTCGTCGCGTTCGGCGGCGAGGAGTTCGGGAACGCCGGCTCGCTCCATTTCGTGCGGCGGCTCCCCGAACCCCTGGCGGCGGAGGCCCTGACGGCGATGGTGAACCTCCACATGCTGGGCCGCAACCCGGGCCGGCCGACGGAGGTCCTCGGGACGGATTCGGGCGAGGGATGGGACGCCGTCGTGGACTCCGCCGCGCGCGGCATGGAGCTCCGCCGCTCGGGGGAGCCGCCGCGCTACGGGGACCAGGCGAGCTTCGCCGCGGCGCGGGTCCCGGCGGTGATGCTCTTCGCGGGATTCCACGACGACTATCATGCGCCCGGGGACGAGGCGGGGAAGCTCTCGTGGGAGGCGCTGGCGGCGCGCACGCGGTTCGCCGTCCGGCTGGCGGCGGCGCTGGCGGACCTTCCCGGGCGGATCCGGTGGAAGGAGCCTTCGTGGTCCGGACGGCTTGGGATCCTGGGGAACGACGTCACGGATGCGGAGGCGGAACGGCTGGGGCTTCCGCCCGGCCGCGGCGGGGTGCGGGTTTCGGAGGTGTCGGCCGGGGGACCGGCGGAGCGGGCCGGCCTGCGGGTGGACGACGTGATCGTCGAGTTCGCCGGGCGGCCGCTCTCGAGGGACGGGGCGAAGGCGGAGCTCCTGCGCGCCGTGCGCGCGATCCGTCCCGGCGCGGAGGCGGCCGCGGCGGTCCTGCGGGGGCGCGACCGCCTGGAACTCCGGTTCGTGTGGCGCACCGGGGATTGACTCAATGGATCAATCGGATACACTGTCCCGAATCGAAACATCCTTGTCTCCGCCGGGGCGCGGCCTATAATAGTCCCTCGGTGGAGGAGAAGAAGCGCGTCTCGGTCCTCGTCGTGGACGACGAGCGGCAGATCGCGAACATCTGCGTCCACTTCCTGAAGCGGGAGGGCTACTCCGCCGACGCGGCGTACGACGGCGCCGAGGCGCGGCGGCGGATCGCGGAGGACGGCTCCGTCGGCGTCCTCTTCCTCGACGTGCGCCTGCCCGACACGGACGGCATCACCCTTCTCAAGGAGATCAAGCGCCTCCAGCCGAACCTCGAGGTGGTGATGATCACGGCCCACGGCACCGTGGACGACGCGGTGGCGTGCATGAAGCTCGGGGCGGCGGACTTCATCCAGAAGCCGTTCCGGAAGGAGCGCCTCCTCGCGGCCGCCGAGCAGGCCGTCCGGGTGCAGTCCCTGCGGGCGGAGGTGGGGCGCCTCCAGATGGAGCTGAAGCGGAACCACCGTTTCGAGGGCGTCGTCGCCCAGTCGAAGCGGATGCGGGATCTCCTCGAGAAGCTGGCCCACGCCGCGGAAACGGACTCGACGGTGCTGATGCTGGGGGAGAGCGGGACGGGCAAGGACCTCCTGGCGCGGACGATCCACTACAACGGGCCGCGGGCGAAAGGGCCGTTCATCGCGGTGAACTGCGCGGCGCTCCCGAGCGAGCTCATCGAGAGCGAGCTGTTCGGATGCAAGAAGGGGGCGTTCACCGGCGCGGTGGCCGACAGCGTCGGGCTCTTCCGGGCGGCCGACGGGGGGACGATCTTCCTCGACGAGATCGTGGACATGCCGCAGCCGACCCAATCGAAGCTCCTGCGGGTGCTTCAGGACCGGATGATCCGGCCGGTCGGCGGGACCGAGGAGCGCTCCGTGGACGTGCGCGTGATCTGCGCGACGAACCGGGAGATCCTCAAGACGGTCGAGCAGGGGCAGTTCCGCAAGGACCTCTACTACCGGATCGGCGTGATCTCCCTGACGGTGCCTCCGCTGCGGGAGCGGAGGGACGACATTGCGCTGCTGGTCGAGCATTTCATCCGCAAGTGCAACGAGCGGTTCCGCCGCGAAGTGCGGGGGGTCGAGCCGGCGGCGCTGGAGATCCTGAAGAACCACCACTGGGACGGGAACGTGCGCGAGCTGGAGAACACGATCGAGGGGGCCTTCGCGCTGGGACGGGGCACGACGATCACGCGGAAGGACCTGCCCCAGCACATCGTCGCCTCGTCCGAGAAGGCGCTGGCGGCGGGGCAGGGGGTGATGTCGCTGCGGGAGGCCGAGCGGGCGATGGTGGAGCGCGCGCTGAAGGTCTCCGAAGGGAACATCTCCAAGGCGGCGCGCCTCCTCGGATCGACCCGCAAGCGCGTCTACAACCTCCTGGAACGGCACGGGATAAGATGATAGGGGGATAGGGAGATAGGGTGGCATTCCCCCGTCTCCCGGTCCCCGGTCGGTCGCGGGCAAGGCCCGGGTTACGGAGAGCCGGCCGCATCTCTGCGTCCCCCGGCTCGATTCTATCCCCTCGCGTGCAGATCGACAAGACGATATACTTTCTCGGAGAACGGATCCGTTCCGAGGGTGAAGAATGAGACGATTGCTCCTGGCGTCGGCCGTCGCGCTCCTCTGCCGTTGCCACGATTCGCAGCCTCCCGCGAAGCCGCCGGCCGCCTCGCCGACCACGAAGCCCGCCCCGCAGGACAAGGGACCCGCCGTCTCCGGCGAGGATCCCGCGTACCTGCTGGATCTCGCCGACCTCTACCTCAAATACAAGAAGTACGACGAGGCGCAGCGCATCTACTTCGAGATCCAGAAGACCTCCAAGGACCCCGAGACGGTGGGGCGGGCGATGTACGGCGTCGCGCTCGTGCACATCATGAAAGGGGAGCACAAGCTCGCGATCGGGCCGCTGATCTCGGCGATCCAGACGGCCCCGCCATCCGGCCGGGCGGAACTCAAGTTCATGCTGGTCGGGCTCTACGTGGACACGGGGGACGAAGCCGCCGCGGAGCGGGTCCTGGACGAGATGCTCCGGGAGCCCGACCACGAGATGCAGGTCCGCAACCAGATCTACAACCGCCTCGCGGAGCTCTACGTGAGGCGGAACGACCTCAAGGGGCTGGCGGCGAAGCTGGAGAAGATGTCGGAGGCGGATCCGAAGAACCGCGAGATCCTCACGGTGCTCGCCCAGCTCTATTCGGGCCGGCTCCAGGACTTCGCGCGCGCGCTGGCCGTCTGCGAGAAGCTCCTGACGATGTCCCATGACGATCCCGCGGCGCTCCAGGCGGTGATGGAGTCGGCGGCGCGGGCGGGGAAGCCGGATCGGGCGCTGGAAGTCATGGAGAAGCTCCTGAAGACGGTGGAGAAGGACGTCGCCGCGCAGATCCGCGTGATGAAACTCCTCGGCGGACACCTCCTCCAGGCGAAGGCGTGGGAGAAGGCGGCGGCGGTGCTCGACCGCGCGGAGAAGCTCTGCCCGACGCCGGCGGAGAAGGACGACGTGCGGATGGGGCTCTACACGGCGCTCAAGGAGCTGCCGGGCCGCCTTCCCGAGCGCGTGAAGGAGCTGGAGAAGGCGGCGGAGGATCCCAAGGACGAGTCGGCTCTGCGCGGCCTGCTCCTCATCCACCAGCGGTTCACCGGCGCGACGGCCAAGGCGGACGAGGTGCTGGCGAAACTCCTGGCCCTCAAGCCGGAAGACCCCGCCTACCTCTCGGCGGGCGTGGACATCGCGCGGCAGAAGGGGGACCACGAGCGCGTGGCGGCCCTCTTCGAGAAGCTCCTCGATGTCGACGTGCGCTCGGCGGGGAACCTCCTGGAGACCTACGTCAACGCCCTGAAGCTCGCGGGGAAGATGGAGCGGGCGCTCCCGCTTCTCCTCAAGGCGGCGGAGCGGGACGCGGCCCTGCGCGTCGCGTTCCTGGCGCAGAGCGGCGAGCTGATGCTGCGCGCGGGCCAGCGGGAAGCCGCGGTCAAGCTCTGGGAGCGGATGCGCTCGGCGGTGCGCGAGTCGAAGAAGGCGGCCGACTATCTCGCGGCGGTGGTGGTCCTGAAGCGTGCGGGCGCCTTCCAGGAGGCGATGGAGCTCTGCCAGGAGGCGCTCAAGCTGGGCGCGGACGCGGCGACGCTCGCGAATCTCCTCCTCGAAGGGGCGGACCTCCTGGATCTCCTCAAGAAGCCCGAGGAGGCGGAGAAGCTCTGCCGCGAGATCCTGCGCCGGACGGAGTTCTCCGACGAGGCCCGCCGCGCGGCGCAGAAGAAGCTCGCGGAGCTGCAGCAGAGGCCGAGGAAGTAGCGCCGCGACCCCGTACCGGAACTGGATGGAGGGGTCGTTCCTCAAGGCGGTGCGCGGCCGGGTCGAGGAGGACCGCCGGGGGCACGCCCGGCTGTCGGTCACCGAGTACCCGATCAGAGCACCGTCGAGAACCACGACACGCAGGCGGTCCTGTGGCAGGTGGAGTGGAACTCGGGGGACGTGATCGAGAGGAAGGAGGCGGGCGATCCGGCGGCGCTCGATGCGCTGCGCCGGCGGGCGTCGCAATTGCGAAAGGACGGATTCGACCGGTCCGGAATTCCCCCGAAGGTCGAGGCGATCCCGGGCCCCCGAAGCCGTCCGCGCGATTCGTCGCGCGGACGGGCGGGCCTTGGCGTCCGGTAGCTTCCACGAAGCTACGCGTCATCCTCCGACACTCACCACGGCGTAGGGTCGACCACAAGGGCCGATTGTAAGTCGCGGATGGACCCCAGCCCCGCGCGGACTCCGGTGCATGTCTTCATGAAGCGACCCTCCGGAAAGCAGTTTCACGCACCTTCCATTGGACGCGGGGTCCCGATCGTTTGGGACTCTTTCGCAACCCCCGCAAGGCGAGGCGATCGGGACTACCGCCGGACCGGCCGCCCCGTCAGGTCGATCTCGCCCTTCCAGAAAGAGTCCGCGCGCGTCCGCGCCGGCGTCGAAACAGTAGTTCCGGAACACTTCGAAGTAGAGGGCTTTCCCTTCCCGGTCGAGCCTCGACCGGAGTTCGTCGAGCGAGGCTTCGAAGAGCGCCCGGAACCACTCCCGGTCGTACGCGCGCTCGGGGGTGTCGCCGGCGGCGCCGAGCCCGAGCCGCTCCAGCTCGCTCTCCGGCGCGTCGAGGCTGATCAGCGGCCTCCTTCCTCTCCGTACGGCCGCCGCCTCTTCGGCATTGATCAGGAAGTGCTTGAGCGCCGTCTTGAGGTACCCGCGGAACGAGCCCCTCTCCGGCCGGACCCGGCCGAGGTGGCCCTTCTCGAGAAGCAGGGCGAAGAACGACTGCGTGAGGTCCTTGGCGTCCTCCACGGTCTTGTGCCAGGCCAGGCGGACGTAGGCGTAGACCGGCTTCCAGTAGATCTGGAGCAGCCGGCCGAGATGCTCGCGCGCCCGGGCGTCCGTGGGGTCCGCGGCGGAAAGGATCTGGGACCAGACCGTGCTGGGGAAGGACCGCGCCGTGCCTCCCAGTTCGGTCTCTCCCGCGTCCATGGCATTGGAAAGTATAGCACCGATTCCGCCGATCGCATTCCGGGCCCGCGGAACCGCGACCCGCCCGACACCTGTTGACAACTCCCCGTCCCATGCCGCATAACTTCCAGCGACGGCCGTCTCCCCCTTCCTTCATGAGAGGAGCTCGCATGCGCTGGATTCTGGCGGTTCTCTTCGCGTCCCTCCTTCCGTTCCCGCCCGGCCCTGCCGCCGCCCCGCCCGCGCCCGCCGTCCGCCAGGACGACGAGGAGCTCGCGGAGCTGGTCCAGCGGATGAAGAAGCTCTGCGCCGAGAAGAACTGGGACCTCGCCTGGGAACTGGCCGGCGAGATCGTCCGCAAGGCCGAGGGGATCAGCGCGGACCAGCTCGCCGACGCCGTGATGGCGCTCTCGATCCAGTGGGCCGCCACCGGCAAGGAGATCGGCAAGTACGCCGCGAAGATGCCCGAGTTCTACCGCCTCGTGGCGCGCACGGCGCGCCACCTGCACCTGCCCCGGCACGAGTTCGCCGCCCTGGCGCTCCTGTACGCCGTGGAGCCGGGCCCCGAGCTCGGCCGGCGGCTCCTCCAGGCCCTCAACCGGGCGAAGCTCGTCTCCTTCGTCTGGGGCGACGGCCGCAAGGTGCAGCTCTTCGACCGCTACGTCGGCCATTACTGCGAGTGCTTCCCCGACGACCTCACCGGGAAGCTCCTCCGGGTCCGCACGATGGTCACGGGGCGCCGGTTCAACGACGCGATCCCGCTCATCGACGCGATCCACCAGGAGGCCGGACGCGACGCGAAGCGGCACGCGCTGCTCCTGCCGGAGGCGTGCTACTGGCGGGCCCGGGCCGAATTGAACCGGGGCGATTTCGCCGCGGCTTCGTCCATCGCCCAGACGGGATCGGACTACGTGGAGGCCGCGGTCAAGGAGCTGTCCAGGCGTTCCGGGGAGGAGGACGAGGCCCAGCAGGACCGCGAGGAGCTCGTGCGGCTCTCGAACGAACTCGCGCAGACGATCCACGACTGCCTCGAGGCGAATCGGATGGGGCTCTACCTCTCCTTCACCGCCCCCGAGTTCCTGCCGCTGGGTTTCTACCACCTCATGAGCGAGACGCACGGCCCGCTGCCGCCGTTCCTGGAGCTCCACATCGTCAACGGCTGGGAGCGCGACCGCACCATCGTCTTCTCCTCCGAGGTCCTCGACGTCACGTACGCGTCGATCGACCAGTTCGTCCTCCCCGCGCGCGCGGCCGCGGCGGACAAGAAGAAAACCTGGTTCAACATGCGCGTCTACCAGACGCCGCCGATCCGGGCGGACTTCAGGGCCGGCAGCGTCGCGGAGAGCATCGAGCGGCCGATCAAGATCACGGTCGCGGAGAAGACGGACCAGGGGGACCGCGTCCTCCTGACCCGGACGATCCCCGTGAGCGTCTGGCCGCGGACGCGGTTCGTCCAGCGCCTCCCCGCGCGCGGTGGGGACATGATCCTCAACAGCAACGCGCTCGTCGCCTGGGTCACGCCGCGCGGGCGCTGGGTCCAGGATGCGATCAAGGGCGCGAAGGAACATCTCCCGAAGGACCTGGAGTTCTACGGCGTGGGGGCCGCGAACGTCCGCACGTCCGACCAGGTCGGGGCGCTGTACAACTACCTCAAGAAGGACCGGACGGTCTCCTACGTGGGCACGGCGCTCGGCTGGGAGAAGGGGTGCCACTATCAGGAGATCCGCATGCCCGCGGAGATCATGCAGACGTCGAACGCGCTCTGCATCGAGGGCACGTCCGTCTTCGCGACGCTCATCGAGGCGATCGGCCTCGAGCCGGTCATCATCCTCATTCCGGGCCACGCCTTCGTCGGGTGGTACGACGACAAGAAGGGGCCGGTCTCCTACCGCGGGCGGAAGATGTACGTGCTGGAGACGACGGCGATCTTCAAGGCGGAATTCGAGCAGGCGCTGAAGATGGCGGAGAATACGTGGAAGAAGGACGGGGTCGCCGAGAAGGTGAACAAGGTCACGTACGACTTCCTGGAGGTCCGTCAGCTCCGCGAGCGGGGCTACCTGCCGCAGCCGTATCCGGAGACGGGGAAGTGATCTCCGATTCCGGTGCCGTCGTCGAAGGGACCCGCGTGCTGTGAAGAAGAATGTCGGGATGAAAGGTCCCGTGTCGTGGGCGGGCGTCGCGCCGGCGTCAAGCCTCACCCCCCCAGCCGCACCGCCAGCGCCGCGATGTGCTCCGCGGAGACCTCGAACTCCTTGACGAGTTCCCACGGCGCGCCGGACTCGCCAAAGCGGTCGCGCACGCCGATCGTGCCGAAGCGCGGGGCCCGCCCGCCGCCCAGCCCGCGCAGGATCGCCGAGGCCACGGGGTGGGCGAGCCCGCCGATCTGGTGCTCCTCGGCGGTGATCACGACCTCGCACTCGCGCGCCGCCGCCACGACGGCCGCCTCGTCGAGCGGCTTCACCGTGTGGAGATTCACGACGCGCGTCTCCCAGCCCTTCTCCTCCTTGAGGATCCACGCCGCGCGCATCGCCTCGGGGACCATGGGGCCGCACGCGAGGATCGCGACCTTCTCGCCCTCGCCCTTGTAGGACTCCGCGAGCACGGTCTCGAAGGCGTCGATCAGGTTCTCCGAGACGCGGCGCAGGCGCGCGACGTTCGCCTTCCCGACGGCGAAGGGCGTCGCGTCGGTCGTCACGATGGGCGTCGCCTCGCGCGCGAAGCGGACGTACTTCCCGCCCTTCACCTCGAAGAGCAGCGCGAGCGTCGCCTTCTTCGTCTCGATCGCGTCGCACGGGACCACGACCGTCATGCCCGGGATCGTCGCCACGTTCGCGATGTCCTCGAGCGCCTGATGCGTCGCGCCGTCGGGGCCGACGGAGACGCCGGCATGCGCGCCCGCGATGAGGACGTTGAAGCCGCCGTACGCGAGGGTCGTGCGGATCTGATCGAGGTTGCGCGCGCTCGCGAAGACGCCGTACGTGCCGAACGTCGGAAGCTTCCCCTCCTTCGCGAGGCCCGCGCAGATCGTCGTCGCGTTCTGCTCGGCGATGCCCACGGAGATGAA
>JACPRC010000183.1 GCA_016190175.1 Planctomycetota bacterium
CGTCAAGGGCAAGGGCAGCTACGCCCGCTTCCCGCTGGCTCCGCTGGACAGCCCCTCCGGCTCCGCCCGACACCCTGTCGGGCTTCGCCGTCGGCCCGCGGCGCGACCGTTGCCCAATGCGGTATGCGCCGCGGGCGGATTATTCATGAAGGCTCTCGCCTTCATGAATAATCCGGGGTAGCCACGGCCGCGTAGGCGAGTTCGGCGGTGAAATCCACGGCTACGGCCGGACCGGCACGTCCCGGAACTCGAACCGCACGGTCCGATCGAGCGATCCCGCCAGGGCCGCGACCTCCACCGCGCCGGCCTCCGACCCCGCCGGCAGCGTGTACGTGCAGTTGTAGAGGGTGTCCCGGCCCGAGCGGCTGATGGAGGTGCGCTGCAGCGACAGCTCCTTTCCGGCCTTGTCCCGCATCCGCACGGCCGGCCGCGCCCCGCCCGTGCCGGCGCGGATCCGCACCGACACGACGACGTTGCCGTCCGCGGCGGTGAAGTTCACGAGCGTCGCTTCGAGCCCGCCCGACGAGACCGTCTTCCCGATCTGACCGGACGGACTCTCGAAGCGGAGAAGCTGCTGGTCCGTCGGGAAGGTGACCTCGAGCACGCCCCGCACGAGCCCGAACCGCGTCACGTCGTCCTTCGGCGCCTCGTTCAGCCGGACCGGGAAGCGCGTCGAGGCCGTCCCCGCGTCGCGCTCCGCGACGACGGACTCGAGCAGCGATCGGCCGTGTTCGTCCACGAGTTCCGTCACGCGCAGGCGCGTTCGCACGGGGACGTTCCCGTCCTCCCACGCCGCCTCGAAACGGAGGGTCCCCTCCGACGTCCCGCCCCCCCGGAGGTCCGAGCGGCGGATGAACTGGACCGAATCCAGCCATACCGTGAAGCGATCCTCTACGACTCGGGGGAACGCGGCGTACCTGCCCTTGCGGATCGTGACGACCGTGCGGCCGCCCGAGCATTCGATGCCGTACCTCAGGCCGCCGTGCGCGCGGCACAGTTCGTCCACGGCGCGGAAGAACGGGATCGCGGAAAAGCGCGCGGTCACCCTCTCCTCCGCGGCGGCCGGGTCCGCCTCGACCTTCGAGCGGGACTGCCGCCCGATCTCCGCGACCGCGCGCGAGAGCGGCGCGGACGCGAGGTCCAGCGTGATCGGAGACGGGTCGGCGTAGAAATCCCGGATGCGCTCGCGCCGCGCGATCTCGTTGAGGACGGCCTTGAGGCGTGCCCGGACCTCCTGCCCCGCCCCCTCCATCCGCGCGCGGAGCAGCGGCTCGACCTTCCGCCCGAGACGCACGAGCGCCTCCTGCGCGGCGTCCCGGACCTCGATGCTCTCGTCCTCCAGCTCCAGGACGAGGCGGTCCACCTCCTTCTCGAGGGTGTCCTGGACGGGGCACACCAGAATCTCCCTGTCAACTTTTGGTGTTCCGAAGGAGCCCAGCAGGCACAGGGCGAGGATCATTTCAGCGGGATCCCCTTCCACTCGAAGTACAGGTCCCGCTCGTACGCCTCCACGACGACCGCGACCGAAAGCGACGCGGGTCCGTCGGAGCCGCCGGGATTCCGGTACGACAGCAGGTAGGTCGCGACCGTCTCCGAAACGGAGCGCGAGGTGCTGCGGACCGGCCAGCTTGTCCCCGAGGAGTCTGCCAGCCGGAAGTCGTACGAGTCGGGCCAATCCGCGACGGGGGACTGCGACTCGATCGTGAAATCGGCCGAGAACTCGCGATCCGGACGGCGCGAGCGAGGGGTCATCCTGATCTTCAGCGCGCCGGCCTCCTTCTCGACGCTCTTGCCGTACGCGAAGTCGTGGAACGCGACGGAGGCGGTCTTCCGGGCCACGCGCACACGGGCCGCTCCCCGAAGACGGCGGATGGCGGCGGCGCCCGCAGCCGGGACGCCGAGCCGGACGTTGCATCCCCGGCCGGCGCGGTCCCGCACGACGCGGGCCGTCAGGTCCGGCGGGAGCGGGCTCTCGGGCACGAGCGACCTCCCGGTGTCGTCCTCGGCCGCGACGATGCGGATCTCCCCGACGCCCAGGAGCCGCACGGAAGGATCCCCGCGGATGCGGACGCCCACCCGCAGCTCGGCCGACGGCGGTTCGCGGAAGGTCGATTCCGTGACGAAGAGCAGTTCGGCGGGCGAAACCTCGAGCGCGCCGCGCGCGAAGGCGAACCGGCGCGCATCCTCCGGCGGTTGAGGGTCGTACTTTCCCTCCTTGTCCAGGAGGAGGTCGACGTCCGCGGCCGCCGCGAGGGCGGCGAGGGCCTCGAACCAGGTCGCACGCTCCAGACGGAGCGTCACCCTGCGGTCGATCGCGGTGGAAGCCACGGGGAGCTTCGTCGCGGCCGCCAGTTCCAGAAGCGCCTCGCGGAGCGGACGGTCGCGCACGTCGAGGGTGACGCGCACGGGATCGCTCCACGCCTCGCCTGCGGCCTTCCGCGCGTCGAGTTCGGCCAGGGCCGCGCCGCGCCACCACGGGTCGGCGACCTTTTCCGCCGCGGCGCGCGCGGGTTCGCCGATCGCGGCGAGCGCGTCCACCGCCGCCCAGCGTTCCGCATCGGAGCCGGAACCGAGGATGCGCGCTTCGTTTGCGCCGTCCTGCAAGAGCACGAGCAAGAGGAGGAGCATCGGCTGCCCAATCCTAGCAAAACGCCCGTGCGCGCGGTACTCTGTTCCCCATGAACGACTGCCTCTTCTGCAAGATTGCGGGGAAGAAGATCCCGTCAATGATCGTGCGCGAGACCGACGAATGGGTCGCCTTTCGCGACATCAACCCGCAGGCGCCGACGCACGTGCTCGTCGTCCCGCGGAAACACGTCGCGACGGTGAACGACCTGGACCCGGCGACGGCGGGGATGCTGGTCGAAGCGGGGAAGTCGATCGCGCGGGAAGAGGGGTTGGCAGAGCGCGGTTACCGGCTCGTCCTGAACTGCAACGCGGAGGCGGGGCAGACGGTGTTCCATGTCCACCTGCACCTGCTGGGCGGGCGCACGATGAAGTGGCCGCCGGGATAGCCGTCAGCTATCAGCTATCAGCTATCAGCCGTCAGCCGGAGAGCGGCGGTCATTTCTTCTCGAAGCGGACGACGACCATCCGGAAGCCGGCGCTATCGCCCTTCACGATCCAGCCGGGGACCTCGCGGCTGTACCAGAACTTCATCTTCGGGTTGTCGTCGCCGCGGCAGTTCTTCGGCGCGGGCTCCCAGACGCGGCACTCGATGTCGCGGCCGGCGACCTTGAGCGTCTCCTTCGACCACTTCGACTCGTCCTTGTGGTCCTTCGTCGGCTTCCCGCAGAGCGGGCAGTCTCCCTTCGGCGGCCAGTCGTGCGGGCCCGGCTTCGCCACGTCCTCCTGCCCGGGGCTTTCGCTCGTCGTGTCGCCCAACCGGATCCGGATCATGGTCTTGAGCCGGATCGTCGCCGCCTCCTTGCGGTCGAGCGTCTTGGACTGGAGCATCTTGACGGTCCCCGTGTCGATCTCGATCTCGACCATGGAGCCGGGCGCGAACGAGTTCCACGCCTCCCAGGCGTCGAAGGTGAACTCGTCCTTCTTCTTCGCGGGCCGCTCCCCGTGCCACAGGTCGTCGTCCGTGCCGTCTTTCCCGTCTGGGCCGAGCGAGTACAGGTCGAGCGCGCGGCCGCCCGTGCCGGGCACGCGATAGACGAAGTCGCGTCCCCATCCGTCCGCGAGCTCGCCGGCGTAGTAAGGCCCGCGCCATCCCTTCATGTCCGCGGGCCGCTTCACGACGTCCTCGAGTTTCTCGGGATGTCGGCCCAGGTCCAGATGGAACAGGTCCACCGCGGCGGCGAGCGCCTGCATCCGTGCCTCGGTTAGGGCGGCGGCCGCCTTGCCCTTCGCGCGCTTTCCGAAGACGTCGTCGCGGCCGAGATCGGCGGCCTCGCCCTCGCCGCCCGGTTTGCCGTCGGAGCCCCACGTCCAGATCTTGAAGTCGTCGCCCCGAGGGTCGTACTCGTAGTCGTTCCCCCACGGGTCCTTCGGTACGTCGCTCCAGGGGAGGAAACCGGCGTCGGGCCAGACCTTGGCGTCCTTCGGCCGCAGGACGAGCGCGCGGAGCGAGCGCGGCAGGTCGCCGTTGAACTCGCGGTAGAGCATGGCGCCGATCGTGAGGTGGCCGACGTGGACGAGGGCCTGCATCTGTTTCGGCGTGGGATCGTCGGACTGCAGAAGCGCCGCGGCCAGCAGGCATCCGATCATGCTACTTGCCTCCGAACACGTTCGCGTATCGGTAGTACGTTTCGAGCGTCAGCGCGTTGATCGCGGTGGCGTAGATGCGCCCGCCCTCGCAGGACCAGCGGTCCACGGGCTCCCACGAGCCCGCCGCGCACCCCTTCGTGTTCCGGTTCTTGAGGAGCGACTCCTTCATCGCGTTGTTCCACTTCTTCCACAGGGGGCCGTCCGGTCCGTCGAACTGGAAGAGCGCCATCGTCGCATGGTGCCAGTAATAGAAGTCGATGGCGTTGCCGTTCCACTTCGGGAGGTCATTCGTCAGAAGCGCCGCGCCGCCGGAGAGCGCCGGGTCGCGCTTGTTCTTGCTGATGTAGATGCGCGACAGCATCCCCATCGCGGTGAGCGTCTCGTGATGGTCGAAGTTCTCGTTGCGCCCGGGGATGTAGACCTTGCCGCTCCCCTTGAACGTGTATCCGACGCGATAGTACTGGTTCTCCGTGACCTGGTCGTACCAGTTGCGCGCGCCGTCGTAACCGCTTCTCGGGAAGGAGAGGCCGGCGATCTCAGCCGACTTAAGCACCGAAACCGCCCAGCCGGTGACGGAGGAGTCGCTGTCGCCGCACTTGAGGCTGTAGCGCCATCCCTGGCCGGGGTTCTGCGCGGCGATGGTGAAGTCCACGGCCTTCTGCGCCGGCTCCTTGAAGAGACTCGAACCCGTGAGGCCGTAGGCCTCCGTCAGGGCGAAGGCGCACTGCAGGTGGTTGTACATGTAGCGGTCGGTCTCGCGCGCGACGCAGCCCTCCTTGTCCTGCTGCTCCAGGATCCACTTGATGGCCTTCTTCACGACGTCGCCGACGACGATGTCGTCCCACTTGTCCCTGGAGAGGTGCGAGTAACCCGCGCCGAGGAAGGCGAGGAGGGCGAGCCCCGTCACGCCCGCGTCGAAGTCCGCCTGCCCCGGGTTGGGCAGGCACTTCTTGTCCGAACACCGATCCGTATAGCCCTGGAGTTTCCACGAGCCGTCGGGGTCCTGGTGGCGCGCGAGCCATTTGAGCGCGTCCGACACGGCCCCTTCGCTGTCGGCGCCGCCGCCGCCGCGGGCCACGAGATTCATCTTGCCCCCGAGGCGGGTGCCGTACCGGCCGCCCTTGAAGGGCTGGTCCGATGTGGAGTCGGTCGAATCGCCCTTCATCTTCCCGAAGTCTTCGTCCGCTTCGATGCGCTCGATCAGCTTCCGTGCCCGGGAACGGAGGTTCTTGTCGTCCGACTCGGCGGCCTCGCGGAGCCACGGGAGAGCGGGCCGGCCGATCGCAAGGAGCTGTTTCTCGGCGCGCTCCCTCTCCTCGTCATCCGCGCTCGCGAGTTCCTTGAGGAGCGCCTTCATCCTCGCGTCCACCTTGCGGATGCGGGCGAGGATGCGCTCGGCCCAGGCGCGCAGGTCGGAGTTCTCCGACTTGGCGAGTTTCTCCAAGGCGGGGACGGCTTCGGGTCCTTTGAGGACGAGTCGGTCCGCGGCGCGGCCCTGGGCCTCGAAGCTGGGATCGGAGAGGCGCCGGACGAGGGTGTCGACGTCCTCCTGGGGATCGAGCCGCTTCTTGCCGGGATCGAGGTCCCGCGGTTTCTCCGGGGGCGAGTCTTGCGCGAAGAGGGGAAGGAGAAGCGCGGCGGCGAGCAGGCGCATGGGGACCTCCGCAGAAGGAAGACGGACCCAGTGTACACCGAGCCTCGGGGCGTGACGCAGGAAAAACGGCCGCGGGGTCGGGAGGGCCGGGGACACGGAGACGCGGAGACAAGGAGAACGGGCGAATGCGCCCCCTCGCCCGGTCTCCGTTTCTCCCGGTTTCCCCGTCTCTTCGGAAGCGGCGGCGGGGCAACCGACACGGGCGGTGCGATCGTCGCAGGTTCGTGAAGACCTAAGAAAGAGCGCCCCGACCCCTGGAAGGGCCGGGGCGCCCACTTAGTGTCTTAGGGACACCTACTTAGTGTCTTTGTGACTAGAAGTCGTCCCCCATCCCGCCGCCCATGCCGCCCATGCCGGGCGCGCCGCCGCCGGCGGCCGCCTCCTTCTTCTCCGGGATCTCGGAGACGAGCGCGTCGGTCGTCAGGAGCAGGCTCGCCACGCTCGCCGCGTTCTGCAGCGCGCTGCGGACCACCTTCGTCGGGTCGAGGACGCCGAACTTGTACATGTCGCCGTACTCGATCGTCTCGGCGTTGAAGCCGAAGTTCGGGTCCTTCGCGTCGCGCACCTTCTCGAGCACGATCGCGCCGTCCACGCCGGAGTTGGCCGCGATCTGTCGGACGGGCGCCTCGACGGCGCGGCGGACGATGTCGACGCCGATCTTCTCGTCCTCGTCGGCCGTCTTCACCTTCTTGAGCACTTCGGAGGCGCGAATGAGCGCGACGCCGCCGCCGGGCAGGACCCCTTCCTGCACCGCCGCGCGGGTGGCGAACATGGCGTCCTCGACGCGGAGCTTCTTCTCCTTCATCTCGACCTCGGTCGCGGCGCAGACGTTGATCTGCGCGACGCCGCCGGAGAGCTTCGCCAGCCGCTCCTGGAGCTTCTCCTTGTCGTAGTCGGAGGTCGTGTTCTCGATCTCCTTCTTGATCTGGGCGATTCGGCCCGTGATCGCCTTCGTGTCGCCCGCTCCCTCGATGATCGTCGTGTTCTCCTTGTCGACGACGACCTTCTTCGCGCGGCCGAGCATCGACAGGTCGACCTTCTCGAGATCGATCCCCAGGTCCTCGAAGATCCCCTTGCCGCCGGTGAGGACCGCGAGGTCCTCGAGCATCGCCTTGCGGCGGTCGCCGAAGCCCGGCGCCTTCACCGCGCAGCAGAGGAACGTCCCGCGGATCTTGTTCACCACGAGCGTGGCGAGCGCCTCGCCCTCGACGTCTTCCGC
>JACPRC010000171.1 GCA_016190175.1 Planctomycetota bacterium
ACGCCGGCGGCCGCGATCGCGAGGGCGATCCACGGGGTGCTCGGAAGATAATCCTTCAGCCCCTTGGAAAAGACGACGCCGACGATCGCAAGAACGGACATCCCCCACCGAGTCTGGATCAGCCAGCGGTTCTCCTCCTCCAGCCCCCGAGGCTTCGCGCCTGGAATCGACGAGGGAAAGGGCCGCTCCAAAGGCATGCGCATCCCGCGCGCGAGCGGGACGATGAGGGCGGCCGCGACGAGGACGGAGGTGATCGCTCCCCAGAGCGTGTGCAAGTGATGGTGGAGGTATGGCTCCGCACGCCGGGAGATGGTCTTCTCCAACCCCTCATGGAGGCCAAACGAAACGACGATGATCAGGCCGGCCACGACGAGGGCCCGCCTGAGCGCGCCGTTCCCGACTGGGCGATCTACCGCTACCAACGATGTCTCCCTACTGATACGCGCAAACTCCGTGCCAGCGGAAAGAGCGTGGGTCTTGTGGGACGACTCAGGTTTTTTCCGCGATGGCGCGGATTCGGTCCCGCAGCTCCGCGGCCCGCTCGAATTCGAGCTTCTCCGCCGCCTCCATCATCTCGCGCTCCAGTTCGGCGATCGCCTCGGCGCGGTCCAGCCCCTCCTCGTCCATGTGAACCGCCTTCGCGGCGACCTTGTGCGCGCGGATGATCTCCTCGACCCCCTTGCGAATCGCCTTCTGGATCGTCTTGGGAGTGATCCCGTGCTTCTCATTGTATTCGAGTTGAATCTTGCGCCGCCGCGCGGTCTCGGCCATCGCGCGCGCCATGCTCTCCGTCACCCGGTCGGCATAGAGGATCACCCGACCGTTGACGTTCCGCGCCGTGCGCCCCACGGTCTGGATGATCGACGTCTCGCTGCGCAGAAATCCCTCCTTGTCCGCGTCCAGGATCGCGACGAGCGACACCTCGGGAAGGTCCAGCCCCTCGCGCAGGAGGTTGACCCCCACGAGCACGTCGAACTTCCCCTCGCGGAGCTGCCGCAGGATCTCGACGCGCTCGATCGTCTGCACGTCCGAGTGGAGGTAGCGGCACTTCACCCCCTCCTCGACGAGGAACTCCGACACGTCCTCCGCCAGCCGCTTCGTAAGCGTCGTGACGAGGACGCGCTCCTTCCGCTCCACGCGCCCGCGGATGAGCCCGAGCAGGTGGTCGACCTGCCCCTTCGCGGGCTCGACGCGGATCTTCGGATCGACGAGCCCCGTCGGGCGGATGACCTGCTCCGCGGTACGGCCGGCCGACGACTTCAGCTCGAACGCGCCCGGAGTCGCGGAGACGAAGACGACCTGCGAGGCGCGCCCGAGCCACTCGTCGAACGTGAGCGGCCGGTTGTCCATCGCGCTCGGCAGGCGGAAGCCATAGTCCACGAGCGTCCGCTTGCGCGCCTGGTCGCCGTTGTGCATCCCGTGGATCTGCGGCACGCTCGCGTGCGACTCGTCCACGATGCAGAGGAAGTCCTTCGGGTAGTAGTCGAGCAGCGTGAACGGCGGCTCGCCCGCCTTGCGCCCCGAGAGGTGGCGCGAGTAGTTCTCGATCCCCTTGCAGTAGCCGATCTCGCGCAGGAGCTCGAGGTCGTACTTCGTCCGCGACTCCAGCCGCTGCGCCTCGAGGAGCTTCCCCTGCGCGCGGAACCGCGCCACGCACTCGACCATCTCGTCCCCGATCGCCTGGAGCGCGCGGTGGATCTTCTCGTCGGGCATGACGAAGTGCTTCGCCGGATAGATCACGAACTCCGGATGCGCCGCCATCGTGCGGCCGCTCGCCGGGTGGATCTCCTCGATCCCCTCCACGACGTCCCCGTCGAAGCGGATGCGGAGCGACGTCTCCATGTACGACGGCGAGACCTCCACGGACTCGCCGCGCACGCGGAACTTGCCGCGCGCCGCGGCGACCTCGTTGCGCTCGTACTGGATCTCGACGAGCCGGCGGAGGAAGCCGTGCCGGTCGAGCGTCTCGCCCACGCGCACGGGCACGACCATCCCGCGGTAGTCCTCGGGCGAGCCCAGGCCGTAGATGCACGAGACGCTCGCGACGATGAGGACGTCGCGCCGCGACAGGAGCGCGCTCGTCGCGGCGAGGCGCAGCCGGTCGATGTCCTCGTTGATGTCGGCGTCCTTCTCGATATAGATGTCGCGCTGCGGGATGTACGCCTCGGGCTGGTAGTAGTCGTAGTAGCTGACGAAGTAGTGGACCGCGTTCTTCGGGAAGAACTCCTTGAACTCCGAGTAAAGCTGCGCGGCGAGGGTCTTGTTGTGCGAGATGACGAGCGTCGGACGGTCGAGCCTGGCGACGACGTGGGCCATCGTAAACGTCTTGCCCGAGCCGGTGACGCCGAGGAGCGTGGAGAAGCGTTCGCCTGCGGCGATCCGCGCGGCGATCCGCTCGATCGCCTGCGGCTGGTCGCCGCGGGGGGTCATGGGGGAGACGAGGTCGAAGGGCATCGAGGCGATGATAGCACGCGGAGCGGCGCTTGCAACGGGCGCGCGCGCACTATGCGTTTCCCTTGATCCGGTACATGGCGCCGAAATAGGTGCCCCGCGCGTCGTATACCCCCACCTGCTTCAGGTCGTACTTGAGGCCCTTCCAGGTGAGCCCGCCCGAGCATGCCTTGCGTATGGGGCTGATCAGCCCGTCCCAAAGTACCGCTCCGACACCGCCGAGCACCAAGCCCGCCACGGGGCCGCCGATCATGCCCAGAATGGCCCCGCAGTAGAAGTGTTCCACATTCGCGATCTCGGTGCCCGTGTACTCCGACTTCAGCTCGCGATTGACGCTGCCCATTTCGCGGTTGTACGTGATCCAGTCCCGCGCATAGACGATGCGCAGACTGGCCCACGGCAACTTGCTGAACGCTCCATGGGGAGCCTGGAGCGTGTAGCGCGAGTCGCCCATGATGCGGGGCGCGATCTCCCAGACCTGGCGGCAAAGCCTCGCCTCGCGCTGGTTGTCGAAGTAGTAGCCCGGATCGCTCATGCCTCAACTCTCCTACATGATCGTCCCAAAGCAAGAACAGCGTCACGGCGCGGCGAAGACCTGCAAGCGACCGGCAAACCCGGGGGGCCGTCGCCCCGTCCCCGGTTCCGCGCGCGTCACCAAGAATCTGCTCGGGCCGACAAGAAGTTGTTCGTCAGTCATACCGAGCCGCTCGATCGGCCGCCTCCCCCCGTCCCGGACGACTCGCGCCGAACGTCCCTCAATTCCGCGACGGACTCCCGGATCCTCGGGCGCCCGGTCCCTTCGGACCGGATTCCCCCACGAGCCCCGCGGCCATAGACGTGCGGCCAATGTCCTTCATCCTTCCGCACGTCTCTTTCCCATCATACCGCACTTCGACCGCGGTGCCTGTTTTTTTCCTTCCCACCCGACCGCCGGCGCGAAGCGATCGTGCGCCTCTCTTCTTCCCGAACGAACCGGTCGAAACGCAAGAGGCCGGGGAGAATCCCGAGTCGCCCCTAGATGGTTCTTTCCTTGAGGGCGACTCCCCCTCCGAAACGCTTCGCGAAGGAGGGTGAGCGAAGCCCGCCGTAAGGGAAGGACTTCATGCGGCAGCTACAGACAAGGAACCTGAGAAGGGATCGCTTCATAGGGCAGGATTTCTGGGCCGCCAAACAGGCTAGTTGCTGACGGTACAATTGCCCGTCGAGCCCGGCGACCCGGGTGTCCCGTCCGAAGGAGTGATCCGAATCTGGATGTCCGTCTGTGTGCCGGGACCCAGGTCCGCGGCGGAATTCCAGACGAAGGTGTGCCACACGCCGGGCGCGCTCGCCGTCAGGCCGCTCGTACCGTCCCCTCCCAGGCCCGCCGTCGCGGGAGCGAACGTGAGCCCGCCGTCCTGCGAGAACTCCACAACGATGCTGCACACGTCGGAGTTGACGTCCTTGAGCTTGTAGGAGATCGTCACGTTCCCGCTCTGGACCCCGCTCGGCTTGGAGACCGTGACGATGGGCGGCGAATTGCTCGTGTTGTTGACCGTGAAGTTGACCGTCGTGTCGGCCGTTCCGACCGCGGCGTCCGACGGGCGGATGCGGATCTGCACGTTCTTGTTGGTCACCCCTCCGATGTCCGCAAGCGAATTCCAGACAAAGACGTGCAGGACTCCGAGCGGGCCGGACGCCAGGCCGCTCGTGCCGTCCCCTCCCGCCCCCGGAGTGGCCGCAGAGAAGGTGACCCCGTCGTCCGCGGAGTATTCGACCGTGAGGGTGCAGAGGTCCGAGTTCGGATCGTAGAGCGCGTACTCCACGCTCGCCTGCCCGCTCTGTGACGAGGAGGGGTCCACGACGACGACGCTCGGCGCCACGTTCGTCACGTTGTGGACCGTGAAGTTGCCGGTGGTGTCGGCGCTCCCGACGGCGGCGTCCGACGGGCGGATGCGGATCCGGATGTCGTCCTGGTCCGTCGAGCCGATGTCGGCGGTCGAATTCCAGACGAAGATGTGGGACACGCCGGCGGAGGAAGCGGCGAGCCCGCTCGCGCCGTCCCCTCCCGCCCCCGGAGTGGCCGGAGAGAAGGTGAGCCCGCCGTCCTGCGAGAACTCGACGACGATCGTACAGGTGTCACCGTTGACGTCGAAGAGCACGTACGGGATTGGCACCTGTCCCGCCTGGATGCCGGTGGGGGTCGGCACATCCGCGACGGGTGGCGTGTTGCTTACGTTGTTCACGGTGAAATTGGCGGTCGTGTCGGGCGTGCCGGGCGCGGCGTCCGCGGGCGTGATTCGGACGCGGATATCGTCCTGATCTGTGGCCCCCAGGTTGGCCAGGGAATCCCAGACGTAGATATGGGACGTCCCGGTGGAAGAGGCGGCCAATCCACCGACGCCGTCGCCTCCCGGTCCTCCCGCGCACGCCGCGAACGTGAGCCCGCTGTCCTGGGAGAATTGGGGTACGATGGCGCAGCCGTCGCCGTTGGCGTCGACGAGGGTGTAGTGGACGTAGACCAGCCCGCTCTGATCGATCACGATATCGGTGATGTGGCACGAGGGAGGGACGTTGGAGACATTGTTTACGCGGAAGAGCGTCGTCGTCGCCGGAGCGCCCGCGGCCGCGTCGGAGGGAACGATGCGGATCTTGACGTTGGAGACGTCGGTCGCGCCGAGATCGACCTGCGAATCCCACATGAAGACGTGGGGGACGCCCGCGGCCGAGGCGGCCAGATTGCCCGTCCCGTCGCCGCCCGTTCCGGGGGTGGCGGGAAGGAAGGTGAGTCCGCCGTCGGTCGAATACCACACCGCGATCGATATGGGGTCCGAGTTCGGGTCGTAGAGCGTATAGGGAACCGGCACCGTTCCCGACTGCGTTGCGTCGACCGTCTCGAGCGCACACCAGGGAGGGGTATTGGTGGCGTTGTTGCAGCGGAAGGGTCCGAGGACGCAGGCCGGTCCGGGACTCCCGTCGGAGAGGATGAGCCGCATCATGACCTGGACGTCGACCGCAGCGACGTCGGCGTTCGAATTCCAGATGAAAACGTGGTCCACGCCCTCGGCGGAGGCGGCCAGGTTGCCGTTCCCGTCCCCGCCCGGTCCCGGCGTCGCCGGCGCCCAGGTGGCGCCGCCGTTGAGCGAGAAGTCGATGCCAAGGCTCACCGCGTGATTGTTCACATCGATGGCCTTGTACTGAATGGGGACGTGTCCCGATTGATCCGTCGTGATCGGCGCCTCGAGGCAATGGGGCGGCGTGTTCGTGACGTTGTTGCAGCGGAACGGGAGCGAGACGTCCGCCGTTCCGGGGGACACGTCGTACGGCTGGACGCGGACGACGACACCGCTCTGATCGACGCTTCCGAGATCCGCAGCGCAGTCCCAGGTGAAGACGTGCTCGACGCCGAGCGCGTCCGCGGCGAGCGATCCGACCCCGCCGCCCCAGGGTCCGGGAGTGCAGGGGAACCAGGTAGCGCCGTCGAGCGAGTAGAGGGCCTGGATCGAGCAGAGATCTTCGTTGACGTCATAGAGCCGGTACTTGACCGGCACGAGGCGCGACTGGTCCGACTCGAACTCGATCACCTCGCAGCGCGGCGGCGTGTTCGTCAGGTTGTGGCAGGCGAAGGCCTCCGTGACCGCCGACCCGGTATTGGAGCAAGCGATGCGCACGCGCACCGCGTCGTGATCGACCTCCCCCAGGTCCGCCAGCGAGTCCCAGCAGAAGAGGTGGTCGACGCCGCCGGGTTTTGCCTCCAGGTGGCCGACCCCGTCTCCGCAGGCCGCGCTGGTGGCCGGCACGAAGGTCGTCCCCCCATCCACCGAGTACGAGACGGAGATCGAGACGAGCGACGGAGCCGGAGTTTCAAGCCGGTAGCGGATGGGGACGTGGCGGGCCTGGACGGTCGCCGGCGTGGTCACGGTCACGCAGGGAGCCGGAGAGGACAGGATCGCGACCCCGATGCCGCAGCCCGGAAGGAGCATCCCCCAGAACAGGATCGACGCGCGCCCCATTCACCCTCGCTTCACCTCGACGCCGTACGACGTATCTACTATACATTATCTACACGTATTATGCAACCCAGAGGGAACGGACCGCGACGATGAGGCGACGCGGGGGCGCCAGATCGATTCGATCGCGACGGACGGCGGCCCGACGTGCCTCGCGCTCCGGGGCGATGTCGTGATCGTGGGCTGTCGCGATTCGGCGGTGTTGGTCTACCGCGTCAAGTACTGAAGCAGCGGCACCAGCGCCGGCACCCGCTTCCGGTACTCCGCGTACTCCGCCCCGTACGTGGCCGAGAGACCCCGCTCCTCGAGCGGGATGGCGACCGCCAGGTAGGCCGTGAAACCGACCGCCAGCGCGAGATGCGTCCACGTCATCGTCTCGGCCGCCCGGAAGACGACGAGCATCCGAGGTACGCGGGCCGGCGCACGGCCGCGAAGAGGCCGCGCGTCCGCAGCGGCCGCTCCCGCCGGAAGCAGAATCATCCCAAGGCCGCGAAGAGCGCCGCGACGTCCAATTCGAATCCCGGGAGCCTGCCCGTCCGGTACCGGTCCGCCGCGCCCAACCGCCGCTCCGCCCACTCGTCTCCGCGCCGGTCCAACACGAGGACCGACCGGGCCGCCGGATCGACGATCCAGTACTCGCGCACCCCGGCCGCGAGATACTCCCGCCTCTTCTCCTCGTAGTCGCGCCGTTCCTGTCCGGCCGAAACCACTTCGATCGCGATGTCGGGCACCCACGCGTCCCACGGATCGATCGGATCGGGAGGCGGGGTGAGGTAGAGGGACAGGTCGGGGTGGCGCTCGGACTGCATCGCGGGGAGGCGGAGCGCGCAATCGGAGCCGGACGCCACGTAGTAGACCAGGCCGGGGTGCGCGACTCGATACGCTTGCACTTGCCGCTGAAGGGCGTCCACCACCAAGCCGTGCGGCAATCCGGGAATCTCGACGACGACCACCTCCCCCCCGGCCAGCTCGTAGACGTGGCCGCTTTGCCCATCGGCCTGAGCGAACTCCTCCAAGGTCATCCGCCGCCCGGCGTCCTCGGGCCCGATCTTCGTCTTCGTGGGGATCATTCTCATCCGAATTCTATCGCCTTGCGTGCGGAGCGTCAACGGCACGGGGGACGTCCCAGCGGGAGGAGCGCCGGCACGCGCTCCCGGTATTCCGCGTACTCCGCTCCGTACGTGGCCGAGAGACCCCGCTCCTCGAGCGCGATCCCGACCGCGAGATAGACCGTGAATCCCGCCGTGAGGACGAGATGCGTCCACGTCATCGTCTCGGCCGCCCAGAAGACGACGAGCATCCCGAGATAGGCGGGATGGCGCACGATCCCGAAGAGGCCGCGCGTCCGCAGCGGCCCCTCCCGGCGGCCCCAGATCCCGAGGAACGGGTCCACCTGCGCCGTCGCGACCGCCGCGAGGAGCCAGCCGAGCCCGCTCACGACGAACATCGCGACCCGCGCCGCCCCGCGAAGTTCCCAGATCGTTCCGGGCAGCGGTTGCCACAGGCCGCACAGCGCGCCGAGAGCGAGGCTCGAAAGCAGAACGTAGAGGCTGCGGTCGGACGTGAACCGCCGCTTGAACGACTCCCGCGCCATCCCGCTGTGCTGGAGGGCGAAGAGGGCAAGGAGGGCGGCATCGACCAGAAGCGAGCGGACCGTCCCGCCCGTGACGGCGGGACGGTCCACCTTGAACTCGACGAACCACACGAGCAGCGCCGACGACGCGAGGTAGGCGCCGTACGACACGACCCGGAAAAGCGCCACGTCGAAGAGCCTACGGCTCTTCCCGAACTACGGGCATCAGCCGCCCTTCTTCTTCGGCTTGTCGTCGGTCTTGTCGTCCTTCTTCGGCTGCGGGCCGCCCCTGCTCGTCGCCACCTTGTACATGTCCATCCCGCACTCCGGACACTTGCCCGGGGCCGGGGACGCCGTCTCCGGATGCATCGGGCACGAGTACCGCGCGCCGTCCTTCGAGGCGGCGAGGATGACGTCGGTCACCTCCACGCCGCACCCCTTGCGGACCTGGACCGCGGTCGGCTGCTTTTCGCCCTCGAACACGACGGTAAAGCCCGTCTTCTGCTTCACGACGACCTTGAAGCCGGGGAGCTTGGACAGGGCGGACTTGATCTTGCTCTCCTCCGGCTCGTTCTTCGTCTTGAAGAGATGCACCTGCGAGAGGAGCAGGGAATCGTCGAGGACGTACTTCGTCCCCATCGCGTCCCCCATCTCCTTGTTCGCCTCGCCCAGGGCCTTGTCGATTTCCGAGATCGGGACGCCGTAGCCCGCCTTCAGCGAGATGTCGGCGTAGTAGAGCGATCCGTCCTTGCGGAGCTTCACGGACTCCACGTTCGGCATCCGGCCGAGCGCCTCCTCCACGGGTTTCTCGCAGCACTTCGCCGTGAGGCCCTTGAGCGGGATCGTCAGCGGCGGGTTCTCCGTCGACATCAGCAACGAAGCCATCAACGCCAGTGTCGCCATTTCTTCTCCTCCTGAAAACAAGGTCGGTCCGACAATCTACTCGATAATCCCCTCGGAAACCAGTCTGGCGACCTGCTTCGTGGGCAGGTCGGCCTTGACGTCCTCGTAGAGCGACGAGAGCCGCCGGACGTGCACGTCGATCAGGGCGCCGTGCTCGTCGATCGCCTCCCAGATGTCCGCCTCGGGCTTCGCCTTGAGGACGGCCATGAGGAGTTCCTTCGCCATGCCGCGGCGGAGGTCGGCGAGTTCCTGCTGGTGAAGGAAGACCGCGGCCAGGCGGGCCCGGAGGCGTTTCTCCTGTTCCCCGTCCGCGACGGCGAGCGCCTTGAGCACGCGCACGAGGCGGTCGCGGTCGGCCTTCGCGAGCTTCGCCTCGGCCGTCTGGAGCCACGTCTTCACGTACTCCTTCACCTTCTTCCGCTCCGCTCCGGCGACGCTTTCGATCATCGCCTCAATGGTAGTACGACGCAGATCGTTGACCGCCTTCGCGATCGCTTCCGCTTCGGCGCGTCCATCCTTCATCTTGAGGACGCGATCCTGGATCTTCGCGAGGCCGTCGTCCGAGGCGCGCTGCATCTTCCGGACCGCCTCGGCGCCGAGCCCGATCCGGAGCTTCATCTCGGTGACGGGCGGGATGCCGAAGAGGGCCTTGTCGTATTCGCCCGCGAGGCGGCGCTTGAATGCGAGCCAGTCGTCGTAGCGCGGTTTCTGCGGATCGGCGAGGATCCCGCGGACGGAGTCGCGCACGCCCTTCTCCCACGCGCGCGCCGCCTCCAGCGCCGCGGCGGCGCCCTTCTCCCGCATCGCCGTGCGGACGGATTCGTAGTCCGTGCCCGCCCTGGCGAGCCGCGCGCGGAGGTCGCGGACCTGCGCGGCGTCGAGGCCGAGCACCGCACGCAGCTCCTCGACGTTGCCGCCCGCGGCGCGGACCACCTCATCGCCGCCCGCGGGAAGCGCGAAGAGGAGAATCAGTCCCCGCACTGGTCCACCCAAGAGAGGTCGCAGCCCGGCGCGCCCTCGCCGAAGGGACATTCGGAATACTGTTCGCATTCCTCGGACGACATGGGCGAGCACCACTCCTCCATGTCTTCCATGTCGCAGGCGCAGGACGGCTGGCAGGCGTCGATGAGTTCCTGCATCCCCGGGCAGTCCGGCCACGCGCAGCCCATCCCCGCGCCCATGGAGCTCGGGTCGCATCCCTGCGGCCCGCCCCCCATCCCGCTCCCGCCGCCCATCCCCTGCGCCGAGGCGTCCGCGGCGAACGCGAAGATACCCGCGATGACCGGCACGATCCACAGGCGTTTCATGGTCCCTCCCGTCGGTTCCGCAATCTTCCCCAGATCCGTTGATGCTCCCGGCCTTCCCGGTCCAGGAACGCGATAAGCGAGTCGGTCCGCGCGACTTCGGTCGCTCCGCCGCTCCGGAGCAGATGCACGCACAGGTGGCGGCGTACGAACTCCGGGAGGAACGCGACGTCGCGCCTCCACGAGATGCGCTCCACGAGCCGCTTCTCGATCGCGGCCGACTCCGCGGGCGGCAGGTCGACCGCGGCCGCGAGGTCGCGGACGAAGCCGCCCGTCGTCCGCCCCGCCGCGTCGCGGCTGATCCGGTCGAGGTACGCCGAGACGCGCTCGAACTCCGGGCCGTCGAGCGACGCGCGCAAGCGCGCGTCGATGCCCGCGAGCGTGTCCGTGGCCAGAAGCGTCTCCATGTCGATCTCGCCCCGCTGGGCGCGGTCGAACACCTCGGCCGTCGTGGAGGCGGCGGCGAGGAGGCTCTCCCGCACGACGCCCTCGCGCGACTCCGACAGCTCCGCGCGCGTGATCATCTCGGCGACGCTGCGCTCGACTTCGACGCGGCAGAGGTCGTCGAGCGCCGCGGAGACGCGCTCCTCCTCGGGAGGCCGGACCAGGACCGTCCGGATGACCTCGACGCCGCGGGGGCGGCGGAACCCGAAGGCGACGGTCGCGACGCAGATGAGGAACATGGCGGCATTGGCGAGGGCCCCCCACGGGACGCGGCGGGGCGCGGACCGGGCGAGGATCCGCTCCGCAAGTCCGGCCGGGGGCACGTCCTCCAGGGCCGCGGAGATCCGCCGGCGCTCGGCGGCGATGCGGTGCGCCAGCCGCGCGCAGTCGCCGCACTCTCCGAGATGCGCCTCGACCGTCCCATCGAGATCGATCCCGTGTTCGAGATCGAAGATCCGTTCCGGCGCGGGATGCTCGCTCACGGCGTCACCTTCTTCCGGAGCGCCGCGACGGCGCGATGGAGCAGGACTCGCGCCGTGCCGTCCTCGAGCCCGAGGATCTCCGCGATCTGGCGCGGCTTGAGGTCGAGCATGAAGTGGTACTGGAGCACGAGCCGGTACCGTTCGGGCAGCTCGCCGATCGCCCGGTGGAGCGTCTCGCGGTCCGCCGCCGGGAGCGGCTCGGGCGCGTCCACGGCCGGTTCCGCGGGCAGATCCCGGAGCCGTTCGCGGCGCAGGTCGAAGCACAGGTTCATGGCGACGGTCGCGGCCCACTTGCGGACGTCCCGGAGCTCGGGGCCGGCGCGCACCTCGCGGCACAGCCGCGCGAAGGTCTCCTGCGCGGCGTCCTGCGCGTCGAAGTCGTTCCCGACGATCCGCAGGCAAAGGCCGTAGATCCCGGGGAGCATCCGGCGGAGGAGCGCCTCGCCTGCGGCGCGATCCCCCGTCGCCCAGGCGCGCGCGAGGATGCCGTCGTCTTCGCTCTCGGGCGGTCGCAAGTCGGGTCCGCTGAAGAAAGGACGGGGCGAAAGCGGAACGTTACACGAGAATCTCGCCGGCGGGGATCTCGATGTCCGGGAACGCCGCGGGAGAGATGCGCCCGCCCGCACGGACCTTGGATCGATCGAGGTATCCTCGGGCGGACGGCTTGCGGAAGACCTCGATGCGGCGGGCCTCGAGATCCACGAGCCACGATTCCATGACTCCCGCGCGGGCGTAGAGGGGAATCTTGACCTCCCGGTCCTTCTTCCGGGTCGTGTCCGCCACTTCGATGATCAGCAAGATGTCCCGGGCTCGCGGATGGCCCGAGACGTAGAAGTCCGCACGGGGCCGCAGGATCGCGATATCGGGTTCGGGTTCCGAGTCGTTGCCCAGGCAGACAGGATCCTGCACCGAGACGATGGCGCGCTCCCCCAGGAGCCGGGTCAGCAGGCGGTTCACTCGTTTCACGCACGCGGCGTGTCTCTCTCCGATCGGGCTCATCTCAACGATTTCCCCCTCGATCAGTTCCACGCGGTCGTCCTCCGTGAGGACGCCGGCGCGGACCATCTTCTCGTAGTCCTCGACCGTGAAGCGGCGGCGGGTGAGGAGCGCGGCCATGGCAACCTCCAGGGGGGATTATATCATGCCGCGCCGGCCGCTACTTCAGCGTCGCGGTGACGCGCACCTCGATGGCTGCGGACGGGTTCTCCCCGACCGCGGCCACGCGCCTCTGCTTGCCGTTCTCCAGGGGGACCGCCAATTCGAATTGCTCGCCCCGGAACTTCTTGTCCGGAAGAACGTCCATGACGTCGAGCTTGATCTGGAGGTCGAGGCGATCGCCGCTCCTGCGGGTCAGCCGTCCCGAGACCGTGACGCCGGTCGGACGGTACCGCTTGGTGACGTTCGTGCCTCCGGGATGCTCCAGGATCTCGGCGGCGTACGGCTCCTCTTCGGTGCCCGAGGAGCGGAATTCGCGGTCGACCATGGCGTGCAGCGTGACCGTGCGCGTGCGCTCCGGCACCGCCTTCCCCTCGCCCTTCGTCGCCGGAGTACCGCGGCTCCAGGCGATCTCAAAGGTGATTTCCACCGCCTGCGCCGGCACGTCGAACGCCGCGAGGATCTTCTCCATCTCCTTGATCCTGGCCGGAGTGTCGCGCACCAGCAGCGAGGTGCCGACTACCCGGACGAGCGCCTTCTCCGTCGCGTAGGGACGGAGCAGCAGGTCCAGTTCGCCGGCCGTCAGCGCCGCAGGCCGCACCTTCGCGGTAACGGTGCCGTCTTCGTGCCGGGTGACCTCCTCCACGCGCGGCGTCTCCTGCGCCCAGGACGCGCAGGACTGGGACATGAGGGATGCGATGAGAGCGAGACGGAACATGGCACCTCCTGCCTGCCGGAACGGTCCGGGTCCCCTACCCCTTCGGCTCCTCATCCCCCTCGATCCGGTCGAGTCCCTTGAGGACCTCGCGCGCCGCCTCCAGGTCCTCCTCGGGGACGAGCACCTCGGCGGTGGCCCGCTGGAGGGGGTCGAGGGTGTTGACGTCCTCGTCCGGCTCCGCCGCCGGGATGCCCGCGGCGTCCAGGGCGGCGCGGAGCGCATCGGCCCGCGATATCTCGCCGCGGAAGAGGAGGGCCCATTGCGGCACGGCCGACTCCGGGAGGTCCATCTCCTGGAACCGATGGAGCACCGCCCACGCATCGCGCAGCTTCTGGGCCGAGAGGAGCACCTCGACGGGATCGCACTCCTCCTGACGCACGGTCGTCGCGCGGGTCTGGATCCCCGCGCGGTCGAGCGCCTCCCGGACCGCGTCCGCCTGGTCCGAGGTGAAGACGAGGATGAGGTCGTGCTTCGGTTCGAGCTCGGCGACGAGATCCACGTCGCAGTCGGCGCAGCGGGAGACGCCGCTGCGGTACTCCGAACTACATTTGGGGCAGTAGGGCATGCGGGGATGGTAGCACCGCGAAGGGCTTTCAGCAATCAGCAATCAGCAATCAGCAATCAGCCTTCAGTCGTCAGTCGAACACTGCAGCGGTTCCCGTGCTGAAGGCTGACGGCTGATTGCTGATTGCTGAAAGCTGATTGCTGAAGGCTGATCGCTGAAGGCTACAGGGTCCCTTCGGGGAACGCCTCCGGGATCTTCTCCTTCAGCGCCGCCAGGACGTCGAGCGCCCGCGCCTCATCGGGCTGGGGCACGTAGAGGGCGACGTCCGCGATGTTGAGGCGGTAGTACGGGTTGTCCGTCTCGACAGCCTGGTGACGCACGGCGATCCCCGCGTTCTCCAGCGCCCGGCGGATCACGAGCTCCCACTTCCGCTCGCCGGAGTAGACGGCGACCCACGGCGAATCGGGCCGCCGGTCGGGATCGTCCACGTTCCGGAGGTCGCAGTTGCCGCAAGCCGGTCCTTCGAAGGACGCGCCGCAGTTGGGGCAGGTCTGCATGTCTACACCCGGACCGGCCGCTCCGCGAGGACCACGCGGTTGCGGCCGCCCTCCTTGGCCCGGTAGAGCGCCTCGTCCGCGTGCCGGATCAGCTCCGCGCCGTCCTCCATCGAGAGGTCGAACCCCGCCACGCCGAAGCTCGCGGTCACATGAATGGAACGCCGCCGGTCGATGAGGAATTTCTTCTCCTGGATCGCGCGGCGGATCCGTTCGGACGCCTCCGCCGCGCGCTCCGGCCGCGTCCGGTTCAGCAGGATCGCCATCTCCACGCCGCCGTAGCGGAACGCGGCGCCGTCGGACCTGCGGGTCCCATTGAGGATCACCTCCGCCACGCCGCGGAGGATGCGGTCCCCGGCCTGATGGCCGTAGGTGTCGTTGACCTTCTTGAAATGGTCGATGTCGATCATGACGAGGGACGGCGTCTCCTGCGTGCGCCGGGCGGCGGCGACCTCCGCGTCGAGCTGCTGGAGGAAGCGCCGCTTGGTCGAGAGCCCCGTGAGGCCGTCCACGGTCGCGCGCGTGTAGAGGTCCGGGGTCTTGAGCGCGAGCGCGAGGAACTTCGAGAACTCGGCGAGATGTCGGGAGATCTGTTCCCCGCGGTCCGGCGGGGCGACGACGCGGACGACGCCGACGAGCTCCCGGTCCGAGGAGAGCGGCGCCATGACCGTGAGGCGCCCCTCCTCCGCCGTCTGGATCGCCTTGCCGTGTTCGAGGACCGCCGCCAGGAGCGGGTCCCCCTTCCGCGCGGCGACGTCGAACGTGGTGCGCCCGTCCGCGCGAGCCGCGCGCGGGACGAGATCCCCCTTCTCGTCGCGCAGGTGGATCTCGATGCCGTCGGCGCCGAGGGTGTCCGCGGTGATCGTGAGGACCTTGTCGAGGATGGTGCGGAAGTCCACGTCTTCGTTGAGGATGAGGCCGATCTCCCGCTCCGCCGAGAGCCGGTCGATCCGCGCCTGGAGTTCCGCGCGTTCCCGCGAAAAGGCGCGCTCCCGCTCGGCCGCCAGCGCCGCGACTTCGCGGACCTCGCGCGGGCGGCGGAGGACGACCGCGAGGACGGCGGCGTAGGCCGCGCAGGCGCCGAGGAGGGCGTCGCGGCGCAGCCAGGCGACCGCGCCGAGCGCGAGGGCCGGGACCGCCAGGACGAGCGCGCGACTCCACCGCATCCCGTACCTAGATCGGCTTCCCGGCGGAGCCGCACGCAACCGGTTTGATTCGCCCGCAACAAGGGCTTCCTTGCGGGCGAATCATGGTGAGCGAGCCGCAGGCTCGCCCTCGACACGGCGCGCCGCGCGGAGCGCGGCTGGCGCCTTGCGCCGCGACCGAAGGTCGCCGCGCCGTGTCGAGGGCGAGTCGAACCATGGGCAACCCCTTCGACTCCAGCCGCCTGCCGTCGGAGGTTCAGGCGGCTTTCGCTCAGGGTGAGTCCGCCGCAAGGAAAGGAACTTGTTGCGGCGGACTCAGGTTTCACGCGGTCATCCGGAGGTGGACGCGCTCCACGTCCTCCAGCCGCGACACCTGTCGCGCGACGGCGCCCGCGGGGCCGGTGCCCGTGACCGTGACCGTCAGGTCGAGTCGCCCCCCGTCCCCGGTCGGCCGCGCCACGAGGCGGGCCACCTCGAAACGCCGCCTGCGGAGCAGCTCCGCGACGCGTGAGAGGGCGCCGCCCACTCGTCTCACGCGCATCTCGATCGTGTAGGTCATGAGACCTCCCTCCTTCGCCGCACGCGGACGGCCGTCGCGCTTCCTACGAAGGCCCGCGCGAACCGGCGCACCTTGCGCCGGTCCGACATCCACTTCCGATGGTTCGGCTTCATCGCGCCCTCCATAACCCTTCGACTCGCCCGCCTCCCGCCTCCGCACCTTGGGCGCTCCGGCGAGGCAAGCCGGCGGGCTCGCTCAGGGTAAACGAAAAACCCCCGCACCCTTGCGAGGTGCGGGGGTCGGTTTTCCCTTCTCCGCGGCGTCTAAACCGGCGGCCCGCACCTCGCCTGCTGGGCGAGGCACATCGGGCAGACGATCTTGATCGCCGACTTCTTCATCTCTTCTCTCTTCCGGCCGGAAAACAAAAAACCCGCGCTTGCGGCGCGGGCTTCCGTTTCTTCTCGCTCGGTCAGCGCGCGCCGCCTCCGGCCCGAATCGGGCAAAGGGGCTGGACCTGCTTCGCGCGCATCGACGCCATAAGCCGGAGTCTATCCATTTCGGGTCGGAAGTCAAGTCAGAACTGAAGCCGCGTCCCGAACATCCATACGGCCGCGCTGTTGCCCTCCGCCCCGAAGACGTCTTCCAGCACGTCCGCGCCGAACAGGATCCCGACGGCGGTCTCGAACGCGAGCTGCTTCGTCGCGGCGAGCTTCGCGCGGAGATCGACCTCGTGCCCGATCCGGTTCGAGCTCGCCGCCCCGCCCCCGACCGACAGCTCCTCGACGAGCCGGTTGAACCCGACGAGGAGCGACAGCTCCAGGTTGTTCTTCGCCTCCGAGCCGACCGAGAAGGAGATGCCCCCCTTGATCTTGAACGAGAGGTAATTCGTGTCGAGGTCGAGGCCGTACGTCCGGTCCTCGAGGACGAGCATCTCGTTCACGTTCTCGTACGAGAGGAAGTTGCCGACCTTGTCGTCGGCCGCGTCGTCGTCGCCCGTAATCCACGAGAAGCCGAGGCCGAACCAGATCGCGCGCTCGTTGTCGGGGATGCGGTACTCCGCGCCGACCAGCAGGGCCCAGCCCCCGACGGACAGGACGTCTCCCGCGGCGTTCCGGCCGGCGCGGCCGAACTGCATGTAGGACTCGGCGTAGATCTCGAGCCCGTCCACGATACCGTGGAGGTCAAGACCGCCTCCGAGGGTCCAGACGGAGGTCTCCGATCCGGGGAAGGAATCCACGGCGACGAACGACCCGAGCCGCGTCCCCTCGGCGAACAGCTTCGGCGTGAACATGAACCAGAAGCCGTATGCGGACTCGTCGCCGGACGGATCGCCCCCTTCGACGATCGCCGGGAGCGCGAACAGCCCCGCGCCGAACGCGTCGCGAACGTAGGTGAGGTGCACGCCCGCCGGCTGGAGCTCGTCGGCGAAGCCGAACACGGTCGCGCCGGCGTTCTTCCCGAAGCCGCCGGAGCGGCGCGGGTCGAAGAAGAAGGCCTCGCCGCGGCCCCGAAGGTCGAACACGACGGGGACGATCCCCGCGGCCAGGCGCATCTGCGGATCGATGAACTCGTTGAAGGTCACCGACGCCTCGTCCACGAGGACGAGCGTCTCCTCCGGGTTCGCGCCGAGGCGGTTGGTGTCGGCGCCGCGGAAGGCGATCGCGTTGTCGACCGCGAGCACGGGGCCGGCGCCGCCGGTCAGGCGCCGCGTCCGCAGCGACAGGACCGCGCCGATCCGCTCCTGCATCTCGATGTCGAGACGGAGACGGATGTCGCCCTCCACGGTCCAGACGTCGGAGCCGTGATCGTCGCCGCCGGCGCCCGCGGCGGTCGCGTTGTGCGAGCGGAGGACGCCGTCGAGGTCGAGTTCTCCGGTGATGATGATGCGAAGCGTATCCTGCCGCTCGGGCTTCGTCTCCACCTTCTGCGCGAAGGCGGGCGCTGCGGTCGCCATGAAGGAGAGCGCGAGGGCGAGATGCTTCATCGTGCGGCGGAATGTAGCAGCCTCGACGCGCGGGTGTCCAGAAATAGGCGGGAACCGCGACGCTCAAGAGAACTCGGAGAGACGCCGCGCCGTGACGAACGGAAGACGCTCGAAATCGCGCGCATTCTCCGTGACGATCTCCACTTATCGTTGGCTGGTGCAACACTAACATTGTGAGGCCGAAGCGCGCCTACGAATCGAGCGCCAGCCGGTTCAGGATCTCGACGCCGCGCGCGAGGTCGGGGTCCGACGCGGCGAAGGAGAGCCGGAAGTGCGTCTGGTGCTGCGAGCAGGCGCCGCCCGGGACGATGAGGACCTTGTTCTCGATCGCGCGCCGCACGAAGGTCTGGTCGTCGCCGGACGGGCACTTCGGGAAGATGTAGAAGGCGCCCTGCGGCTTCACGACCTCGTAGCGGTCCCTGAGCCCCTCGTACACGAAGTCGCGCTTGCGGCGGTACTCGTCGATGTACGGCTTCATGTCCAGCGAGAGCGCCGCGACGCCCGCCGCCTGCGCCGGCGACGGCGCGCAGACGAAGGAGAACTGCTGGAGGAGGTTCATCTTCTCGATGATTTCGCGCGGCCCCGCCGCGAAGCCGAGCCGCCATCCGGGGATCGCGTAGGTCTTCCCGAAACCGCCCATGAGGAGCGCCCCCGGGTCGTGCCGGAGCATGCTCTCGTGCGGGAAGTCGTAGCTGAACGCCTCGTAGATCTCGTCGCTCGCCAGGAGGACGCCGTGCTTCCGCGCGACCGCCGCGATCGCCGCGACCTCGGCCGCGGTGTAGGCGGTGCCCGTGGGGTTCACCGGGTTGTTGAAGAGGATCAGCTTCGTCCGCGGCGTGATGAGGGCCTCCAGCTTCTCCGGCCGGATCCGGAAGTCCGGATACGTGTCCAGCAGGACCGGCACGCCGAGGAAGAAATTGACGAGCTGGCGGTAGAGGACGAAGTACGGGTCGGGGACGATGACCTCGTCGCCCTTGTCGACGAGCGCGGCCGTCGCGAGGAAGAGCCCGCCCGCGACGCCCGCGGTGACCATGACGTCGCCGTCGCGGAAGCCCCACTTGCGCGCGAGCTCGGAGCGGATCTTCTCGCGCAGCGCGGGGATCCCCTGCGTGACCGTGTAGCGGTTGAAGCCGTTCTGGATCGCCTGGATCGCGGCGGCCTTGACCTCGGCGGGGGTGTCGAAGTGGGGCTGGCCGAGGGAGAAGTCGACCGCGTCCTTCACGCCCTGGGCGAGCTCGAAGATCTTGCGGATGCCGGACATCTCGATGCGGTCGAGCCGCCGGGCGAAGGTGAATTTGTCGGGCACCGGGGGAAGGGTAGCAGAACAGAGAACGGAGAGCAAAGAACAAAGAGGGGCGCGCGTGGTAGAGTATCGGCGATGATCCGGCGTTCCATCGCGCTCGCCGCCGCTCTTCTCGCCGCCTGCCGGGCCGCGCCGTCGCCCGCGGGCGAGACGCGGAAGATCGGCGACTTCGCGTGGGTCGAGGGAACCGAGCCTGTCTGCCTCACCGGCGTCGGCATCGTCGTCGGACTCGACGGGACGGGGGATTCCGTCGGAGGCCCCTTGCTGCCACGACTCTTCCGTCTTCTCCCGATGCCGGAGATCTTCGTGCCCACGATCGCGGGCCGAAGGGCGGCTCTGGTCTGGGTCGTCGCCGAGGTTCCGCCGGGCGATGGCTCCGGCGTCACCGCCAAGGTCCTAGCGTTCGGAGACGCGGATTCGCTTCGGGGAGGACGGCTGCTCGGGACGGAGATGAAGGAGCTTCCGACCTGCCCCGCGATCCGTGCGCACGCGGAGGGCCCCGTCGAGGTCGATGCGGACGGCGCCTGCACGGTGCGGAACGTCCGGATCGTGGGGAAGGTCACGCCGGTCAAGCGCGACTTGAAAGGGCGAAGCTACGTCACCTTGAGACTCCATAGGCAGGATCCCGTCGTTGCAGAAGCAATCGTCCGGCAGCTCCGAGGCGCGCGGGCGTGGGACAGGAACGGCGTCGACGTCGCACTTCCTCCCGCCGCCTCCCTGCCGGCGTTCCTGGAGAGAGTCCTGGAGTCGCGGTTCGTCCTACCTGCCGGGGCGGCCATCCCCACGGTCGTCATCGATACCGCCCGCCGGACGATCGTGTGGTTGGGCAGGGTCATGGTCGAGCGGGGATTCGTCGGGCACCCGGACGGAGACGTGCACATCGGCCGGCGGATGTCGCTGGATGAGCTCTTCCCCCTGATGTGCGACAAGTTCGAGCACCAAAGCGACGTGCTCCGGATGCTCTCCGCCGCCGGCCTTCTCAACGCCCGGCTGGTCTCCCGCTGACGTCCCTTTCGTCTTTGATCTTTCCCCCCCATTCTCCTAAAATCCGCGGCATGTTCGACCTCACCGACACCCAGCAGATGATCCGCGCCACCGTGCGCGAGTTCGCGCAAAGGGAGCTCGCACCGCGCGCGCGCCACGTGGACGAGAGCGGCGAGTTCCCGAAGGAGAGCTTCCGCAAGATGGCGGAGCTCGGCCTCATGGGGATCCCCTTCCCCGAGGAGTACGGCGGCGCCGGCGGCGACACGTTGTCGTTCGCGATCGCGATCGAGGAGATCTCGCGCGTGTGCGGCTCGACCGCGCTGGGCCTCGCGGCGCACACGTCCCTCGGCACGATGCCGATCTGGCTCTTCGGGAGCGAGGAGCTCAAACGGAAGTACGTCCCGCCCAACGCGCGCGGCGAGACGATCGGCGCCTACGGCCTCACCGAACCGGGCGCGGGGAGCGACTCCAGCGGGACCGCGACCACGGCGACGAAGGTCCCCGGCGGCTGGCGGATCAGCGGCTCGAAGATGTTCATGACGAACGCGAGCGTCTCGCACGTGATGACGGTCACCGCCGTCACCGACAAGGACGCGGACAAGCACTCCCGGATCAGCGCCTTCGTGCTCGATTCGACGTGGAAGGGGATCACCGTCGCGAAGAAGGAGGACAAGCTCGGCGTCCGCGGGAGCGACACCTGCTATGTGACGTTCGAGGACGTCTCCGTGCCGGACTCCCATCTCCTCGGCGAGCGCGGCCGCGGATGGGAGTACTTCATGAAGATCCTCGACAACGGCCGCATCGGGATCGGCGCGATGGCGCTCGGCCTCGCGGAGGGCGCGTACGAGCGCGCGCTCGCGTACTCCAGAGAGCGCAAGGCGTTCGGGAAGCCGATCGCCGCGCACCAGGCCGTCGCCTTCATGCTCGCGGACATGGCCGTGGGCATCGAGGCGGCGCGGCACCTCGTCTACGCGGCCGCGCGGCTCAAGGACGCGGGGCGGCCTTTCAAGAAGGAGGCCGCAATGGCGAAGCTCTTCGCGAGCGAGCACGCCATGCGCACGACACGCGACGCGATCCAGGTCCTCGGCGGCTACGGCTATCTCAACGAGTACGAGGTCGAACGCTATTACCGCGACGCGAAGCTCTGCACGATCGGCGAGGGGACGAGCGAGATCCAGCGGATCGTGATCTCGAAGGAGGTCATCGGGAAGCTGGGGTAGCCGGCGCGCGATCGGCCGTCAGGTGCGATCCTCGAATTCCTCCTGATCCGTCAGGAAGATGTGGAGTTGCGCGTCCGCTTCCCCGGCAACCTCGGCCCGCCCGATCCTGTGCCGCACCCATCCCTCCCGGTCGAGGGATTCGTACGAGTGCGCCGTGACGAAGTAGCTTCTTCCCGCGGGCACAAGCCGCTCGAAATTCCCGCCTTCGTCGCATGGGAGCACGTGCACGTACCGAGGCTGGTCGGATTCGACGGTCACCCAGATCGGTTCGTGGGAAGAGCCGTAGATCCTCAGCACCGTGCCGCGAATCACGATCGAGGACGGCATGCCGCCATCGTCTTTCCCTCCCTCCTCGGGACGAGATCCGGTCGCGCGACCGAAACCGACGGGCTGCGCCGGGGGCGGCTCCGCAATTGCGACACCGGGTCGCGTGGCGGCGCTTCGGCGCAATCCGGCACGGTCCGCAGGCGTCCCGCGAAGCGCGACCGACACCGCAAGCACGACAAATCCCCCGGCCACGATCCTCCCGCGAACACCGTTCACCATCGTCAAGATCGACCGGCCTCTCCTCCGGGCTTGAGGCCGCCCGCCCGCTCGACCATGAACCGCACCTCCGGCATCATCGCCACCGGATCAAGCCGCACCTCCGGATGCCCGCGCGCCCAGACGCGAAAGACCTCGTCGGCGAAGCCCTGACCGATCTCCGTCACGCCCGCGAAGTCGAGCACGACCTCGCGGAACCGCTCGAGGCCGTGGAGCAGCCGCTTCGCCTCGGAGCGCGAGACGAACCGCACGCCGATCGCGAAGAGCTTCACCACCACCCGCGTCTTCGTGAATTCGTAGTCCTTCGCGTACTCCGCGAAAAGATCGGCGAGCCTGCGCGACTTGTCCTTCGCAACCTCGAAGCGCACCCGCGTGCCGCGCCTCGACGGCGCCGATCCGACGGCCATGTCGCCGCGCTCGCCGTCCACCTTCCACGAGAGCCCGCCGCTGTCGATCTCGAAGAAGTCCGCGATCTTGGAGACGAAGAAGATGCCCTCGCCCGTGTGATGGTCGGGATCGGTCGTCACCTTCCCCTTGGAGATCTCCTGCAAGGCAGCCATTCGGTCCGCGAGTCCGAGCCGTTCACGAACGTGATCGAAAATCCCTACGCCCTCGTCGGAGACCTCGAATCCCGCGCGGGGTCCGGATCCGAACGCCTCGACCACGACGCGCTCGGACCCGGAGTGATCGACGGCATTGTTGACCATCTCCGTCAACGCGTAGTGCAGGATGCGCTCCGCATTTTCCGGAATCCCGACGAGAAGAGCGGCCCGCACGTCCCTCCAGACTTTGTCCTCCGCAAGCCCTGCGCGCGCATGGTCGAAGCGAATCTTCTGCGAAGCCCGCCGGTACATCGCTCCCCGCCCTTTCCCCTCGCGGAGAAGGGCGCCGGTGGCTAGGAGCTCGCTGAGATGACGGTGCGCCGCTTGTCGAGAGATGGCCGCCGCAACCGCGATTTCCGATGTGCGGAAGCGATCCTGTCTTGACAGGATTGAGTTTACGATTCCAGCAATATCTTTACGTTTACGTCCCATAACGTAAAGATATTATCCGATTATCGTAAACGTACAAGCCATAATCGTAAAGTTATCGGTCGTACTTCGGGATTGGCCCCGCCAACCGGGCATAGACTTCGTCGATCCGCGTGGGCGGATCGAGCGAGTCTCCACCCGTCCGCCCCGATCACTTGTCGGCCGACGGTTTCCCCCGTGACCGCTCCGGTAACGTCCTGAGAAGTTCCCGCACCCATTCCTTCCGGAGCTGAAACCCCGCCGGAGAACCCCTGGCTGATCAGCGCAGGGTTGAGCCCGGCCTTGCCGCCGCGGACGATTCCCTTGTCGCGCCACAAGAGAGCATAGGGTCGCGCGTTCACCAGGATAGCGGTCATCTCCACTTTTGACTTGTGGACGAGGACGGCGTATTCGTTCAGCGCATCCTCCACACAGATCACCTGTCCCGCACGCACCACGTCGCACGCGATGAGCGGGAAATCGTCCTGCCCGATCTGCCCCGTCGTGACCGTCCCGGCGCCCTTCGCGCTCACCATCGCGCAAGCGGCGGCGAGCAGCGCCGCGCTCGCCTCTCCTCCCTTGAGCCGCGCGGTGTCGAGCGCCCGCCCGTTCTCGACGCGTTCGCATCTCACGACGGGATCGAGGACGAGGACGCTCGTCCAGAAGGGAACCGCGCGCGGTTCGGGAGACGCCGGCTCGACCAGAATGACCGGCGACGCGCAACCGGCCGAGAGCGCGAAGGCGGCAAGCGCGCCCCGTGCGCGGCTCATGGGTTCACCAGCGTATTCCCGTTGCCGGACCGGTCCCCGTAGGGTTGCGATCCGATGTTGAACCACCAGAGCGCGCGCGTGTTCGCGTCCGCGGCGAGTTCGGTCTCGCCGACCGCCGCCGGGACGAAGTCGCCGCCGTATCGCACCACGTCCGAGACGCGCAGACAGTCGATCATCCCCTTGAAGACGTTCGCGTCGGGAACCCAGCTCGGATGGCCGCCCAGATAGAAGGGGTACGATCCGGCGATGAGCGTGATCGCGGACCCCGCCGTACCGGCTTGGAGCTTGCCGTTGACCGCCACATCCACCTTCCCGTTGGACTGCTTGAACTGGAAGGCCACGTGCGTCCAGACGCCGATCGGGGCGCTCGTGTAGTAGTACCAGACGTACGAGATCGACGACGAGAGGGTCCAGAGCGTCAGTCGAAGGCTCCAGTTCCCCGTCCATGGTTTCCCCAAAGAGACTCTGTATCCGTCGTCCTCGATGATGGCGTCGGCGGAGCCGGAAACGGGCAGGGACGTGATGTACATCCAGAATTCGATGGTGAAATCCTGCCCGGGCCCGGACCCGACATCGAGCGAGACGCTGTTGCCGGACGTGCGATACCGGTTGGCGCCGGCGAGAACGGAGTAGGTTTGCCCGATCGCCCCGATCGTCTCCGGGGCGGGTTCGACGCTGCCCGCGGTTCCGCCGCCGCCTCCTCCCCCTCCGCCGCAAGCTCCCACCGCGAGCGAGAATCCCACCGCCACCGCCATCCGCGCGAGTCTCATGGCCGCCTCCTTTCACCTTCTTCGTTCACGGAAGAATGGCGGCTCCGGAGCGGACGTCACAAGAAATCGCCCGCGGTCCGTCCCCATTGGACCATGGGGTATACTCTCTTGCGGCATGAGCGAACCCGCCCCCGATCCCGATCTCGCCTTCGCCGAGACCGTCGTCCAAGCGGGACTGGCGAAGCCCGAACAGGTGCAGGAATCGCTGCGCCTCCGGTCGCAGCTCGCGTCCCGGGGCGTCAAGCCGCTTCCCGGACTCGGCGAGATCCTGCTCAAGAAGGGCTATCTCACGCGCGAGCAGTTCGAGCGCGCGCGGACCCTCACGCGCGGCGGGACCGCCGCCGGCGCGCCCGAAGGCGAGCGCATCGGAAAGTACATCAAGACGGCGAAGCTCGGCGCGGGCGGGATGGGCGAGGTGTGGAAGGCGTGGGACACCGAGCTCAACCGCTGGGTCGCGCTGAAGTTCCTCAAGGGGGAGTACACGGACGACCTCGCGCGCTTCCGGCGCGAGGCGCAGACCGCGGGGGCGCTCAACCACCCCAACATCGCGGCCGTCTACGAAGCGCGCGAGAACTACATCGCGATGCAGTTCGTCGAGGGGCAGACGCTCTCCACCTTTCCGCGCGCCGACCGCAAGCTCCTCGCCGAGCTGATCCGCGACGCGGCGCTCGCGGTTCACGCGGCGCACGAGCAGGGCGTCATCCACCGCGACCTCAAGCCCGCGAACATCATGGTGGAAGGCAAGCCGCAGCCGCGGCCGAAGACGACGCGGAGGATGCCGCCGGCGTCCCGGGCGCGGGGCCTCCGGGTCTACGTGATGGACTTCGGATTGGCGAAGCGGACGGCGGTGGATTCGTCGCTCTCCCACAGCGGCATGGTCCTGGGGACGCCGAGCTACATGAGCCCGGAGCAGGCGCGCGGGCGGACCCACGAGGTCGACGCCCGAAGCGACGTCTACTCGCTTGGCGCGACGCTGTATGAACTGCTGACGGACCGGCCGCCGTTCCGGGACGCGAACGTCTACGACCTCCTCAAGAAGGTCGTGGAGGTGGAGCCGCGGCCGGTGCGGGGAAGGAACCCTCGGGTGGAGCGGGACCTCGAGACGATCGTGATGAAGTGTCTGGAGAAGGAGCCGGCGCGGCGGTACGCGACGGCGCTGGATCTGGCGGAGGATCTGACGCGCTATCTCGCCGGTGAGGCGATCGAAGCGCATCCGCCGTCGGCGCTGTACCGCCTGGGGAAGTTCGCCTCGAAGCGCAAGGGGCTGCTGGTGGTGGGCGCGGCGGGGTTGCTGGCGGTGGGGATCGTGTCGGGGTTGATGGTGCCGAAGTGGGTGCGGGAGAAGCGGGCGCGGGCGGGGGCGGAGCGGCAAAAGGAGGTGGCGGAGGGAGAGAAGGAGCGCGAGCGGGAGGAGAAAGAGAGGGCGCAGCGGGAGAAGGCGGCGGCGGAGGTGTACGAGGG